>NZ_JABWQY010000012.1:0-172477 GCF_014268685.1 Pseudomonas sp. SWRI92
TCCCATCCCGAACTCAGCAGTGAAACGATGCATCGCCGATGGTAGTGTGGGGTTTCCCCATGTGAGAGTAGGTCATCGTCAAGATTAAATTCCAAAACCCCTATCTGCTGACGCAGGTAGGGGTTTTGTTTTGCCTGCAGGAAAGTTCTTACGACAGACACGGACAGGTCCTGGCTGTCACAGCCACCCGACAGTGCTAAGGTTCTGCCCTAGCTTTTGCACTTTTCAAGGATGCCCTTATGCCAGACGCGACGTCCCTCACCCCTGCTTTCATGGTGGTCCATGGGAATCGCCTCGATGAGCTGCGCAGCCTGGTAATCAGCCTGATGCGGCGTTATCCGCTGAGGCCTCTTGAGAATGAAATCGCGCTGGTACAAAGCAACGGCATTGCCCAATGGCTGAAGTTGGCACTGGCAGAAGATCCCCAGGACGATGACACGGGCGGTTGCGGTATTGCGGCTGCCATTGATGTGCAGTTGCCCGGCAGCTTTATGTGGCAGCTCTATCGGATGGTACTTGGCCGTGACGAAATTCCGGCCAAGTCGCTGCTGGACAAGGCTCCGCTCACGTGGAGACTGATGCGCCTCCTTCCGCAATTGATCGAACAGCCCCATTTCGAACCCCTGCGACGTTTTCTTACCCATGACACGGATTTGCGCAAGCGATACCAACTGTCTGAGCGCCTGGCCGATCTGTTCGATCAATATCAGGTGTACCGGGCCGACTGGCTTGAAGACTGGGCGCAGGGACGACATCAGACGCGAAGCGTCCGTGGTGAAGCCAAGCCGCTTGCTCCGGCAAATTGTTGGCAAGCGGAGTTGTGGCGGGCCTTGTTGCTGGATGTGGGTGAGAAGGGCATGGCTCAAAGCCGAGCAGGGGTCCATCAACGCTATA
Source organism: Pseudomonas sp. SWRI92 (assembly GCF_014268685.1). NCBI lineage: Bacteria > Pseudomonadati > Pseudomonadota > Gammaproteobacteria > Pseudomonadales > Pseudomonadaceae > Pseudomonas > Pseudomonas sp. SWRI92. The sequence continues at coordinate 895 of NZ_JABWQY010000012.1, forward strand.
TCGAGCGAATCAATGGCCTGGATGTCGCTCCCCAAGGTCTGCCTGCGCGGGTAATAGTCTTCGGCATCTCCTCGTTGCCTGCACAAGCTCTCGAGGCTCTCGCCGGTCTGTCACGATTCAGCCAGGTTCTGTTGTGTGTCCACAACCCGTGCCGCCACCATTGGGCTGACATCGTGGCCGACAAGGATTTGCTTCGCCATCAATACAAGCGGCAGGCGCGCAAGACCGGCATGCCAGAAATCCTCGACCCGCAAACTTTGCATCAGCACGCTCATCCGCTTTTGGCGGCCTGGGGGAAGCAAGGGCGTGACTACATCAACCTCCTCGACAGTTATGACGATCCAAACACCTATCGTTCGGTATTTCGCGAGGGACGGATCGATTTGTTCAGCGAGAGTGATCCCACGACCCTTCTCAGCCAGCTGCAGGATGACATCCTCGAATTGCGTCCCTTGGACGAAACCCGGGAGCACTGGCCAGCGGTCGATACTGAGCGAGACGGATCGATCCGTTTTCATATTGCCCACAGCGCCCAGCGCGAAGTTGAAATCCTTCATGATCAGTTGCTCGCCCATTTCAGCAAGGACCCGACCCTGCGCCCACGGGATATCATCGTCATGGTCCCGGACATCGACAGTTATGCGCCGCATATCCGGGCAGTATTCGGTCAGCTCGACAGGACCGACCCTCGTTTCATTCCATTCACGCTGACCGACCAGGGCCAGCGTGGACGCGACCCGCTGTTGATCGCCGTCGAGCATTTGCTCAAGCTGCCTGATAGTCGCTTCCCGGTCAGCGAAATCCTTGATTTGCTGGATGTCCCGGCATTGCGCGAGCGATTCGGCATTGACGAGGTTGACTTGCCGACACTGCACCGCTGGATCGAGGGAGCCGGCATCCGCTGGGGAATGAGCGCCGAGCATCGTGCCGGGTTGGGGTTGCCTGCGGAGCTTGAACAGAACAGCTGGCGTTTTGGCCTGCGTCGCATGTTGCTGGGATACGCGGTCGGCACCTCGCAGGCTTACGAGGGCATTGAGCCCTATGACGAAATCGGCGGCCTTGACGCCGCATTGATCGGTCCGCTGGTTGCTCTGCTGGACGCGCTTGAGGTCGCCCATCAAGAGCTTAGCCAACCGGCGTCACCCCAGGATTGGGGCGCGCGTCTGCATGATTTAATGCAGTTGTTCTTCTTGGCGAGCAACGAACATGACGACTACTTGCTGGCCCAACTGGAGGACCTGCGTGAAACCTGGCTGGAAACCTGCGATTCGGTTGGACTGGATGACGAGCTGCCTTTGACGGTCGTGAGAGAAGCCTGGCTGGCCGGGCTGGATCAGGGGCGATTGTCCCAGCGCTTCCTCGCCGGGGCGGTCAATTTCTGTACCTTGATGCCGATGCGCGCCATCCCCTTCAAGCTGGTCTGCCTGTTGGGAATGAACGACGGTGATTACCCGCGAGCGCAACCGCCGTTGGACTTCGACCTCATGGGTAGCGACTACCGACCTGGCGACCGTTCCCGGCGTGAGGACGACCGCTACCTGTTATTGGAAGCGCTGCTTTCTGCGCGGGAGAAGCTTTATATCAGTTGGGTCGGCCGCAGTATCCGTGACAACAGCGAGCGGCCTGCATCCGTATTGATCGGCCAGTTGCGTGACCATCTCGCCAGCGGCTGGCGATTGCCAGATGGCAATAGCGATGGCGAGCTTCTCGAAGCACTGACCCAAGAACATCCTTTACAACCGTTCAGCGCCCGTTACTTTTATCAGGGCGATGATCTGTTCAGCTATGCCAGCGAATGGCGCGCGCTTCACCATAGCCACGACCAGGTCGCCACGCCTCCAATGTTGGCACCCTACGTCCAGGAAGAACCCTTGGCCCTTGGTCAGTTGCAGGACTTCCTACGCAACCCTGTCCGTCATTTCTTCAGTCAGCGGCTCAAGGTGTTTTTCGAGACCTTTGAAGCTCCGCTGGCCAATGACGAACCCTTCGTCCTCGATGCCCTGCAGCGCTACAGCTTGAGTGACAGCCTGCTCGAGGCTGCTCTCGTTCGCCTCGATCAACCGGATCTGGCCTTGGAGGCTCATGCCCGGAGGTTACAGAACAGCGGCCTGTTACCCATGGCTGGTTTTGGTGAATGCATGCAGCGTGAGTTGGTAGAGCCGCTGCCTGACCTGCTCCAGCGTTACCAGCAGCTCCTGGCGTTATGGCCAACCCCGCTGACAAGCGCGTTGCCTGTCAGCCTGCAACTGAACGATGTCAGCGTAGAAGGTTGGCTCAGCGGCTTGCACCAGCGATCCGATGGTGAAGTCCTGGCCATTACCGCGATCCCGAACAGCATTGGCTCTACCAAGACCCGCAAATGGCATCGCCTGATACGCCCCTGGGTTAACCATCTCGTAGCCTGCGCCAGCGGACTTTCGATGACGACGGCATTGGTCGCCAGCGACGATAGTTTACTACTGGAGCCTTTTGAGGAGCCGGTTGCGCGAAAGCTGCTCGGCGATCTGTTGCAAGCCTGGCAGAGCGGTATGCGCCAGCCTTTACCGATAGCGGTGAAGACGGCTTTCGCCTGGCTCGGCCAGGGCGACCTGGACAAAGCCGAGGCGGCGGCTCGAAAAGCCTATGAAGGCGACGGGTTGACGTTCGAAGGTGAGCGACGCGAAAGCCCGGCGCTAGCTCGACAATATGCCGACTTCGATGCCTTGGTGGCTGACGAAACATTTCCCGATTGGTGCGATGCGCTTTACCGACCGCTAATCGAAGCCCCGTGGCGTTCATTGACCGCCGAGGAAGGACGTCCATGAGCCGGCAAATCCCTTTGGCCCTGGCCTTTCCGCTACGTGGCAGCCAGTTGATCGAAGCCAGTGCCGGGACAGGCAAGACCTTTACCATCTCGGCGCTGTACCTGCGCCTGGTATTGGGGCATGGCGGTCCGGAGAACCGGTTTGGTCGCGAACTCCTGCCTCCGCAAATCCTGGTGGTGACTTTTACCGACGCCGCCACCAAGGAACTGCGTGAGCGTATCCGCACGCGCCTGGCAGAGGCGGCGCGGTTTTTTCGCGAAGAAATTCCTGCCCCGGACTCGTTGATCACGGCGTTGCGCGACGAGTTCGATTCAGAGCAATGGGCAGCCTGTGCGAACCGGCTCGATATTGCCGCGCAGTGGATGGACGAAGCGGCTGTTTCGACTATCCATAGCTGGTGCCAGCGGATGCTGCGCGAGCACGCTTTCGACAGCGGCAGCCTGTTTACCCAGACCTTGGAAACCGATCACAGCGAACTGCTCGGCGAGGTGCTGCGCGACTACTGGCGACTGTTCTGCTACTCGATGCAGGGCGAAGCGTTGAGCTGGGTGCGCACTCATTGGGGCGGGCCCGCCGCGCTGCTGCCGCGCGTCAGAGGGTTGTTTGCCAGCGCGCGCGGCAATGGCGATGGACTTGCCCCTGCAGAACTCATCGCTGCGTCCCTGCAGGAACGCAGCGCCGCCTTGCTCGATCTCAAGGCGCCTTGGCGCCAATGGGCCGTGGAGCTATTGGAGATCTGCCAGCAGGGCGTTGCCAACAAAAGCGTCGACGGGCGCAAGATGCAGGCCCGTTACTTCGAGCCGTGGTTTCAGAAAATTACCGCCTGGGTCGAAGACGAAAGCCTTGAGCTCCTGGATATCGGCACCGGTTTCACGCGATTGACGCCCGAGGGCATGGCAGAGGCCTGGAAAGGCGAGGTGCCCAATCATCCCGGACTGGATGCCATGTCGAGCCTCAAGGCCAGCCTGGATGCGTTGCCCACCCCCGAGGCCGCAGTGTTGCAGCATGCCGCGCAGTGGGTCGGGGCGCGCTTCGAAGCGGAGAAACGTCGCCGGGCGGAGATGGGCTTCGACGACATGCTGTTGCGCCTGGACGCGGCTTTGCAGGCTGAGGGCGGGGAGCGCCTGGCGAGCTTGATTCGCGAGCAGTTTCCAGTCGCTTTGATCGACGAGTTCCAGGACACCGATCCGGTCCAGTACCGCATCTTCGAAAGCATCTACCGCATTGGAGACAATGATCCCGAGACGGGGCTTTTCCTGATCGGTGATCCGAAACAAGCCATCTATGCTTTTCGCGGTGCTGACATCTATACCTACCTGCGCGCCCGGCAAGCCACGGCTGGCCGGTTGCATACGCTGGGAACGAACTTCCGTTCCAGTCATGCCATGGTCAGCGCGGTAAACCATGTTTTCCAGAGCGCCGAGTCGCGTCCGCAGGGGCGGGGGGCTTTCTTGTTCCGTGAGCCATCGGGTAACAATCCAGTGCCGTTCCTGCCTGTCGAGTCCCAAGGACGCAAGGAGTCTTTGCGGGTCGCGGGACAGGCCGTGGCAGCCCTGAATATCTGGCACCTGGCTTCGGACCAGCCCATTTCCGGCGCGGTGTATCGACAGCATATGGCCGCTGCTTGCGCCAGTGAAATCACCGCACTGCTTAACGGTGGCCAGTCGGGGCGTGACGGATTTGTCCAGGAAGAAACAATGCGTCGCGGGATCCTGCCGGCCGATATCGCCATTCTGGTACGCGATGGCAAGGAAGCGCAGGCCGTGCGAGGCGAGTTGTCTGCTCGCGGTGTGCGCAGTGTGTATCTGTCGGACAAGGACTCGGTCTTCGCCTCGCAGGAAGCACGGGACCTGCTGACCTGGCTCAAGGCTTGCGCCGAGCCGGATGTCGAGCGACCGCTGCGGGCAGCGCTGGCCAGTATCACCTTGAATTTGCCACTGACAGAGTTGGAGCGCCTCAACCAGGATGAGCTGGCCTGGGAAAGTCGTGTCATGCAATTTCGTGGCTATCGGATGGTCTGGCGCACACAAGGCGTGCTGCCCATGCTGAGGCGCCTGCTGCACGATTTCAAACTGCCCCAGGCGCTGATGACGCGCGATGACGGTGAGCGCGTGCTAACCAATTTGTTGCACTTGTGCGAGCTGTTGCAGCAGGCTGCGGTCGAGCTGGATGGCGAACAAGCCTTGATTCGATATCTTTGCGAACACCTGGCATTGACCGGGCAAGCGGGAGAAGAACAAATCCTGCGCCTGGAAAGCGACGAGCAGTTGGTCAAAGTGGTTACGATCCATAAATCCAAGGGGCTCGAATATCCGTTGGTCTTCTTGCCGTTCATTTGCTCGACGAAACCGGTCGACGGCAGTCGGTTGCCTTTGCATTACCACGATGAAACCGGCCAGGCGCAGATCAGTCTCTCGCCTACCCCCGAGCTGATTATCAAGTCCGATGACGAGCGTCTGGCCGAGGATCTGCGTCTCCTGTACGTGGCGCTCACGCGCGCGCAACATGCGTGTTGGCTGGGTGTCGCCGATCTCAAGCGCGGCAGCAACAACCGTTCGATCCTGCATCTGTCTGCCCTGGGTTATCTGCTCGGCGCAGGCGCGCCGCTGAGCGAGTCGATGGGACTGAGGCGGTGGCTGGAAGATCTGCAACAAGGCAGCCAGGCGGTGAGCTGCCTGGAGATGCCGCAGCCCAGCGCCGAACACTACCGGCCCGCCCGCAACGACGCGTTACTGCTCGAGCCGTTGTTGCCCGTGCGTAAGGCCAGTGAAAACTGGTGGATCGCGTCCTATAGCGCATTACGCTTCGGCGACAGCCTCAATGCGGGTAGCGACACCGCACCGGAAAATCCGCAGGCGCAGAAGCTGTTCGATGACGAGCGACTCGACCCGGACGCGCCGAGGGAAGCTGTCGCTGCCGGCGGCGATATCCACCGCTTTCCCCGCGGCCCCAACCCCGGCACTTTTCTTCACGGACTTCTGGAGTGGGCCGCCGGCGAAGGCTTTCCAACGACGCCGGCGATCATCGAGGACGCCATTGCCCGGCGCTGCAATCGTCGGGGCTGGAACGGCTGGATCAATACGCTTGGCGATTGGTTGCTGCACCTGATCACAACGCCTTTGCCGAGCGGTGCGGGCCAGGCTCCGGTGGTGTTGGGGCAGCTGGAACGATACCAAGTCGAGATGGAGTTCTGGTTCGCCAGCCATAAGGTCGACGTGCTCAAGCTCGATGACCTGGTCTGCCGATCGACCCATGGTGGCGTGGCTCGCATCGCTGCGGAGCCGGTGTTGCTCAACGGTATGTTCAAGGGCTTCATCGACTTGACCTTCGAGCACGACGGTCGTTATTACGTGGCCGACTACAAATCCAACTGGTTGGGTATCGATGATGCGGCCTACACCGAGCAGGCCATGGAGCAATCGATCCTGGACAATCGTTACGACCTGCAATACGTGTTGTACCTGTTGGCCCTGCATCGCCAGCTCAAGGCGCGCTTGCCCGACTATGACTACGACCGGCACGTGGGTGGCGCGTTGTACATCTTCCTTCGCGGAACGCGCGCAGCCAGCCAGGGCGTGTACTTCACCAAACCTCCACGAACCCTTATCGAGCAACTCGATCGCCTGTTCCAAGGGGCGCCCGAACCCAAGGCCGAGCCGGCGTGGGTGCAGGGAGAATTGTTATGAGTCGTTCTTTTGCCGATCTGCTGCCCAAGGCGTCCGATGACGAGAGCCTGATGAACCTGGCGCCCTTGGGGCACGCCAATGACCTGTTACTGTTGCTCACGCGGTGGGTGGAGCGCGGTTGGCTGCGGGCACTGGACAAGGCTTTTGTCGCGTTTCTCCATGAGTTGGCGCCTGATGACGACCCGCTGGTCTTGCTTGCCGCGGCACTCACCAGCCATCAACTGGGCCACGGGCATGTCTGCCTGGACTTGTTCGAGACACTCAAGGAGCCGGATTTTGCACTGTCATTACCCCCGGAAGGTGACCTGCAAAGCGGGGTATTGCTGCCGTCCCAGGTGTTGCGAACCTTGGAGGGTGCCCATTGGTGCAAGGTCCTGGCATCCAGCCGGCTGGTAGCCCTGGCTGTCGATAAGGGCGAGGAGGCGCAGCAACGCCCGTTGGTACTGTCCGGCAAGCGCCTTTATTTGCGTCGTTACTGGGGATACGAACGACGGATCGATGAAGCGTTGCGCCAGCGACTGGCCGAACATGAAACTGCTCCCGCTGACCTGGGCGAGCGCCTGGCCGGGTTGTTCGGGCCGGCCAGCAAGACAGGACCGATCGACTGGCAGAAACTGGCCTGTGCGTTGGCGACACGGAGCGCCTTCAGCATCGTCACCGGTGGCCCGGGCACCGGCAAGACCACTACGGTCGTGCGCCTGCTCGCCTTGCTGCAGGCACCGGCCGTCGAGGCTGGAAAACCGCTGCGCATTCGCCTGGCCGCACCGACCGGCAAGGCAGCGGCACGCCTGACCGAGTCCATCAGCCAGCAGGTCCGCACGCTGGATGTGACCGATGCCGTGCGCGAACGCATTCCCTGCGAAGTCACTACGGTCCACCGGTTACTGGGCAGCCGTCCCGGTACCCGACATTTTCGTCATCATCGAGGCAATCGATTGCCACTGGATGTATTGGTGGTCGATGAAGCGTCGATGATCGACTTGGAAATGATGGCGAATTTGCTGGATGCGCTGCCGACTCATGCGCGGTTGGTATTGCTGGGGGACAAGGACCAATTGGCTTCGGTAGAGGCCGGTGCGGTACTGGGGGATTTGTGTCGGGATGCCGAGGAAGGCTGGTACAGCCCGCAGACCCTGGCCTGGCTCGAGTCCGTCAGCGGGGAAGACCTGACGGCCAGCGATCTGAAGCAGGACCTCGATGGCGCTCACCCCTTGGCCCAGCAAGTGGTGATGCTCAGGCATTCGCGGCGTTTTGGCGAGGGCAGTGGTATCGGCCAACTGGCTCGCAGGGTCAATGCGCAACAGCCTGAGCAAGCCCGTCAGTTGTTGTCGCAAGGCCAATATGACGACCTGTTTACCCTGGCCTTGAAAAGCGAGCACGACGGGACGCTTGAGCGTTTATTGCTCGACGGCCTGCCAGCCGGGCCACAAGGATATCGGCATTATTTGAGCGTGATGCGGCAACTGCGCCCGGCCATTTCTCGCCCGTTGGAAGATCACTGCTGGGCCGATTGGGCGCGGGATGTCCTGTCGGCGTTCGACGAGTTCCAGCTGCTTTGCGCCGTACGCAAAGGTCCGTGGGGCGTCGAAGGGCTGAATCTGCGAATCACCGCCGCACTGCTCAGGGCTCGCCTGATCGAAAATGATCACCTGTGGTACGAGGGGCGTCCGGTATTGATGACCCGCAACGACTATGGGCTCGGATTGATGAACGGCGATATCGGCATTGCCCTCAAGCTGCCCGAGCGTGACGGGCCTGACGCGGGCAAACAGGTTTTGCGGGTCGCCTTCCCGCGTAACGATGGCCAGGGTGGCGTGCGTTTCGTACTCCCCAGCCGCTTGAATGACGTGGAAACCGTGTACGCCATGACCGTACACAAGTCCCAGGGCTCGGAATTCACCCACACGGCATTGATTCTTCCCGATGCGTTGAATCCGGTATTGACCAAGGAACTGGTGTATACAGCCATTACCCGGGGCAAGCGCTGGTTCAGCCTGATAGAGCCGCGGGCGGGAATATTCGAAGAGGCGGTCCGGCGCAAGGTCAAGCGCTTGAGCGGATTAATGTTGGAATGGGAGCAGGCTGAATGAATGATCAAGCTATAGCGGTGCAAAGTCTCGACCATGAAACGCCTGTTTTTTGTCGGAAGCCCCTATAGGCCATCGTCTCGCTGGCTTTTTGACACTGTGTTATCGTTCCGGCTCGTATCTACAACCAAGAGATTGTCCATGACAACGACGCTATGGGAGACAGTTCGCAGGAAGCGATGCCGGCATTATTTGCCTGCTGCTCTCTTGTGTTTGCTGTCGCCTGTTGCTGTCGCCCAAGATCCACCGTCCACGACCCGAGCCGACCTGCGAGCCGAGGCGGTTGCACAAGTCGTGATGGGCATACTCAGCTATGCTCGCTGGCCTGTGGAGCCAACGCAGCTGCAACTGTGCATCGTCGGGCCGACCCAATATACGGACGATCTTGTCAAAGGCACCATCCAGGCCACCGGTCGGCCGGTGGTCGTGCAGCGAGTGCTGGCGGACCATCCAGGCATTCCCACCGACTGCAACGCCGTCTACATCGGCCAGCTGACCGGCGATGAACGCGCCCGCCTGTTTGCCTCTTTGATCGGTAAACCGGTGTTGAGCATCAGCGAGGGCGGCGATCAATGCACTGTCGGCAGCCTGTTCTGCCTGCGGGTCGGTGATGAACAAGTGTCGTTCGAGGTCAATCTCGATTCGGTGGCCCGCAGTGGCGTGCGTATCCATCCGAGCGTGCTGCAGCTATCACGCCGCAGGCCTGCCGCACCATGAATTCGTCCAAACCACGGATTCGTCCTACGTTGGGCTCGGTCATCGGGCGCGGTCATTTGATCGTCGCGCTGGTGGCGATCACCATGGCCAGCGTTTCCCTGACGTTGCTGGGTGTGCTTGCCTTGCGGGTCTATGCCGATCACAACTTGCACCTCATCGCCCGTTCCATCAACTACACCGTGGAAGCCGCCGTGGTGTTCGATGACGCGGCTGCCGCCACCGAAGCGCTTGCCTTGATTGCCAACACCGAAGAAGTGGCCGATGCCCAGGTGTTCAACGAGCACGGTCGACTATTGGCCCACTGGCAGCGACCGGAAACCGGCCTGTTGTCGGAGCTGGAAATGCACATCGCCAAGGCCTTCCTGGAAAAGCCCATCAGCCTGCCCATCGTCCATCAAGGGCAGAATGTCGGCAGGATCCTGCTGGCAGGACATGGCGGCAGCCTGTTGCGTTTTCTGCTTAGCGGCCTGGCGGGGATCATTTTATGCACGGCGATCAGCGCCTGGGTCGCGCTGTTTCTGGCGCGACGTCAGTTGCGGGCGATCACCGGGCCTCTGCGCAGCCTGGCTGAAGTGGCTCACGCCGCGCGCTGCGAACGCGTCCTGGACCGTCGGGTGCCGCCGGCGGACATCGCCGAGCTGGACAATCTGGGCAATGACTTCAATGCGTTGCTCGCTGAACTTGAGTCCTGGCAGACCCATTTGCAAAGCGAGAACGAAACCCTGGCCCACCAGGCCAGCCACGACAGTCTGACGGGGTTGCCGAACCGAGCGTTTTTCGAGGGCCGGCTGATCCGTGCGTTGCGTAATGCCAACAAGCTCGACGAGCAAGTGGCCGTCCTGTACCTGGACAGTGATCGTTTCAAGGGTATCAATGACAACTTTGGGCACGCCGCCGGTGACGCGGTATTGACTGCCGTCGCGACCCGGGTCCGAGCGCAGCTGCGCGAGGATGACCTGGTGGCGCGCCTGGGCGGTGATGAGTTCGCCGTGCTGTTGTCGCCCTTGCACAAGATCGAAGACGCCGAACGTATCGCGGAAAAAATCATCGCCAGCATGGAGATGCCAATTCAACTGCCCGGCAATGCCTCGGTCCTGACCTCCCTCAGTATCGGCATTGCCGTTTACCCAGAGCATGGCGCCACGCCCGGCGCCCTGCTCAGTGCCGCCGACGCGGCGATGTACCAGGCCAAACGCCTCGCCCGAGGCGGCCAACACACGGCGGGGTCGGAGCACTCGGTCGCGGATCTTCAAACCAGGAGCTGAATGCATGCTTTCAAATTCTCGTTTTCCTCTGCTGCGTTACGCGGCATTTTTATGCATCGCGATTTTTACCCTCACCGCATGCCAGACGGCACCGCAGAAAGGGCTTTCCCCGGCGCAAATAGCGGTCCTCAAGGAGCAGGGGTTCAAGTTGACTGACGAAGGCTGGGCCTTCGGTCTTTCCGGCAAGGTGCTGTTTGGCAGCGACGTCGAAAGCCTCAACCCGGCCAGTACCGAGATCGTCGAACGGATCGGCAAGGCACTGCTGGGTGCAGGTATCGAGCGCGTACGCGTCGATGGCCATACCGACGCATCAGGCTCCCAGGCCTACAATGAACAATTGTCGATACGACGGGCCAACAGTGTCGGCAAAGTCTTGATCGGCGTCGGCATGCGCGAAGAAAACGTTCAGTCGCGCGGCCTCGGCAGCAGCCAGCCAGTCGCCTCCAACGACACCGCCAACGGTCGCACCGAGAATCGTCGCGTCGCCATCGTGGTCATCGCCGACTAGTCGGCGAATACCATCTCTCGGCTGGCGCCCATCAGCAATGGCTGGTTCTGTTCGGTCACCTCGCGGATGTAATCCCACAACAGGGTAATCCGCTTGAGCTTCCTCAAATCCTCCCGGCAGTACATCCAGAACTGCCGGGTCACGGTGATTTCCTCTGGCAGTACCGGCAGCAAACGCGGGTCTTGGGCGGCCAAAAAACACGGCAGGATTGCCAGCGACCGGCCTTGCTGCGCCGCCACGTATTGCGCGATCACGCTGGTGCTGCGCAGATGCGCATGCGCGCCGGGAAGCACGTTGGCCAGGTAGAGCAGCTCGGAACTGAACGCCAAATCGTCCACATAGCTGATGAACGAATGCTTGCCCAAGTCTGCCGGACGGTGAATGGGCGGGTGGTTGTCCAGGTATTGCTGGGTGGCGTAGAGCTGCAGCCGGTAGTCGCACAGTTTGCAGCATACATACGGGCCGTGTTCGGGGCGTTCCAGGGCGATGACGATGTCGGCTTCGCGCTTGGACAGGCTGATGAAGTGTGGCAGCGGCAGGATATCGACGGAAATCGCCGGATAGGCGTCGACGAAGTGGCTCAACTGCGGCGTGACGAAGAAGCTGCCGAAGCCTTCGGTACAGCCCATGCGCACATGACCGGACAGCGCCACTCCTGAACCCGACACCTGCTCGCAAGCCATGTGCAGCGTGCTTTCGATCGACTCCGCGTAACCCAGCAACCGTTGGCCTTCGGCGGTCAGGACAAAACCGTTGGTCCGGGATTTCTCAAACAGCAGCGTGCCCAGTGATGTTTCCAGCGAGCTGATGCGTCGGGACACGGTGGTGTAATCGACAGCCAGCCGTTTCGCCGCCGTGCTGGCCTTGCGGGTGCGTGCCACTTCGAGGAAAAACTTGAGGTCGTCCCAGTTCAGCGAACCCAGGGAGGTGATGTTTTTTTGCATGATGGACCGGTTTTTATGTGCGTTCTTATTAGAAGTTTGCACATCTATACTCCAAAAACCGTCTCGTCACCAAGGTGTCTGTGTACCTTGGTCTTTGCTGAACCAGCGCTCTCTTATAAGAACAATCCCGGAGGCCGGCATGAACGTTTCCCTTACGCCCAGCGATACCACTCTGCAAACCGTCAAGTTGTTGATCAATGGCGAGTGGGTTGAATCCCAATCCAGCGAATGGCATGACATCGTCAACCCGGCCACCCAACAGGTGCTGGCGAGGGTCCCGTTTGCCACTGCGCCGGAAGTCGACGCTGCCATCGCCGCCGCCCAGCGTGCCTTCCAGACCTGGAAACTGACGCCCATCGGTGCGCGGATGCGCATCATGCTCAAGCTCCAGGCGTTGATCCGTGAGCACTCCAAGCGCATCGCCGCGGTGCTCAGCGCCGAGCAGGGCAAGACCATTGCTGACGCCGAGGGCGATATTTTCCGTGGCCTGGAAGTGGTCGAGCACGCCTGTTCCATCGGCACCCTGCAAATGGGCGAGTTTGCCGAGAACGTCGCCGGTGGCGTGGACACCTACACGCTGCGCCAGCCGATCGGTGTGTGCGCGGGCATCACCCCGTTCAACTTCCCGGCAATGATCCCGCTGTGGATGTTCCCGATGGCCATCGCCTGCGGTAATACCTTCGTGCTCAAGCCGTCCGAGCAGGATCCGCTGTCGACCATGTTGCTGGTAGAGCTGGCCATCGAGGCCGGCGTGCCGCCGGGAGTGCTCAACGTGGTGCATGGCGGCAAGGACGTGGTGGATGCGCTCTGCACCCACAAGGACATCAAGGCGGTTTCCTTCGTCGGTTCGACGGCGGTTGGCACCCATGTCTATGACTTGGCGGGCCGTCACGGCAAACGCGTGCAATCGATGATGGGCGCCAAGAACCACGCGGTCGTGCTGCCGGATGCCAATCGCGAGCAAACCCTCAATGCCTTGGTAGGTGCCGGTTTCGGCGCGGCGGGCCAGCGCTGCATGGCGACCTCGGTCGTGGTGATGGTGGGCGCGGCCAAACAATGGTTGCCGGAACTCAAGGCCCTGGCGCAAAAACTCAAGGTCAACGCGGGCAGCGAGCCGGGTACCGACGTCGGCCCGGTGATTTCCAAGCGGGCCAAGGCGCGCATCCTCGAATTGATCGAAAGCGGCGTGCAGCAAGGCGCGAAGCTTGAACTGGACGGTCGCGACATCAGCGTACCGGGCTTCGAGCAGGGCAACTTCGTTGGCCCAACGCTGTTTTCCGGCGTGACCACCGACATGCGCATCTACACCGAAGAAATCTTTGGCCCGGTGCTGGTGGTGCTGGAAGTCGACACCCTGGATCAGGCGATTGCCTTGGTCAATGCCAATCCATTTGGCAACGGCACCGGCTTGTTCACCCAGAGCGGGGCGGCGGCGCGCAAGTTCCAGAGCGAAATCGACGTCGGCCAAGTGGGCATCAATATCCCGATCCCGGTGCCGGTGCCGCTCTTCAGCTTCACCGGTTCTCGCGGTTCGAAACTCGGCGACCTCGGTCCGTACGGCAAACAAGTGGTGCAGTTCTACACTCAGACCAAGACCGTTACCGCGCGCTGGTTCGATGATGACAGCGTCAACGACGGTGTGAACACCACCATCAATTTGCGTTGAGGAGCCGGACATGAATATCGCATTTATCGGCCTGGGCAACATGGGCGCGCCGATGGCGCGCAACCTGCTCAAGGCCGGCCATTCGCTGAATCTGTTCGACCTGAACCAGACCGTGCTGGCCGAGCTCGCGGCATTGGGCGGCACCATCAGCGCCTCGCCTCGTGATGCGGCGCAAGGCGCGGCGCTGGTAATTACCATGCTTCCGGCTGCCGCTCATGTGCGCAGTGTCTGGCTCGGTGAGGACGGCGTGCTCGCTGGCATCGCCGCCGGCACGCCGGCGGTGGATTGCAGCACCATCGATCCGCAAACCGCCCGCGATGTAGCGGCTGCCGCTGCCAGGCAAGGCGTGGCCATGGCCGATGCGCCTGTCTCGGGCGGCACCGGCGGCGCGGCGGCAGGCACCCTGACCTTCATGGTGGGCGCCACGCCTGAATTGTTCGCGACCTTGCAGCCTGTGCTGGGGCAAATGGGCCGCAACATCGTGCATTGTGGCGAAGTCGGCACCGGGCAGATCGCCAAGATCTGCAACAACCTGCTGCTTGGGATTTCCATGGTCGGCGTCAGCGAAGCGATGGCGCTCGGTGATGCCTTGGGGATCGACACGCAAGTGCTGGCCAGCATCATCAACAGTTCGACGGGTCGTTGCTGGAGCTCGGACACCTATAACCCATGGCCCGGCGTGATCGAGACGGCTCCGGCGGCGCGAGGTTACACCGGCGGTTTCGGCGCCGACCTGATGCTCAAGGACCTGGGCCTGGCCACCGAAGCCGCGCGACAGGCCCGTCAGCCGGTGATACTCGGCGCGGTGGCGCAGCAGTTGTATCAGGCAATGAGCCAACGGGGCGAAGGCGGGAAAGATTTTTCGGCGATTGTGAACAGCTATCGCAAGCCGCAACAGGACCTTTGATATCGAGAGGCTTTTGTGGCGAGGGAGATCCCTCCCTCGCCACACAGGGGGCTCTCGGTTTTTTTGTTTCAGGCAAACACGAAATATTTGCGCACGGTCTCGACCACTTCCCAGGTGCCTTTCATGCCTGGCTCAACGACAAAAATGTCACCGGCCCGCAGGTGAATCGGCGCCATCCCGTCCGGGGTAATCACGCAGTAGCCTTCCTGGAAATGGCAGTACTCCCACTTCACATAATCCACACGCCATTTGCCAGGTGTGCAGATCCAGGTGCCCATGATCTTGCTGCCGTCTTCGCTGGTGTAGGCATTGAGGTTGACGGTATGTGGGTCGCCTTCGAGTTTTTCCCATTTGCAGGCATCGAGTACGGGCAGCGGATGGGTGTCGCGCAGGACGGTGAGGGGGGCGGTCATGTGAGCTCCGAAAGGGGCAGGAAAGAACCTGCACCCTAGCGTGGCGCGAGACCTGGCAGATGCCTGTGCTCGACACCGGGCTGTCCAGAAGCGCGCGTCACTCGGCCAAATGCCTGGCCATGGCTTTGGCATACGCGGGCAAACGTTCGAAATTGCGCGCGCATAACAACAATGCCCGGTGTGCCCAGGCTTCCTGCAGCGGGACGCAATGAAACGCAGGCTCGCGCGTGCGGCGCTCAATTGCGGCGTTCGGCACGATGGCAATGCCCGCGCCATGGGCCACCATGCGGATCACCCCGTCGAAACCGTCGGCGCGAATGCGGATCTGCATGCGTGAGCCGAGGTGCAGTGCCTGCTCCTCCAGATGGATTGCCAAGGCGCTTGATGCGTTCAGGCCTACATAGTCGTGGCCGAGGGTTTCGCTGAAACTCGGCGTGCGGCCGTCAGCCAAAGGGTGTCCGGCCGGTAGGATCAAGACCAATGGATCATCGCGAAAAGGCCAGGTTTGAAGGCCGCTGGTATCCACCGCGTCGGAAACGATGCCCAGGTCTGCCGCACCTTGGCGAAGCGCGTGGGTAATCCGGGCGCTGGGCAACTCTTGCTGATCAATGTCGAGGTTCGCATGGGCCTTGAGAAAGCTCGCCAGCAACTCCGGCAGGTATTCGGTCATGGCGCTGGTGTTGCACAACAGCCGCACTCGACCTTTGACGCCTTTGGCGTATTCGCTCAGGTCCTGCTGCAGATGCTCGGCGTGTTGCAGCAGGACCCGGGCATGCTGGGCCAAGGCTTTGCCCGCCGGCGTCGGGGTGACGCCGCGCCGCCCGCGTTCGAGCAAGGCGATGCCCAGGGAGGCTTCCATGGCGCGGACTCGCGCACTCGCCGCCGCCAGGGATAAATGGCTGTTGGCAGCGCCGGCGGTGATATTGCCGGTATCGAGGATGTTCAGGTAGAGCCGCAAGTCAATGAGGTCGAAGTGCATGGAAAACTCCAGCCTCTTGCAGGAAGAGAGGCTGCCTGAGTATATGACAGATTTTCAAGCAAACGCTCGCGGCGCAGGATACGCCCATGAATACACTTATCGCGTTTTATCAGAACCTCGGCCCGACGCTGTCTCTGTTGGTCATTGGCACCTTCCTGCTGGCCGGCACGATCAAGGGCGTGATTGGCCTCGGGCTGCCGACCATCTCCATGGGTTTGCTCGGGCTGGCTATGGCGCCGACGCAGGCTGCGGCGTTGCTGATCATTCCGGCAACGCTGACCAACGTTTGGCAATTGGCGTTCGGCGGGCATTTGCGAGCGCTTATCCGGCGTTTATGGCCGCTGCTGCTGGCGATTTTCATCGGCACCGGTCTCGGCACGCTGTGGATCGGCATGGTGGGCGGCGCTTGGGCGGTGCGGGCACTCGGTGCCGCGCTGGTGTTGTATGCATTGAGTGGGCTGTTGTTGCCAACGCTGCGGGTTAACGCCAGCAGCGAACACTGGCTCGCTCCGCTCTGCGGCCTGCTGACCGGTGTGATCACTTCGGCGACTGGCGTGTTCGTCATCCCGGCGGTGCCGTACCTGCAAGCGTTGGGCTTGAGCAAGGATGAACTGGTGCAAGCCCTCGGCCTGTCATTCACCGTCTCGACACTGGCCTTGGCGACCGGCCTGCTATGGCGTGGCGCCCTGGGCGGCGGCGAGTTGAGCGCTTCGCTGCTGGCGTTGGTGCCGGCGCTGTTGGGGATGTGGCTGGGGCAATGGCTGCGCCAGCGAATCAGCGCCGTGTTGTTCAAACGGGTCTTTTTCGTCGGCCTCGGCGTGCTTGGCGGCCATCTGTTGATCAGCGGCTAGCCGAGGATGGACTGAGCATGTCGACGCGGCGGATATCGAAGTCGCGTTCCAGATAATCCATGCGCTGCTCAAAGAACTGCTTCATATGCGGCAAGTCCGAATGCACGTCCAGGTCGGCCTTGGACGCCCAGATCTCATAGAAGATGAACAGCGTCGGGTCCTGCTGGTCGCGCAGCATGTGGTATTCGATGCAGCCGGGCTCGGCGCGGCTCGGTTCGACGTAGGCGCGAAACAGCGCTTCGAAGGCTTCGGCTTGTTCGGGGCGGGTCTTGGCGTACAGGATAAAACCGTGCTGCTGGCTCATGGGAGAGTCCTGGAATGACCGTTTGAGTGTATTTTACGGCAACAATCAGCGGCTCATTTTTGCGTATTGGTCAAATCAGTTTTGCCATAGCAGTGCTTACTCCGCGCGTAAGTCCCCGATATTCTGCCGCCATCATTTTCAACCGTCCCTTCGCCAACCGCTCAACGGCGCACGCCAGGGGACCTGATGAGGCTCTTCATGAAAAAAGTCCTGCTGCTCAACGGCGGTAAACAATTCGCCCACTCAGACGGTCGCTACAACACCACTCTTCATGACACGGCGGTCAGCGTATTGGACCGCGGCGGTTTCGATGTGAAAACCACCTTCATCGACGGCGGCTACGACATCAAGGAAGAAGTCGCCAAGTTTCTCTGGGCCGACGTAATCATCTACCAGATGCCGGGCTGGTGGATGGGCGCGCCATGGACCGTGAAGAAATACATCGACGAGGTCTTCACCGAAGGCCACGGCAGCCTCTATGCCAGCGACGGTCGCACCCGTTCCGACGCATCGCAAAAATACGGCAGCGGCGGCCTCGTGCAGGGCAAGCAATACATGCTGTCGCTGACCTGGAACGCCCCGCAACAAGCCTTCGACGACCCGACTGACTTCTTCGAAGCCAAGGGCGTGGACGCCGTGTATTTCCCCTTTCACAAAGCCAACCAATTCCTCGGCATGACCGGGCTGCCGACGTTCCTCTGCGTGGACGTGATGAAGCGTCCCAACATCGAAGAGGATGTGGCGCGGTATGAGCGGCATTTGATTGAGGTGTTCGGCCTTTCGCGGTAATCCGGCTAGTATCAGGCTTCACCTGAAGCAGCCTTGGCACATTGGATGTGCACCCATGAGAGGACGCCTGTGAAAGCCAGATCCGACGAGTTGCAGATCTTCGTCTGCGTGATCGAATGCGGATCGATTTCCGCCGCCGCCGAGCAGGTCGGACAGACGCCATCGGCGGTCAGCCGCACGTTGTCGCGCCTGGAAGCCAAGCTCGATACCACGCTGATCAACCGCACCACGCGCCGCATGGACCTGACCGAGGAGGGGAAATATTTCTTCGAGCAGGCCAAGGGTATTCTCGACCAGATGGACGAGCTGGAAGAGCGCCTGTCGTCCCGCCAGAAGAACCCCGCCGGGCGCTTGCGGATCAATGCCGCCTCGCCGTTCATGTTGCACGCCATCGTTCCGCACATCGAAGAGTTCCGCACGCTCTACCCGGACATCCAGCTTGAGCTCAACAGCAACGACCTGATCATCGATTTGCTGGAGCAAAGCACCGACGTTGCCATCCGCATCGGCACCCTCACTGACTCGACGCTGCACGCGCGGTCGCTGGGCTGCAGTCCGTTGCACATCCTGGCCAGCCCGGCGTACCTCAAGCGGCACGGCACACCTACAAGCGTCGCCGAGCTGGCCGAGCATTCGCTGCTGGGTTTCGCTCAGAACGACGGCCTCAACCAGTGGCCGCTGCGCCACGTTCACGGGGACCGCTGGCCGATCCAGCCGGCTATCAGCGCGTCCAGCGGCGAAACGGTGCGTCACCTGGCGCTGCAAGGGCAGGGCATCGCTTGCTTGTCGGACTTCATGACCCGCGACGACATCAGCGCCGGTCGTCTCAAGGTATTGCTGGCCGATGCCAACAGCGGCTACCGCCAGCCGATCAACGCGGTGTACTACCGCAACTCCCAGCTGGCATTGCGGATCCAGTGCTTTTTGGACTTCATCCAAGGCAAACTTGCCGGGTACGCTTCGCGAGAGTTCAAAGGCTGATTCGTGACTTCAAGGCAAGAGTGATTTGGGCAATGTGGGCTGTTTCGGCAAGGACCGGCCCTCGATACTCATTCCATCACTGATCTGGCCAAGGAGTTATCCCATGAACGTATTTGTTACCGGCGCCGCCGGTTTTATCGGCGGTTCCATTGCCACTGGTCTCGTGCGGGCCGGGCATCGCGTCACCGGCCTGGTGCGCACCGCCGAACAGGCCAACGAACTGATCGCCTTGGGCATCGAGCCGGTGATCGGCACCCTAGACGACAGCACGCTACTGGCCGAACAGGCCCTTGCCGCGGATGCGGTGATCAACGCCGCCAGCAGCGACCACCGTGGCGCGGTCGAAGCGTTGGTCGAGGCGCTCAGAGGCTCGAACAAAGCGCTGTTGCACACCAGCGGTTCGAGCATCGTCGGCGATGCATCGGGCGGTCGCGCCAGCAATGACATCTACTACGAAAACAACCTGCCGCAACCCACCGTCGACAAGGCGGCGCGAGTCGCGATCGACAACCTGATCCTCGACGCCGCGAAGGATGGCGTGAATTCGGCGGTCATCTGTAACACGCTGATCTACGGCCACAGCCTGGGTGTCAAGCGTGACAGCGTGCAACTGCCGCGCCTGCTCAAACAGGCACGCAAAAGCGCAGTGGTGCGGCATGTCGGTCCGGGGCAGAACATCTGGTCTAACGTGCACATCGAGGACGTGGTCGAGCTGTACAAGCTGGCGCTGACTCGCAATGTGCCCGGCACGTTCTATTTCGTCGAAAGCGGCGAAGCTTCTTTCATCGAAATGACCACTGCGATGGCCCGGGCGCTGGACCTTGGCGAACCGCAAGACTGGCCGCTGGCCGACGCCGAGGCTGAGTGGGGCTACGAAATGGCCAATTACGGCCTGGGCTCCAACAGCCGCGTGCGCGGCAAGAATGCTCGTGAACTGTTGGGCTGGACGCCGAAGCGGACGTCAGTGGTGGCGTGGATTCTTGATGAGATGGTATGAATCCAGACCCGATCGACAGGGGCGAAGGTGACGTTGTGGCGAGGGAATAAAACCCCTCGCCACAAGTGTGTTCAGCCAAGCTATTCGCCGGTCATCAGTCGTGATGCACACCCGCGCGCTTGAGCATCTGCTTGCAACGCTCCGACAGATGAAATACCCGCAAGTGCTTGCCTGCTTTGCTGTACCGCTCACGCAAGGTCTTCAGCGCGGCGATGGCCGAGTAATCGACGAAGCTCAGATGACGGCAATCCAGGGTCACCAGGTCCGGGTCGTTGGCCGGGTCGAACTGGTTGAGGAACGGTGTCGTCGAGGCGAAGAACAGCGTGCCGTGCAAGCGATAGAGTTTGCTGCCGTCTGCTTCCAGGTGCGCGTCGGCGTAAAGCTCCAGAGCTTGTTGCCAGGCGAAATTGAGCGCCGCGATGACGATCCCGCACAGTACGGCCATCGCCAGGTCGGTGAACACGGTGATGGTCGTGACCGCAACGATCACCAGCACATCATTCTTTGGCACTTTGTTGATCACCCGCAGTGAGGCCCAGGCGAAGGTCTGTTGCGACACCACGAACATCACCCCCACCAGCGCGGCCAACGGAATGCGCTCGATCAATGGCGACAGGAACAGCACGAACAGCAACACCATCACCCCGGCCACGACGCCGGATAACCGGCCGCGACCGCCAGAGCTGAGGTTGATCACGGTCTGGCCGATCATCGCGCAACCGCCCATCCCACCGAACAAACCGGACGCCAGGTTTGCCGCACCCAACGCCACGCACTCACGGTCCGGGTAGCCACGGCTTTGAGTGATTTCGTCGGTCAGGTTCAGGGTCAGCAGCGTTTCCAGCAGGCCGACCATGGCCATCACCACGGCATAGGGCGCGATGATTTGCAGGGTTTCCAGGTTCCAGGGAATGTCCGGCAAGGCGAAGGCCGGCAAGCCGCCGGCGATGTGCGCCATGTCGCCCAACGTGCGGGTCGGCAGGCCGAGCAAGTAGACCGCCAGGCCAACGCCGAGGATCGCCACCAGGGCCGGCGGCACGCTGCGGGTCAGGCGCGGCAGCAGGTAGACAATGGCCATCGTCAGCGCCACAAGACCCGCCATCAGGTACAGCGCAGTACCGCTCAGCCAACTTCCGTCGCTTTTGAAATGCTCCAATTGAGCCAGGGCGATGACGATGGCGAGGCCGTTGACGAACCCGAGCATCACCGGGTGCGGGACCATGCGCACCAGCTTGCCCAATCGCAACAGTCCGAACGCCATCATGATCAGCCCGCCCAACAGGATCGTGGCCAGCAAGTATTGCGCGCCGTGTTGCACCACCAGCGCGACGATCACCACCGCCATCGACCCCGCTGCGCCCGACACCATGCCGGGCCGTCCGCCGAACAGGGCGGTCAGCGTGCAGATGATAAACGCGCCATACAGCCCCATCAGTGGATTGAGGTGGGCCACCAAGGCGAAGGCGATGCATTCGGGCAGCAACGCGAAAGAAGTGGTGAGGCCGGCAAGGGCGTCGGCGCGAAGACGAGCTGGTTTCATGGTTTACCTGACTGGGCGCCGGTTGAGAATCGGCTGCCGGAAGTGGTGCAGAAAAACAGGGGGCGATGGTACGGAGTTGAGGCGCTGGCGGCCAGCCATTGGTCGATTGTGTTGATCTGGGGTGATCGTTCCCACGCTCTGCGCGGGAATGCATCCCGTGACGCTCTGCGTCACCTTGCGAAAGTGGAACGCGGAGCGTCCCTGGTGGCGTTCCCACGCGGGAGCGTGGGAACGATCAAACTCAGCGGGAGCAAGCTCCGTCGCCACAGCGGGGCGATGAAAGTCTTGCGGGGAATTTTCATCCATGCCGCGTCGCGATATCCGTCAGCGACATTTCTTGTCTGCGTACGAAAATTACTTTCAATGGGTTTGAAGAATCGTCGTCGAAATGATTTATGAGTTTCACAACACATCGACGTGACCCCATTCGAGGAGTAACGCATGGCACCTGCTTTCGGTTATTGGCTGTTGGTCTACGCGGCCATCGCGATCATTGCGTTGATCGTCCTGATCGCCCGCTATCGGTTGAATCCCTTCATCGTGATTACCCTGGTTTCCATCGGCCTGGCGTTGCTGGCCGGGATGCCGCCGTCCAGTGTCGTCGGCGCCTACGAGGCGGGTGTCGGCAAGACGTTAGGGCACATCGCCTTGGTGGTCGCATTGGGCACGATGCTCGGCAAGATGATGGCCGAGTCCGGCGGAGCGGAGCGGATGGCGCAGACGCTGATCGAGCGCTTCGGCGAGCGTAACGCTCACTGGGCAATGGTCTGCATCGCGTTCCTGGTGGGCTTGCCATTATTTTTCGAGGTCGGCTTCGTGCTGCTGGTGCCCATCGCCTTTACCATCGCCCGGCGTGTCGGTGTGTCGATTTTGATGGTGGGGCTGCCGATGGTCGCCGGGCTCTCGGTGGTTCATGCGCTGGTGCCGCCGCATCCGGCGGCGATGCTGGCGGTGCAGGCGTTCCAGGCCTCGGTGGGACAGACCTTGCTGTACGCGATCCTGATCGGCATCCCCACCGCGATCATCGCAGGTCCCCTGTACGCCAAATTCATCGTGCCACGTATCCAACTGCCGGCGGATAACCCGCTGGAGCGGCAATTTCTTGAGCGCGAACCTCGAGCCAACCTGCCAGGGTTTGGCCTGACGCTGGGCACGATTTTGCTGCCGGTGGTCCTGATGCTGATCGGCGGCTGGGCCAACCTGATCTCCACGCCGGGCAGCGGTTTCAACCAGTTCCTGCTGTTCATCGGCAACTCGGTGATCGCCTTGCTGCTGGCGACCATCCTCAG
This sequence comes from Pseudomonas sp. SWRI92, assembly GCF_014268685.1. Lineage (NCBI taxonomy): Bacteria > Pseudomonadati > Pseudomonadota > Gammaproteobacteria > Pseudomonadales > Pseudomonadaceae > Pseudomonas > Pseudomonas sp. SWRI92. The sequence continues at coordinate 23,622 of NZ_JABWQY010000012.1, forward strand.
CTTCTGGACCCTCGGCCTGGCCCAGGGCTTCAACCGCGAATCGATCCTTAAATTCACCAACGAATGCCTGGCGCCGACGGCCAGTATCACCTTGCTGGTGGGCGCGGGCGGTGGTTTGAACCGGATCCTGGTGGACGCCGGGGTGACCCAGCAAATCGTTGGCCTGGCCCAGGAATTCCAGCTGTCACCGCTGGTCATGGGCTGGTTGTTCGCCGCGTTGATGCGCGTCGCCACGGGCTCGGCCACGGTGGCGATGACCACGGCCTCGGGCATCGTCGCCCCCGTGGCGATCGGCCTGGGTTACCCCCATCCCGAGTTGCTGGTGCTGGCGACCGGGGCCGGGTCGGTTATCTTTTCCCACGTCAACGACGGTGGCTTCTGGCTGATCAAGGAATACTTCAATATGACCGTCACCCAAACCTTCAAGACCTGGACCGTGCTCGAGACGCTGATCTCCCTCGTCGCGTTCGGCCTGACCCTCGGGCTTGCGCGCGTGCTCTGAGCGCGCCCCAACAAAGGTGCCGTCATGGATATTCTTTACCAGATCCGCTCCCGTCAGGATTCCTTCAGCGCCGGGGAAGGACGAATCGCCCGGCTGATGCTCGACGACGTCGGCTTTGCCGCCTCCGCCAGCCTGGATGAACTGGCCCAGCGTGCCGACGTCAGCAGCGCCACGCTGTCGCGTTTTGCCCGGACGGTCGGCTGCCGGGACTTGCGCGATTTGCGCCTGCAACTGGCCCAGGCCAGCGGCGTAGGCAGCCGCTTCCTCGACCCCACCGGCGCCCCCGAACAATCGGCGTTTTATGGACAGATCGTCGGCGATATCGAGTCGACCCTGCGCCAGCACTTGTCCGCGTTCGAGGAGTCACGGTTCGGCGACGCGGCGCGGATGATCGGTAAAGCGCGGATGATTCACGCGTTCGGGCTCGGTGGTTGGTCGGCGTTGTGCAGCGAAGAATTGCAGGTGCGCCTGGTGCGTTTTGGCTATCCGATTGCCGCGTGCCGCGACCCGGTGATGATGCGCATCACCGCCACTTCGTTGAGCGACCAGCATCTGGTCATTGCCTGCTCACTGACCGGTATCACCCCGGAACTGTTGGGTGCGGTCGAGTTGGCCCGCAGCTACGGCGCAGCGATCCTGGCCATCACCCGCACCGACTCGCCCTTGGCGCGCCTGGCCGATGTGTTGTTGCCGCTTCAGGGCGCCGAAACGTCCTTCATCTATAAACCGACGGCGGCGCGCTACGGCATGCTACTGGCCATCGATGTGCTCGCCACTGAACTGGCGCTGGCTCACCCCGAAGACAATCAAGAGCGTCTGCGGCGGGTCAAGCTCGCCTTGGACGACTACCGCGGCGGCGATGACGATTTGCCGCTGGGAGACTGACATGCAATACGACACGCTTATCCGCAACGCCCTGGTGATCGATGGCACTGACAGGCCCGGCTACAACGCCGACGTGGCGATCCATGCCGGTCGCATCGCGCGCATTGGCGATCTGCGCGATGCCCGGGCGACAGAGGAAATCGACGCCGCCTGCCGTGTGCTGGCGCCGGGGTTCATCGACGTGCACACCCACGACGACACGGTGGTGATACGCCAGCCGCAAATGCTGCCCAAACTCAGCCAGGGCGTGACCACGGTGATTGTCGGCAATTGCGGGATCAGCGCCTCGCCGGTCAGCCTGCGCGGCGATCCGCCGGACCCGATGAACCTGCTGGGCACCGCCAGTGCGTTCGCCTACCCGCGCTTCGGTGATTATCGTTCGGCGGTGGAGGCCGCCGCTCCGGCGGTCAACGTGGCAGCGCTGGTCGGGCACACGGCCTTGCGCAGTAATCACCTGGACGATCTGCTGCGCACCGCCAGCGCGGGAGAAATCGCCGCCATGCGTGAGCAGTTGCGCGAAAGCCTGGAGGACGGTGCGCTGGGGCTGTCCACCGGCCTGGCCTACGCCAACGCGTTTTGCGCATCCACCGATGAAGTCATGCAACTGAGCGAAGAATTGGCCGCGTTCGGTGCGGTCTACACCACCCATTTGCGCAGCGAGTTCGAGCCGGTGTTGGAAGCCATGGACGAGGCGTTCCAGATAGGCCGTCACGCACGCAGCCCAGTGATCATTTCCCACCTCAAATGCGCGGGCGCGGGAAATTGGGGTCGTAGTCCACAGGTGCTCGCCGCCCTGGAAAATGCCGCGAAGAACCATCCAGTCGGCTGCGACTGCTATCCCTACGCGGCGAGCTCGTCCACCTTGGACCTCAAGCAAGTGACCGATGCCCATCGCATCACCATCACCTGGTCGACGCCACATCCGCACATGAGCGGTCGGGATCTGACGGACATTGCCGCCGAATGGGACGTGCCGCTGATGGAAGCGGCGCGCCGCCTGCAACCGGCCGGCGCGGTTTACTACGGCATGGACGAAAGCGACGTAAGACGAATCCTTGCACACCCGTTGTCCATGGTCGGCTCCGACGGTCTGCCCGAAGACCCGTTTCCCCATCCGCGCTTGTGGGGAGCTTTCCCACGGGTGCTCGGACATTTCAGTCGAGATATCGGGCTTTTTCCATTGCACACGGCCGTGCACAAAATGACCGGGCTTTCAGCGGCGCGCTTCGGCTTGAAGGGCCGTGGTGAAGTTCGTGAAGGACATTGGGCGGACCTGGTGTTGTTCAATCCCCAGACCATTCGCGACGTTGCCGACTTCAACGAACCGCAAAGGGCCGCCGAAGGCATTGATGGCGTTTGGGTCAACGGCGTCCTGAGTTACCGCGATGGGCAAGCCAATGGACAAAGGGAGGGTCGGTTCCTGGCGCGCGAAGGTGATTTGCGCCAAGGATTTTCAGCCGTTTTATAGCGATTGAAGGCAGTTAAGCGCCTGATTTTGCTTTAATTGACGCCAGGATAATGGCATTGCGACACTAAAGAAGCCGGAATCAAGGCCGAAGCATTGGGGTCAACCCATCTAAACTGGGTCTATTTCAGCCAGGGAGCAACCCATGAGCTTCGGTAAAACCACCCCAATCCTGCGGATTTTCGATGAAGCCAAGGCGTTGGCGTTCTACGTCGACTTCCTGGGCTTTACCGTCGACTGGCAACACCGCTTTGGTGACGACTTTCCGCTGTACTTGCAAGTCTCCCGTGGCGATTGCGTGCTGCACCTGTCCGAGCACCATGGCGACTGCACACCGGGCTCGGCGCTGCGGATCGAGACCGATGAGCTCGAAGCGTTCCAGCAGCAACTGCTGGACAAGCCATACCGCTACGCCCGTCCACACATCCAGGCCATGCCCTGGGGAAGCCAGGACATGACGATCAGCGATCCGTTTGGGAATCGGTTGGTGTTTACTAATGCGATCAGTGTGTAACGGCGACTGTAATCAAACCCTGAAATGGCTGACCATCTGCTGCAACTGACTTCCCAAGCGCGCCAGTTCAACACTGGACGCCGCCGTTTCTTCACTCGCGGCGGCGGTCTGTTCGGAGACGTCGCGCACATTGATGATGCTGCGGCTGATTTCCTCGGCCACGGCACTTTGCTGCTCGGCGGCGGCGGCGATCTGCTGGTTCATCGACTGGATGTTCGACACCGTGCGGGTGATGTTCTCCAGTGACACACCCGCCTTGCGCGTCAGGGCGACGCTGCTGTCGGTGAGGGTGCGGCTGTTGTTCATCACGGCGGCCACTTGCTGGGTGCCGTTCTGCAGGCCGGCTACCAGGCCTTCGATTTCCTCAGTGGATTTCTGAGTACGTTGGGCCAGGCCACGGACCTCGTCGGCAACGACGGCGAAACCACGACCGGCCTCGCCGGCGCGGGCGGCTTCGATGGCGGCGTTGAGCGCCAGCAGGTTGGTCTGTTCGGCCACGGCTTTGATCACGTCCATGACCGCGCCGATCTTGTCGCTTTCCTGTTGCAGCACGCTCATGGCGTCGGTGGAACGTTCCACTTCGCTGGCCAGGCGTTCAATCTGGGCGATGGCTTCGTTGACCACCTGATCGCCGGCACGGGCCTCGCCGTCCGCGGCGGCTGCTGCCTGGGAGGCTTCTTCGGCGTTGCGGGCGACTTCCTGGACCGTGGCGGTCATCTCATGCATGGCGGTCGCCACCTGGTCGGTCTCGACTTTCTGGCTGTTGACCCCGGCGCTGGTCTGCTCGGTGACGGCCGACAACTCTTCGGCGGCGCTGGCGATCTGGGTCACGCCATCGCGGATGCCGCTGATCAGGTCGCGCAGGGTCACGCCCATGCGGGCGATGCCTTGTTGCAGCACACCCAACTCATCGCGACGGGTGACGATGACGTTCTGCGAGAGGTCGCCACTGGCGATGCGTTCGACCACGGCCAGGGTTTCGCGCAGCGGGCGGGTGATCTGGCGGGTGATGATGACGGCGGCGATGATGCCGACCAGCAACGCCAGCAAGGTGCTGACCAGTTGCAACGTGCGGGCCTGGGCGCTTTCAGCGTCGCGACGGTCGAGCTGGATCTGGTACAGCTGTTCACTCAAGGACACGATGGTCGCGCCTTGATCGGTCATTTCCTTGCGCGCCTGCACCACATCGGCCATGGCCGATTTGAACGCCTGCACGGCGCTGCGGTATTGGACCAGGATCGCTTCCAGCTGACGCAACTCATCCTGCCGAGTGCTGGCGAAATGTTCACTGAGCGGCTTGAGCGAAGTGATGGCGGCGTCCAGTTGGGCGAACGCCTTGCGTTCGGTATCGGCCGTGCTGTTGGCGGTGTAGCCGCGCACTTCGTAGCGGGCCAGCATGAAAGCCTGCTTGGCCTGGGTGATGGCCTGGAACGGGGCGAAGCGTTCGTCGCCGACGGCCATTTGCTGCACATCGGCGTCGATCGCTTCGATCAGCTTGTAGGCCGCCTCGGCATTCGCGCCCATGGTGTCGCGGGCGCTATTGCCGGTGCGGTAGGCGCCGCGCATTTTGTTCAGCGACACCTGATAGGCGCTGATGGTCGCGCTCTGCTCTTTGAGCAGCTTGACGTTCTCGGGGCTCTTGAAACTGCTGAGCAGCGAATTCTGTTGCGCCACGAATCCGTCGAGGGCGGTCTGCACAGTCTGCGCAACGGTTTCGTCGCCGTTGGCCAGCATGTATTGCAGGCGGGTGACACGAAGTTTGGTCAGGCCGGCGTTGAGTTGGGTGATGTCGCTCATCCAGTTGCTGCGGTCGATCAGACCGCCCAGGCTGGTCCAACTGGTCAGGGCCAGGAGACAGGTCAGTACCAGCACCAGGCCAAAACCCAGGCCCAGTTTCATGTTGACGCTAATGTTGCCAAACCAGCTATTCATCAAATTCCTCCAGGAACGTTGTGCTGCTTGTCGTCAGTTGGCTGGAAGATTGTTGTTGTTAAGAGCCAGCAAATACGTTTAACGGGGTTGTATCGGCGGCGTGTCCTGAATCTGAAAGTTTTTTTACCCGAGGAGGAAATACAGGCAAAAAAAAGCCCGCGGGAGAGCGGGCTAAAACCTTAGTTTCTTGAATGAGCGAGGGGACTGTAACGGATCGCATGCTGGCCTTGGGTGAAGAAAAGTTTATCCGGCGCAGCTTCACGCGGTTCCGAAAGCTGCTGATAAAAGACGGACTTTGAGACGCATCCTGTGAGATGCGTCTCTTTTTTGCTTGGAAAATGTCCGCTCTCTTGAACCGAAATCGATATGCAGGGTCTGGTATGCGCGAAGCCGGTCTCCGTCGTTGGCCTGCTTGCAAGCTTGCTGTCTTTTTTGGAATCGAGGGATCGAACATGTCTTTGTCTGCCTTAGGGATGAGGTGCGCCGTTGCGTCGCTGTGTTTTCTGGCGACGAACATTGCCGTCGCAGCACCAACCCCCGGCGACACGGACTTGATCCGCGAGCGCCAGAACCGCCTGCTGGAAGAGCAACGCCGGCGTCTCGAAGAACTCAAGGACCTGCCAGGCAAGGAAGCCAAGCCGACCCAGCCGACAAAGCCTGCCGATACCCGTTGTTTTCTTATCAAGACCATCGAACTCAAAGGCGCCGACAGTCTCTCGGCCCGTGAGCGCGAGCGGTTGCTTGAACCCTATCTCGGCCAATGCCTCGGTGTGCCGCAGCTCAACGAACTGCTCAAGGTCATCACCGACCGTTACCTCGAAAAGGGCCTGGTGACCAGTCGCGCTTACTTGCCACAACAGGACCTGTCCAGCGGTCATCTGCAAGTGCTGGTGGTCGAGGGGCGGCTGGAAGGGTTGAAGGGTGACGATGGCAGCGGCCTGTCCGAGCGGGAGCTGGCGATGAGTTTTCCCGGCAAGCCCGGTGAGCTGCTCAATTTGCGGGACATTGAGCAGATGGTCGATCAACTCAACCGTCTGCCGTCCAACAATGCCCAGATGGAGCTGACGCCGGGGCAGAACATCGGCGGCAGCGAAGTGCTGGTCAAGAACACTGCGCAGAAGCCTTGGCGCGCAGGCCTGTCTCGGCACAACGACGGACAGAAAAGCACCGGCGAACAGCAATGGGGAGTCTCCCTGGATTGGGACAGCCCCTTGGGCCTGGCCGATCAACTGGCCTTGCGTGGCGGTCGCGATGCCATCAGCGATCACGACAAGACCTCTCGCAACGGCATGCTCTATTACAACGTGCCGTTTGGCTGGTGGAACCTGACCTACAGCTACAGCCAAAGCGAGTACCGGGCGCTGGCCCAGGCCAACGGTTTCAGCTTACAACAGCGCGGTGACAGCCAGAATCACCAGTTGCTCCTGGAACGCGTGATTCATCGCGACGCCGTGAGCAAGACGTCGCTCAATACGGGCCTGGCGTACCTGCGTACCAATAACTTCGTCGCCGACAGCAAGCTCACGGACAGCAGCAATCGCATCAGTGAGGCGCAGTTCGGCATCAACCATGGCCGGCGGATCGGTAGCGCCTTCGTCAACCTCGACCTGGGCATGCAGAACGGTATCGGCGCCCTCGACGCCCAGGGCGACCACGACCCGGGCCCTGGCCTGCCGGATGCGCGCTATCGCAAATACACCGCCACCCTGAGTTACTTGCAGCCGTTCATGCTGGGCGGCGAGTCCTTCAGTTTCAGCAGTCTGATGACCGGCCAGCGCAGCGAGGACGCGTTATTCAGTCCCCAGCGCATGAGCCTGGGCGGGCTGTCCTCGATTCGCGGTTACAAGGACCAGACGCTTGCCGGTGACAGCGGCGGTTACTGGCGCAACGACCTGCGCTGGAGCCGTCCGGTGACGCTGGAATGGCTGCGCCCGGTGTTCGCCGAATACGGCACCAGCCTCGGCTATGACCAGGGTGTGATTCGCGGCACCCGCTACAACGGTAGCGAGCACGGGCGCATGTCGAGCAACTCCCTAGAGTTGTTCGCCCGTGGTGAGCACCTGAGCGCCAGCGTGACCTTTGCCCATTCCCTGGAACGCCCGGATGCCCTGACCGAGCGCGAAGCGCCGATCTACTTCCGTTTGGACGTATCCATTTAATTTGCTGCAACGAGACCTGATCATCATGGACGAACGCCAATACGCCTTGCTGGCCCACCAGCCTTCTGCCGCCCTGCACACCCGCGACGCCTTCTGGGGCATGCCCAAGCGCAGCCTGGCGTTCCTGTTGATCAACGTCATGTTCTGGCAACCACTATGGGCCCAGGCCGACGGCATCGTGGTCAGTGCTCCCGGCACCAGTCTCGGCAAGGCCGGCAACGGCGTGCCGGTGGTCAACATCGCCAAGCCCAACGGCAGCGGCCTGTCCCATAACCGATTCAAGGATTACAACGTCGGCAGCAACGGCGTGATCCTCAACAACGCCACCAACCCCGCCCAATCCACGCAACTGGGCGGGATCATCCTCGGCAACCCGAACCTCAAGGGCACGGCCGCCAAAATCATCCTCAACGAAGTCAATGGCGGCAACCCGAGCCAGTTGCGCGGCTACACCGAAGTGGCGGGCAAATCGGCCCATGTCATCGTCGCCAACCCGTATGGCATCACCTGCGACGGCTGCGGTTTCATCAACACGCCGAAGGCGACGTTGACCACCGGCAAGCCGATTATCGAAAACGGCCAGTTGAACCGCTATCAAGTGGATCAGGGCAGCGTCTCCATCGAAGGCGCCGGCCTCAATGCCAACAACGTCGACCGCTTCGAAATCATCACCCGCAGCGCCAAGATCAATGCCGAGATCCAGGCCAAGAACCTGACCATCGTTGCCGGTCGCAACGACGTCAATGCCACGACCCTCAACCCCACCGCCCGCGCGGACGACGGCAGCGCCAAACCGGAGCTGGCCATCGACTCCTCGGCCCTGGGCGGCATGTACGCCGGGGCGATCAAGTTAGTGGGCACCGAAGCCGGGGTTGGCGTGAAGCTGGACGGCAAGATGGTTGCCAGTGGCGGGGATATTCAGTTGGATGCCAATGGGCATCTGAGCTTGGCCGAGACGGCGGCTGCCGGTGCTGTCGATATCAAGGCGAAAAGCCTGGAAACCCGTGGCCAGGTGTACGCCGGCAGTCGGCTGGAGGCAAAGACCCAGGGCGACCTGACCAACCAGAAAAACCTGGTGGCCCGCGACAGCATTCGGCTGGACAGCGGCGGCAAGCTCACCAACAACGCAATCATCGAAGCCGGGGTCAATGCCGACAACAGCCGCAACACCTCGGGTGATGTCACCCTCAAGGCAAGACAGCTGAACAACGCCGGCAAAACCGTCATTGCCAGTCGCGACCTGAATGTCACGACCACCGCAGCGCTGAACAACCAGGGCGGTACGCTCAGTGGACAGGGCAAGACCACGGTCACCGCCGATGTGGTGGATAACCGCGACAAAGGCCGGATCCTCGGTAAAACCGAACTGCACCTGACGGCCAACCAAGTGCTGAACGCCCAGGGCGGCCTGATCAACAGTCAAGGCATCCTGACGGCCAACGTGGGTTATCTGGACAACAATGCCGGCGAGTTGTCCAGCCTGAACAGCGCGACCCTGATCCTCGGCAGCCTGGACAACCTGACCGGCCTGGTGATGGCCGGCAAAAGCCTCGATATCACCAACGCAGGCGCGATCAACAACCAGGGCGGCGAGTTGTCCAGCCAAGGCACCGTGACCGTTCACACCGCCAGCCTGGACAACTCCAACAAAGGCACCGTTGCCGCCAATGGCAAGCTGCTGGTCAAGGCCACCGGCGAGGTCAACAACGCCAACGAAGGCCTGGTCGCCAGCCGTGCCGCCGGTGTCGAGCTCCATGCAGGCAGCCTGGATAACGCCAAAGGCACGCTGCAAGGCAAGGGTCAGGTGCTCGTCGATGTAGCGGCGGATATCGACAACCAGGGCGGCAGCATCATCGCCCAGGACGCCAACCTCTCTGTCTTTGCGACCAACCTGGACAACCGGGGCGGTGTGCTGGCCAGCGTCAAGGCCGCGCTCGAGGCGCGTACCGTCGGCGTGCTGAAAAACGGCTACGACGTAAACCGCCGGGGCGGCACGATCCAGGCCCAAGGGCTCAACATCGAAGCCTTGGCGGGGATGTTCAACGACGGTGGGCGCATCGCCGCACAAGCGGGTGACATCGTGATCACCAACGCCGGTGCGGACATCGACAACCGCGGTGGTGGCCTGTACGCCACGGGCAAGGTTCGGGTCATCGGCCAGGCGATGGACAACAGTGATGGCGGGCAGGTCAGCGCCAATCGTATCGAGTTCGATCTCTCGGGCGCGTTGAACAACAACGCGGGCATCATCGAAAGCCAGGACAGCCTGGACATTCTCGCCGCCAGCCTGAGCAACCAAAAAGGCCAGCTGCGTACGCTGGGCAAAAACAGCACGACGGTTTTCCAGATCGGTGGCCTGTTCGACAACCGCGACGGCACCCTCGCCACCGCCAGCCAGAGTGTCGGGCTGGACACCGGCAGCATTCAGAACGTGGGCGGCGAACTGTTGCACACCGGCCTGGGATTGTTTGGCATCAGCCAAGCCAACCTCGGTCAGGCGGGTGGCAGCCTGGTGACCTACGGCAATTTGAACGTGACGGCTGACCAATGGACCAACAGCACCGCGATCCAGGCGGGGCATCTGGTGGTGAATGTCGATCAGTTGACCCAGACGGCCACCGGCCAATTGCTCAGTACCGACGGTATGGTGGGCCGTGGCAGCAACTGGCGCGTTGACGGTCTGATCGGCAGCGATGGAACGGTCGACGTGCAACTGACCGGCGCCTACACAGGCAACGGTCGCTTGAGCAGTCTCGGCACCTTGGGCCTCAAAGCCGCACTGATCAATCTGGAGCAAAACGGCAGTATCGCTGGCGGTGGCAACACAACCGTCGTAGTCGATGGCGTCCTCAACAGCTACGGTCGCCTGACTTCGGCGGCAGGCATGAGCGTCACGGCTGCAACGATCAACAACTACGGCACGCTGGGCAGCGCCGGGGCGCTGGACGTTTCGACAGTCGACCTGCTCAATGAGCGTGGACTGATTTTCAGCGGCGCCGATACCCAACTGCGCGTCGACAGCCTGACCAACCGTTACGCCGACATCTACAGCCTGGGCGACCTGAGCATTGACCGCGACGGCCTCGGCACCCGAGCGCGCAGCATCCTCAACAGTTCCGGCACGCTGCAAAGCGACGGCAGCATGCGCCTGGCGGCCAGCACCATCGACAACGTCCGCCAGATACTGACCACCAACGATGCCGGTATCTACACCGCCTCGATCAGGGAGGTGGCCTGCATCGAAGGGGTCAACGCCGGCGACTGCAGGGGAGGCAAGGAGAACCATGTCTGGCAGATCGTCCAGCGCGACAAGTTCGAAGTCACCGCAGCCAGCGCTGCCTCCAGTATCACCACCGGCGGCAACCTGGATATCCAGGGCGACACCCTGACCAACCGGAGCAGCAGCATCGGCGTCGGCGGCGCACTGACCGCCAACGTCGCCAGCCTGAACAATATCGGCATCGAGACCGGCGAGATCGAAACCTCGCGCACCTTCATGTCCGCGCGCACGCGCAGCCCAGGTGGCTGGCGCGCTGCTGCAAATGACTTCACCAAAAAATACTGGTTGCAGAGCCCGGGTTATAACGCCAACGACCTGGGAGGCCTCGAGGCGGCGATGAGCCGTTTCATCGGCATGACCGAGCGCGAAATTCCCGCGCTGGGCACCCAGACAATCACCACCGACAGCCAAACCTATGCCGCGATTATCCAGGCCGGCGGCGCGGTGGATGTCCGTGTCCAGGGCCAAGCCGACAGCAGTGTCGTGCGTGGCGGCTACAACTACGTCGGCGCCGGCCCGCGCACCGACACCCAGGCCGACAACGCGTTCTCCACCCGCGTCAACGTTAACCGACAGCTGTCCCCGGACCTGACCCAGCAGCCGGTCGATCCACTTGCCTTGCCGGGCTTCGATTTGCCAACCGGGCAAAACGGCCTGTTCCGCATGAGCGGTGACGGCTCGACCACGCCGACCCAGGGCTCCGGCCTGCAACAAGTGCGTGGCCTGCCGGACAGCTCGATCAAGTCCAACCCGCACAAATATCTGATCGAGACCAACCCGGCGCTGACCAACATGCGCCAGTTCATGAGCTCGGACTATCTGCTGAGCAAACTGGGTTACGACCCCGACGTCGCCGCAAAGCGTTTGGGTGACGGTTTCTACGAACAACGGCTGATCCAGCAAGCCGTGATCGCCCGCACCGGCCAACGCTTCCTCGACGGCCAGACCTCCGACGACGGCATGTTCAAGTACCTGATGAACAACGCCGTCGCCAGCAAGGACGCGCTCAACCTGTCCCTGGGCGTCAGCCTGACCGCCGAACAAGTCGCGGCGCTGACCCATGACATCGTCTGGATGGAAAACCGGACGGTGAACAACGAACAGGTCCTGGTGCCGGTGCTGTACCTGGCCCAGGCCAATCATCGTCTGGCGGCCAATGGCGCGCTGATACAAGGCTCGGACGTCAGCCTGATCGCCGGTCAGAACCTGATCAATGCCGGCACCTTGCGAGCGTCGAGCAACCTGAGGGCGACGGCGGGCGATAGCTTGGTCAACAGCGGATTGCTTGAAGCGGGGAATCGCCTTGAGGCGCTGGCGAGTAATGATCTTACTAACCGGGCGGGCGGGGTTATTGCCGGGCGGGATGTCAGTGTTGTTGCCCTCACCGGCGACGTGACTAACGAACGAACCGTTACCCGCCATGCCAGCAGCACCGGCTACAAGACCGAGCAACGTGACTTTGTCGACAGCGCGGCGCGGATCGAGGCCAGTCATGACCTGGCGATGGGCGCCGGACGGGATATCGCTAACGAGGGAGGGGTGGTCAAGAGCGGTAATGACATGAATCTGCAGGCGGTGCGTGACGTGAATATCACCTCCGCCGAGCAGTCGAACAGCAACACAATGGGTAGCAGGCACCGAGACCAGACCATTACCCAGAACGGCTCCAATGTTTCTGCTGGCAGGGAGCTGAAGGCCGCGGCCGGGCAGGATCTGCGGATCGTCGCCAGCAACCTTATCGCCGAGACCACCCTGGCACTGACCGCCGGGCGTGACATCGCTATCGCTTCTGCCGCCAACGAAAGCCATCGCTTTTCCCAGAGCAAAAAAGTCAAAAGCAGCAGCGACCTGGTGCGCCAGCAAGCCTCAGTCATTGAATCGGGTGGAGACCTCAGCGCGAAGGCGGGGCAAGACCTGAGTCTTGTCGCCAGTCGCCTGACAGGGGCCAATAATGTTGCGCTCGACGCCACGCGCGACGTCAGCCTGTTGTCTGCAACGGACGAAACCGCAGAGTTCTATTCGAAGAAAAGCAAAGGCTCCTTTGGCCGCAGTAAAAGCGAACAACGGGAAAGCTATGACAGCACCAACGTCGCGTCGGTGGTGGAGGCGGGGCAAGACCTGACGGTCAATACCAGCCATGCGGCCGGCGGTGGTGTCACGCTGGACGGCGGCCGCAACGTCACGGTGATCGGCAGCCAATTGAACGCCGGCAATGATTTGGTAGTGGGCGCCACCGGCGATGTGGCGGTGCTTTCGGGCATTGAAGAGCACGGTTCCTACAGCAAGAAAACCAAATCGGGTTTCCTCGGCTTGTCCAAAAGCGGCAAAAGCGAGCTGAAAACCACGGCCTCCCAAGTGGCCAGCGAGCTGGAAGCGGGCAACGATGTGGTGCTGGTCGCGGGCAATGACTTGCGTTTGCGCGCCAGCGAAACCACCGCCGGCAATGACGTGGAACTGCGTGCGGGCCTGGTCAAGGACAGCGGCGACATCAACCTCGTCGCGGCCAATGACACCGCTTACAGCCATAGCGAGCAATACAAGAAGAAAACCGGGCTCTCGGTCTCGGGCGGCTTCCTGTCGTTCTCCTCGGCGAAAGAGTCGGGCCGGATCGCGCAAAGCAGTACCAGTGTTGGCAGTCAGGTGACGGCTGATCGTGATGCGACTTTGCAGGCAGAGCGCGATATCAACCTGGTGGGCAGCGGAATCGAGGCTGGGCGTAATGTCAGTCTGAATGCCGGGCGCGATGTGAATGTTCTGGCGGCGCAGAACAGCCGTTCCGAGCGGGATTGGGAAAAGAACAAGCAGGCTGGGATTGGTGTTTCTTCGGATGCTAATGGCATCAATTTCTTTGCAGGTGCCGATAGCCTCAAGAACAAGAATCGTCTGGAACAGCAAACCGCTGCCGCTAGCCAAATCAGTGCAGGGCAAGATGTTGCCATCAACGCTCAGCGCGATATCAACCAGACGGGTTCCGATCTGCGTGCCAGCCGTGACATAGGCCTCACGGCAGGACGCAATATCAACGTGGATGCTGCGCGTGAAACCCAACTGACCGAGCAGGAGCGCGAAGCCAGTCGTAATGGGCTTGGCATTTCGTTCAATCATAACTACGGCAACACCAAGGATGCGGTCAGTGGCGCAGGGAAAGGGGAGGACGGCGTCAGTAAGGCGTCCAGCACCCTAAAAGGCGTCGATGCCGTCGCCCAATTCGTCAACGGACCGACCGTCGACGTCAAGTTTGGCAACAGCACGCAAACCAGTAGCCAGCAGGTCATTGAGCAGACCAATCGCGCGTCGACGTTCGATGCGGGCAACGACCTGAATCTCAATGCCGGTAACGACGTCACGGTCAAAGGTGGTCAGCTAAAGGCCGGGCGGGATATCAACGTCAAAGGTCGCGACGTCACGCTGGATGTAGCGAAGGGAAGTGTCAGCCAGGAAAGCACTGATCGCCAAAGCTGGAGTGGGATTCATGGCGGCACCAGTGGAGGCTTCAAGCTAGGCGTCGGCGGCAGCTACGGTGTTGCCACCGAGGATGGCGTTCACGGCAGTTCGACAGCCACTCAGGTTGCCGCTGGAAGGGATGTCAACGTGGACGCCCGCCACGACATCAACCTGATAGGCACTCAGGTCAAGGCTGGGCGAGATATTGCGCTCGATGCTGGTAATGAGTTGAACATCCGGTCGGCGCAGAACGCCAGCGACAGTGAGAGCAATCGACACAACGGTGGTGGTGAGGCAGGCCTGACGTTCGGCTCTCAAGGCGTAGGCGTCTACGTCAGCGTGAACATCGGCAAGGGCAATCTCGACCGGGAAGGTAACCGACAGCAAGAAGCCTACCTCTACGCGGGCAACCGCCTGGGCTTCACCAGTGGCAAAGACACCAACATCAGTGGTGCCACCCTGCGCGGCGATGAGGTCGTTGGCCGTGTCGGCGGTAATCTGAATATCTCCTCGGCGCCTGACACAGGCGAAGTCAAAGGCAAAGAGTTCGACCTCAGCGTTACCGCGACCGTTGGTCCAGGGGCTGGCATCAGCGGCTCGGTGGGATATGGACAAACGACCGGCGAGACCCATTGGGTCGAACAGCAAACCAGCATCACCGGCAAAAACAAAGTCGACATCCGGACCGAGAATCACACTCAACTGGATGGTGCACTGATCGCCGCCGATAACGGCAACCTCAAACTGGACACCGGAACCCTGGGCTTCAGTGACATCGCCGGTAAGGACAAGGAGCACGGCTATTACCTGAACGTGGGTGGCAGCTACTCCCAAGGTGGCGGCGGCGCTCAAGACAGCAGTCAGGTTGGCAAAGGCGAGAAAGATAAAAACGGCTGGAGCATCAGCGGTTGGGAGTATGAGAAGGATCGTCAGCAGACCGTCCGGGCCACTGTCGGAGCCGGCGAAGTTGTGGTGCGCAATGATGCTAAAACCGGGGCCGATTCGACGGTTGGGCTCAACCGGGATGTAAGCAAGGCCTACGAAATCACCAAGGATGATGAATCTCGGACCGACTTGTACGTCACCAAATCCTCGGTGGACGCGGTGATGGATCCCTCTGGGACGGTGCAGGCTTGGAAGAACAGCATCAAAAGCTACCCCGATAGCAGCCTGAAAGCGTATGAGGACGCACTCAAGCTGGTCAATGGGCCGGTGCAGGCCGCTGGACAGGTCTGGAACAGCATACAGGCACAGCGGGTATCAATAGAGGAGGTTCCTGCTTCCGCGAGGGCTGCGTTGGGGGATGAGGTTGCGCTGAATGTTGCGAAGAACCTGGTTCGCAATGGTAAGGATCCTGATGACATCGCGAAGCTGGAGCCTAAGGATGTAATCGCTATCCAATACTTCGCGGACCTATTCACAACGTTTGCCAAGCAACAAGAAAGCTGTGGCGCTACAGGAGACTGTGCTTCGGGTGACGAGGGCCAGAAGGATCCGGTCCACTATGTTGATGCTGATGGCAACAGCATGATTGTGAATTTTAAGCCGTTGGTACCAAGTACCTCCGGCGGAAATGTGTTGGTTCAAGCTGACGCTTTACAGACCTATCTCGATAAATTGAACCCAGCGCAAGCGCAGCTTGTACGCTTGGGGATACAAGCCGTCATGGGACCAGTCAAAGCCGCGGTGAGTCTGGCCGGTAATGTGGTGGTGGATAAGCTGTTTGGAGACAAAATCGCCGACGCTAAAGATGCTTTGTCAAAATCCCTAGCGAGCGAGCTCAGTGGTAAGAGCAAGGACGATTTGGAGCATAGCGATGATCGTTTCAAGGAGCTTTCCAAGCTTGGGGCAACTACTCAAAAAGGTGATGTATACGTTCGTGGTGCAACGACGCTGCTGGATATTGCCTTGGGGACCGCCACCAACGCTGCCGGGTCTGTAGCGGGCAAGGCCATTGGTATTGTGGGTAAGGGGTCTTCGGATGGTGTAACGAAAGGGCGCGATGAGCTGGGGGGTGGTCCGAAGGATGCTGATTGGGACAAGAAGTTTGCGGAGAGTCCGCCGAAGGGGTGGGTGGAAACGGGTGGTGCAAAAGGGGCTGCAAGCTTCCCGGAAGGCATGAGCTTTAATCCGAGCATCAAAAACCATCTGAGTAGTTTCGATGGATTGACCCAGAAAAGTGGGGTTAGCGGAACCCATAATCTTGATGCATTCTCTCAGGCCGCATCTTTAAATGGCATAAAGATATTGGGTGAGACACCGACTTCTGTTAAGGGGATTACAAATATTGAATATCAGATACCGGCTTATGATCGAGCTGGAAATGTGATCGGCTATAAAGCGAAAGAGTTTACTAAGACTGTTTATGATCCGAAGGTCTTCTCTGATCAAAAGATCCTTGATCTTGGACAGCAGGCTGCGGCCAGTGGATACAGGGGTGCTTTGTCGAAGGGGGTGACTCAATATGATGCTACTGCCGGGGGCGTTAGCTTTAGGGTCTACCTTGACAAGGCTACAGGGGCAGTTACTAACTTTCACCCCCAGTGAGGATTGATATGAAAGAGCTATTTGGACAGCCATATACTGATTCAGACCCTTACTGGATAGTGAAGGGGTATTTTGATCGGATGTATCACGATGGTAATTTTATAAAATCTCTTGAGCTATTGGTGAAAAGGTGGGGCTTCAGTACGGATGGTGCGTACTGCAATTTTCCTGATTTAAATAGTTTTTTTGAGGAGGAACATTTTGAAGGTGTTGAGTTCGCTTATGGTTATCCGCCAAAAAATGAAGATACAGTTGTTGTAAGTGAAGAGATTTGCTCTAAATACATACGGCTAGCATGTGATAAGTATGTAAGTCTTCATCCGGAAGATACTGTAAAAGTGAGAGAGATTTTGGATCAGCTTTCTTTCTGATTTATTCTGAATAAATAGGCCCAGTACTGCCGAGACTATTGTTGATAGGATCATAACCCGTGTCGGGAATTTTTTGCCGACCCAGTCGGTAATCTGATCCTACGGGTGTATAAGCCTCACCACGAGTGACGTTGCGCGTGTAGACAACGAAATTCGCATCGGGTGATACTGTTGGTGCAAAAGGGCCCGACCAAGCTCTGCCCAATAACCAAAGGCTGCTTTCAGGAACTCCTGGTCAAGTAACTGGCGGTAGCTCAACAAAGTTAGGACAGAATCTGAACCAAGCAATGGGGAGAAATCGCACAGACTCGTGGGCTGGTTATCAGGCTCAGCACCTGATTCCTTCGGAGTTAAAAAATCATCCTATTCTGAAGAAGGTAGGCATTGATCTGGATGACTCCTCTAATGGCATATTTTTGCCGGCAAGCAAGGCTAAGCCAGAGGGCGCCATAAGCGGTATGCCGAGACATACAGGTAGCCATCCAAACTATACTGAGGCTGTACGAAAAAGTTTGAATGAGATGGACCGAAATCTACCTGTGGAGCAGTTGCAAAAACAGGTTTTCGACTTGCAGGGTCGGTTGAGGAATGTTACTGGGTCGGGCATGCCTGTCCGCAACGTAGACGGCGCTAAGACAGAGGTGTGGTTGAAATGGTTAGGGAAGTAGAGTTGGGTGAAAATAGCAATCTGGTAAATGAAGTTATTGGCTTTGTAAATAGTGGGATGCTCTTGAGATCTGTCAATCAGGTTGTTTTGGGGGATGCCGAAATTGCTGATCTTGCAACGGCAAAAAAATATGCCTGGGTTCAGGTCTATGGGGAAGAATTTTTCACTTGGGCTGACTTAAGATCTGAGAGAATGAGTGAGGTTTGGGATGTTGTTTACGGTGGGGGCGAAAAATATACTGAGATGGATATTAAGCTATCCGAACTTTTGGATGAGTTGAGTCACTCAGTTCAAAAGCAGCTCTCCCCGAAGCATAGAGAACTATTGGATGATATTGTCTCGGATCTAAAGTGCTGTCTGTATAGTCGAGCTGTTCAAGGTAAGACTAATAATTTTTTTGAGGAAATATTTTCCGCCTATTCAAGCGGTGGGTGGCCATGTGGCTGGGTAGGTGACTGGCCCAAGGGCGGTCTCCTTGTATATCGTGACGATGCAACAGATACGAGGGGGGGCAGGGGCAACGCCTGAGATTCTCCACAGATTTAATGGAGAAAAGGGAGATTTGTTTGTTTTCTAGGTTCTAGATCTCCGTACAGAATCGCGAATTGATTCATCGCACTTTTCCAGTCATGTGCCGCAGAGCCCCAGTTTGCAGTGCGAAAAGGGGACAGAAAAGGGGACTGTTCAGAAAAGGGGACCAGAAAAGGGGACAGATTTATGTGCGCCAGGCAAAGCTTGGTCGCCTGGGACTGACGGCGCAAGCCGTCACGAAATGGCGTAAGAAACCCAGCGGTTTGAACCCCGCCCGGTAAAGGTTAGCCACCGACCGGAAGCGAGTCTTGCGTGGTGACCGGGTAACCGGCGCTGCGAAGCGTAGACAGCGAGCGTATAGGCCGTGTGATTGAGCCTCGAAATGTCCGCAGCGTGGAAGCCGACGCTCTATAAATGGCGGAAGGCCGCATGGAGATGCCGCAATGGCTTGGCATCGAAGTTCCACCGGGGTCAGAGAGCAGGGCATGTGCGCGTGAGGGTTTCCCAGGAACCTGGGGGGCCCGTTGCTTTCCTCCATCCAACTACCGGTCCGGAAAGACCGGACCCGAACTTTCCAGGCCTGCGGTGGCGGTGTCGATCCGCTGCAGGAGCGTCGCTATCGACACGGTGGGGGTGCGGCTGTGCGACGAGAAAGGAGTGCAGTCGAAAGAGGCAACGGGAGTCGGAACGCTGCGTAGTACCGCTGAAACCGGGGAACAGACCCGACTGGACCCGGTGGAGGGAAGGCGGCGTCGGTAACAGGAATCGCAGGGGGGAAACATGACAGGTGCCCAGGAACCTGAGGATCTGTACACGAAACACCTGCGAATAGCACGGCAGGCACGAAATCACCCGGACAGGGCACTCACGTCACTGGCTCAACATATCGACCTTGCATGGTTGCACGAGGCGTATCGACGTACCCGCAAGCAGGGGGCGGCCGGTATCGACGGGCAGAGCGCGAAAGACTATGCCCGTCATCTGGACGCAAATCTGCAAGGGTTACTGGAGCGTGCCAAGAACGGTACGTACCAGGCTCCGGCGGTACGTCGGGTGCATATCCCGAAAGGCGATGGCAAAAGCACGCGGCCCATCGGCATTCCGACGTTCGAGGACAAACTTCTCCAACGGGCGGTGGCCATGGTGCTGGAACCACTCTACGAACAGGATTTCCATCCTGACTCTTATGGGTTTCGGCCAGGCCGCTCGGCTCATCAGGCCTTGGAAGTGCTGTACCAGCGTCTGAGGAACATGGGCGGTGGCTGGGTGCTGGAGTTGGACATACGGTCGTACTTCGACACGATTGACCATGCTCTGTTGCGAGGATTCGTGCAGCAACGGGTAAAGGATGGTGTGCTCAACCGCCTGATCGGCAAATGGCTGAAGGCGGGCGTGATGGAACACGGGCAATGGCAACGCATGGAGGCCGGCTCACCTCAAGGCGGTGTGATCTCGCCATTGTTGGCGAATATCTATCTCCACCATGTATTGGATGTCTGGTTCGAACGCGAAGTAAAGCCGCGATTGGTTGGCAGCAGTTCTATGCTGCGTTATGCCGATGATGCGGTGCTGGTTTTCGCCAACGAGCGGGACGCCAGGCGGGTAATGGAGGTACTGCCCAAGCGCTTCGGCCGGTTTGGTCTGGAGTTGCATCCGGATAAGACGCGGTTGGTGGGTTTCAAGCCCGCAATACCAGGTCGAGGCAGAAGCTTCGATCTGCTGGGATTCACTCACTACTGGGGGCGATCCAAGTCAGGCTGTTGGACGATTTATCGGAAAACTGCCAAGGATCGCTTTCGGCGAACGCTCAGGCAGATCAGCCGATGGTGCCGTGTGAATCGGCATCAATTCGTACGAGACCAGCACGTTCAACTGGTTCGCAAGCTGAGAGGGCACTTCGCCTACTTTGGGATTTGCGGCAACTATCGGTCGATGGGCGCTCTACGTTTTCGCGTCGAGCGCATTTGGATCAAGTGGTTGTCGCGTAGGTCGCAGCGCGGGAGGTTGAATTGGGAGAAAGCAGCGTTGCTACTAAAGTTGCTTCCCTTGCCAGCACCACGGATTAGCAAAGCCTGTTACTGAGGAGCCGGATGCGTGAATTGCGCACGTCCGGATCTGTGGGAGGCCGGCCCAGGTAACTGGCCGGTCGACCCGACTTTGTGGCGTGTAGAGAGGCAAGCCTGTTGCCTTTGCTCAACTGAAAATAAATCTGTCACCTTTTTACACGTCTAAAATTTTACCCGCCAAAAACTTGAATGGGGTTCTTCCATGATTCGTGCACCTTGGGGAGATGAACAATACTGGAGTGGTCGTGAAACAAAAGATCTGCAATGGATTGAGCGCACCAGTAAAATTTTGTCGGAGCCTTCGGCCAACCCCATATACAGAGCGCAGTTTGCATTCGACTTCGCTAAAGATAATTTGCGCGCCGCCATACGGGTCTACTCCAGAGGTGGCGATGTTGCAGAGATGGCAACATATTTCCCCGGCGTTTTGGACGCTTGGGAAATATCCAACCGTACCTCCGATGAAATCTGTGCAGAAAACAATCTCCAGACTTGCCGAGACTGGACCTTTGAGCTTTCAAATTTAAACCACTATATCTGGTGTTTCTGGCTGGTGAGCCTGGCGCTCGTTCTTGAAATCCCCGACGACCAGTGGCTTCGTTTGGTTGCGTTGATAGGCGAGGGCGGGCAGGACGTTCTGCTTGATCGAGTCATGGCGTCTCGTCAACCAGAGCGGACGATTGGGGAAAACCTCCTGCATGCCAAGCCCTACGCAAGGCTGCTCAAGGCCATTGATGCGCCGCAGGCGCAGCAAGCAACGTTGTTGCTTGCTTTCGTAAAACATTGGTATCCGGAGCTGAACCGGCGCGGTAAACAGCAACCGTGGTGGTACATCTATGGTGATCCAGTAAAACATCCGCTTGAGATGGGAAGCTATTTTGGTCGTTGGTGTTTCGAGGCGGTCGCCGCCGTGAAAGTCTTTGGGCTTGATGATAGTGACTGCATCGGACATGAACACTATCCGGGAGATTTACTCCATCCCAGCGAAGAAGCTGTTCCAACACCTGAGCCACTCGCCAAGCCTGGATGGTGGGCAAGGTTGTTAGGACGTTCAGGTTAAGCGATGTCCAAATCAGTCATCGATTACTAGAACGTGGTCATCTCCATTCCGCTTTTGTCGAAAGTACTTCGATGGTCTGTGGTCATTCAAATTTTGCAGGGAAGTAATCATGAAAAAAACCACCTCTTTAGTTCTAGCCATGGCCCTGGCAGGCTGTCACTCAAACGTCAGGGATTCCTCGCCAAGCCTGCTCAAGGATGGCGTGCAGTTGCAACAACCCAAGGTCGTCGCTGACGCAGACCACGCCAAGATCATCATGAAGGCGACAGGGTTCACTCACCCTGTGCAGTTCTCCATACGACGCAGTTCTGATGCGGATCAGCGTGCCGAGGTCTTGGGAACCGTGGTCGATTCCGGTCGTGGCAAGGTATTCGGCTGGATCGCCAAAATGAACGAGGTTGCCAACAGCGCCACCGTAAAACGCTTCCCCCAGCTGGAGGTGCAGGCTGATCCCGGGCAGGCGATTGAAGTGATCGGTGAATCGCGGGTCTACGACTCGAACTACTACCGCTATGCCGAAAAAATTGTTTATGCATGCGGCCCCATGAGTTCCACCTTCAAGCCCGAGAAGCAAAAGGTTTACCTAGTGGAGTTCGTGATCATTGGGGCAGGTTGTGAGCAGCATGTTTACGATGTCACTCAGCCACAGGAGCGTATCCCTGTAGCGAGCGCCCAGGGGCACTAAGTCCGACCTGATAATTTTGCATACGCGGATAGTCACCACGAGCAACCGCGTTTCACGTATGGACACGACACAGCATGCAAAAAAATATCGTATTGATCGGTCTGATGATTGCCCTTGGCGGTTGCCAGAGCATGAAAGACCTTGGGAAGAGCACCGTCGAGTACCTCGAGGAGTCCCGCACCACGCCGATGGAGCGTTACCTCGCAGAGTTGCGCAATCCCTCTGTGCCGCTTGGGACCTTTGACGACGCTTTGGATGGCAACCAGGGCAAGGCATGTCGCCAAACTACCCACTACCGAACTGTTCAACCGTCCGACTTGCAGCTCGTCATATCCGCGAGCGAAGGTGGAATTCCGACTTGCCAGCATGTGCTCGGTACGTTCTATGAGAGCGGCACAGGCGTGGGCCAGAACACTGCCCGGGCCAGGTCACTCTACCTGCAAGCGGCGCCGGCCGATCCATATGCCTATGTGGAGCTCGCGCGCATGGCGCGGGATGGGATTGACGAGCCAGTTGACCCGGTGAAGGCCCGCGATTATTACACCCGTGCAGGTATAGGTGGTGTGGTGGGGTTGGGTGGGTTGATGGAGCAGGGCAAGGGCGGTGCGCAGGATGTGTCGGGTGCTTTGAAGCTGTACGTCGATGCTACCCAAAAATACGGTGACCCCGCCTGGAAGGCAATGCGGCCGCTATTGGCCCTTGGGCTGGAGCTCGATGCTGAGCAGGTGCAGAAATACAATCGAGTGTGGATTGGGGGGCTTCTGCGCCAGATGCGTTTCGAGTTATGGCGTTCGTATGAGCTCGGTGGGCTCAATCACTCTGGTCAAACGCTGACAATTAGAGTGCTTTTCAGGTTCTCGACCGGGAGTCCGAAGCCCAAGGTTTACCTGGCCGAGAGTTCCGGCGATCCAGTGATAGACACTGCTGTGGTGTCTGCGGTGTACCGCCTGACTATGAAAGATCCCTACATGCTTCCAGCGGGTCAGGAAACGTTCGACTTCGTGGCGCCGGTCGTCCTGTCCCCGAGTGCCAAACGGGGCTGACAACTCGGTCAGTCACTTCAAGACGGCTTCGGTGCAATAAGCGCTGGGGCCTAAGGTAAGTCAGTACGCGTGTGCGCTAACTGGAGCATATAAGCGAAACGGGCAACCCCAAAGGTCGCCCGTTTTCATTTATTCAACCGCCTGCGCCCGCAATCGTCTACCAATCACATCCATCACATCACACCCATCGCGCAGCGCTATCGTCAGCATTTTGCAGAAGTCGGAAAGCACCAGCGTGTCGGAGCTGATGTCCGAGCGGAACGCGATGTTTTCCAGCAGCTGGGTCACGGTTCGGATGCGGTAGTCAGCGGTTTCGAAGAGGACATCAAGCGGGGCTTCGGTGTCGATCAGCAGGGTAGCGGGGGTGCAGTCGACGCCGGTGATGGGCATGTATCGGTTCATTGGTAGTACCTCATTCAAATGAAGGGATCTACCTCGTTCAATCAGGTCGCCAAACCCGAGTCGCCATTGGGCGACGCGAAACTATAGGCCGTCCCCCCCAAGCGCCACAAGACACCGCTTTCCGAGTTTCATGTAGGAGCTCTGGCCATTTTACGGCGGTGTTCCCCTACATGTGTCTGCGGTTATAAACGGATCGAGCCTGCCTTCAGTTCCGTGCCGCTTCACGCCCTGAGCTCTTCCGTCAACATGCTTTCATTGCCCCCGGTGTTGTTATCAAAGGCGAGTCGTGGCGGGCCGAGGCTTGTAAATAGACGCTTTCGTCATACCGGGATCCATTCTTCCCAGCTTCCTTTTCGATACGGGGTGCTTTCGGCCAGGGAGGATCAAACGCCAAATACAAATTTGAGTATCAAGGCTCCGACTATCGTCGTGACCAGTGGCGCAAGGTAAAGCTCATGCCACTGCTTCCAGATGCTGCTGCCGGGAATGTCCACGGACTGTTCGATCTGGGCTCGGGTGCGTGATCGGGTGCCGGCGATGGATTCTTTGATGAGCTGGTCTTCGATCTCCCTGTTGATTCTGCGGATCCTGGCTTTTGATGCCGCGCCGGAGGAGAAAAGCGCCGAACCGACGAAGATTCCCAGATAGACAGCGATGAACCAGAAGTTGCTGGGGGATGTAAGCCAGTAGGGGTCGGGAATCGGCGCCAGGTCCCAAAGCCAATGGAGGCCGCCGGTGTGTTCGTAGCAAAAGTAGGCGAACCGTTTGAGCTGATAGGCAATCGCGCTGCCGATGGCACTGCCGTCATCGAGTTTCGATGAAAACATAAGCAGTGTAGAGATGACCGTGCTGATGAGACTGAGGATGGCGATCCCTGCTCCCAGCAACATTTTCAACGAGGCTTTCCTCTGGGCGTCCCTGATATTCATGCAGAATTCTTCCTTGGATGATCCGTGTCACGCTGCGTCGCATCGAGTTTTCTCGACGCCAAAGAAAAACCCCTGAAATTTTTTGGATTTCAGGGGTTTGGTGTTGGTGGGCCGGGGTAATCTGAAATGATCCCATAATCTTATGATTTTAATGTTTTTTTATATTTTAGGTTTGGTCTTGGAATACCTCTAGGAATACTGCTGCTAGCCTAGTATTAAACCACTCAAAATGTATTTTTTCGTGAAGAGATGGTCATTGGTCGAGGATAATTTGAGCATTCCCACCGGCAGCATGACCAGCAGCAGCCATTTCAGGGCACCGAGAATGGGTTTCAAAATGAGTGAAGATCCATTGCAATTTTTGCGAGATAAGGCTTAGAGGTTGGCGTTGCTTTTGATCAGGTTGATCAACCGCATGAAATTAGCGTTATTGCTGTGGCTTTTCCAACGGTTGGCAAAGCGGCAGACGATCAGCAGGTTGCCGGGGGCATAGTGGCCATCGCTGTCGATTCGGTCGAGAGAGCACAGCTGTTCGTCATCGTCCTGCGCCCGATCCAGCTGCATCGGTATGCCGGTAAGCGCGCATAAGCCTTCTTGCATGTGGTACAGCTCTTCAATGTAGAGCTGTAGTTCTTCTTCGTTTGGGAAGCTGAAATCTTTGTTCTTGGACCAGCGGAGTTCTTCTTGGCCGTTTGAATGTTGTGTTGTTCCCCACGCGGTGCGTGCCATCCGATATGCAGCAACTTTTAGGTTACTAAACGAGGTCACAAGGCCCGCTTTACGCACAGCCGTTTTTTCTCGCCACTCTCGGCGTTCATGCCATGGGTTCAGGTCATTCCCGTGGACTAGCGCCAAGGCGTACTCCGCATAATCGGGGGACAGCTGCTGAAAGGTAGCCTCGGTTGAAAGAAAGTCTCATGCCTTCGGATGCAACGCGCTCCATTCCAACCGACTACCGATCAAGTTGACTTTTGCCCAGGGTTTGCAGGGCTTATGGCATACGTAGATAGGCTTGGAAGGCTTGCTGCTAGAGTCTTCGCCAAGTTCAAAGGCTGGTGCATCAGGTAGCGACTCGGTCCACCACAAATCGTTTTTCTCGCGGTGAATCCAGATATCGCCGGATGTTTGCGCGATAATGGACATCAAGTTGAACCAGCGTGATGCCACCCCCGGTGTGGGAACCATGCATCGAGCGGTTTTCTCATATTTCAGTGTGGTCTCGATGAAGCCTTCACGGTCGCCTGCAGCCCAGAAGCGATGGGTTTTTTCGGCGTTCATGGTTGCAACCGTCGAGCGACGAAGGCAGTTGGGCCACTCGTAGTTTTCACGACCGAAATTGGCAATGAACACCCGCTTCATGTGCTCTTTCTTCCTCGCTTGACCTTGGGCGCGGCGGCGCGTTGGGCTTGGATGCGCTCCAGCAGAGCGCTGGCCGGTTCGTCATTCGGGTCTTGGGGCACCAGTTCGCCACGGAAGGCTTTGACCAGGATGCTTTGGGTCAGGTGGTCGATCCGGCTTTTGGCCGAGGTGACTTTGGATTCCAACTGGTCGGCGTAGGTGAAGAGTTGTTCGACGCGGCGGACGATTTCGCTTTGCTCTGCTGAAGGGGGGAGCGGAATTTCAAGCGGGGCAATGTCGGTATTGTTGATTTGAGGGATTGTGGAACCAGTGTTAAGTTTGGCTAGGTCAATCGTTTCGAACCAGCGATAAACATACATGATCTCGACATCGACGGGGGTAATAATTCCCATGATGTTTAGGTCAACAAATGAAGGTTCCTTCAAAATTCTTTTTTTGTTTGTAGCGATTGCCCCGCCTCGCTTTGGGAACAAAATACTTCCACTTGGCATTAAGGACTTTTCCGGGGCATCGCCTTTGGCTAGATATCGATCCGTGTGTTGGAGGTGAAACTCATTGCCCTTAAGATTCATCTCCCCAACTTTAAAGTATTTAAAATCTCCAGTCGTCTTTTCATATTCAGCGGATATAGCTATCCCGCTTTTTAGCTTACAAAGATTGCCTACCGTTGTCTGAGCCCAGCCGTGAGTCGAGTTGTTTTGGGTGTACCCACGCCACTCCTCTGTCAATCGTCCGGAAAAGGCGGCGGCGAGGACGGATTGGCGAAAGCGTTTGAGCAGGGTGGGGATGGCGTCGATGCGGGCTTTAAGGATGTCGACCTGGGCCAGCAGTTCATCGAGCTTGGCGGCGATTCGGATTTGTTCGGCGGCGGGCGGCAGCGGAATAGGCGCTTTAGAAAAAATGCTTTTGTTTACGATGGAGATCGTTGTGGCAGAAGATTGAGCTTCCAGCCACGGCCTTAGCGTCTTGCAGTAATGAAATACGAAGCTCGGGTCTATGCCAGTGTCAGGAATCAGCGCGTTGATTTGTTGATTTGTGGCGGATGTTGTTGTGGTTAGACCGACTTTCCCTAGGTTTCCAATGCAAGTCACTACGATGCTTTGCGGTGGCAGAACGGGAACCTCTGCAGCGCCAGCATTCGTTAGACTTGTTTCTGTCCTGACTATTGGACCTGAATGATCGAGATCGCCCGGCTTGATGAAGGGAATGCTTCCTCCGTAAAAGGCTGGCTCCTTCGTGCTAGGGGTTTTGCCTGTAACGATATGTCCTATATCGGCGAGTCTGCAAGTGGCCCACCCGGCTGGTAACTTACTCATCTTCAGCTCTCACTTCCAACCCCATCACCTCAGCCATCAACTGCTTCTGCGCCATCACTTCATCCCCCGCCCCCAGTGCCTTCATCAGCTCTTCCAGCTCATGCAGCGCCTCGGTCAGTTCAGCCATTGCCTCACCGGCCAGTACTTCTGGAGCGGGCAGATCGGCAGCATCCAGGCTGCTGTCGTCCTTTAGCCAACTGATATCCAGCGATTCACTCCGCTCGTTGCGGATGTAATTGCGGGTAAAGCAGCGGAAGCGGCTGTTTTCACCGATACCTTCGACGTTCTCGGATCGTGGGCTTTCGCCGTCGGGTGTGTCGCCATAGGCATCTTCGAACGGTTTGAGGTGAGTGGCGCCGAAAGGGGTACGCTTGCCAAAGCTAGGCATATTGCTACGCAGGTCATAGATCCAAACACGTTTGGTGCAGCCTTCCTCCTGACGCGGATTTTCCACGGTGCCCTTCTGGAAAAACAGCACGTTGGTCTTCACACCCTGAGCATAGAAAATACCGGTAGGCAGACGCAGGATCGTGTGCAGGTTGCACTTGTCCATCAGGTCGCGACGCACGTCGGTGCCAACGCCGGCTTCGAACAGCACGTTATCCGGCAGCACTACAGCGGCGCGGCCACCGGGCTTGAGGCCGCGGTAGATGTGCTGAAGAAAGGCCAACTGCTTGTTACTGGTGCGGTAGGTGAGGTCATCACGAGTCGGGCCACCGCCACCCTTGGCCGTGCCGAATGGTGGGTTAGAGAGGATGACATCTACTTTGGGTAAGTTGGCCCCGGTCTGACCTAGGGCGTTGCCCAGGTGCACCACACCTTCCTCGTCGCCTTCCATGCCATGCAGCAAGGTGTTCATTAGTGCCAGGCGGCGAGTGCTGGGCACCAGTTCTACGCCAACAAAGGCGCGATTGCGTTGGAATGCCTGGGCTTTGGCGTCTAGGTCGTAGTGATCGTCGGTTTGGCTTTTGATATAGGCGTCAGCAGCGATCAAAAAGCCCGCAGTGCCGGCGGCCGGGTCTTGGATGGTCTCGCCCGGCTGCGGCTTGATGCAGCGGATGATGCTGTCGATCAGCGGTCGCGGGGTGAAGTACTGGCCGGCGCCAGATTTGGTTTCGCTGGCGTTCTTTTCCAGCAGGCCTTCATAAAGATCGCCGAGGCCGTCTTGGCGGGCGCTGAACCAGTCGATGCCGTCGAGGCTCTTGATCAGTTGCTCGAGGTGGCGCGGTTCTTTGAGGCGAGTCTGAGCGTCGGCGTAGATGGCGGCAATCAGCGGGTCCCGGTTTTTGCCAAGGTCCAGCAGCATCTGCCGGTAGTGATCTAGCAGGTTAACGCCGGACTTGCCAGCCAGGTCTGGCCAGCGCGCGCCTTCGGGCAGCTTGTGGCCGAAGCTGTCGTTGTTCTGCACTTGTTCGTATTCCATCTTGATGAACAGCAGAAGCACGAGCTCGGTGACGTAGTCGCTGTAGTTGATGCCATCGTCGCGCAGAACGTCGCAGAGGTTCCAGAGTTTCTGGACGATATCGGAGTTAGTCATGGGCTACCTGTGGCGAAGTGTTTAAAGCGCCAGATCGCGCTAGCGCAAAGAAGTGGTTGTCTGGGCTCAGTCGTCTGAGGAACGTTGTTCGGCCTTTAGCGCTTGGCCGGCTACAGTCAGGCGATAGCGTTGCTTGCTGCTGTTGGGCTTGTCTGGAATGGTCATCTCGACCACGCCAAGCGTCAGTAGTGGGGTCAAAACCTGCTCGCGGAACTTGCTGCGGTTGCTGCGCCCGACGAAGGTCATTAGCTCTGGCGCAGTGTGATCGCCTGTCATCTTGCACAGCAGCGTTATCTGCTCTTGCTGCAAAGACAGGCGAGTTTCGGCTTGTTCTTCTTCGACAGCGGACTCAGTCCCTACTTGGTCCCTACTTGGTCCCGACTTAGTCCCTACTTGGTCCCCACTTGGGCCCGAAAGAGGCCCTTTTTCAACGGCGCGCTGAATCACCACCTTGAACTGATTACTCTGCCGGTCGTCCTCCAGCCGGATCATTGGCCAAGCATCGATAGCGCGCGGGATGCCGGTGCCCAGACCGCGATAGGGCAGAATGTGCACAGCATGGGAGGTGAGCGTCGGGTTACGACGGTTGGACATGCCGAATCGAATTTTCTCGGTGTCGAGCACGTCAGGCAGGTGCCCAGGGCTGATCAGTTCGATGCGATCGGCGAAGATCATGATCCGGATGGAGGCGCTGACAAAGTAGTCGCGGTGGATCAGGGCATTGACCAGAAGTTCTTCAAACACCTCCTCCGGCACTTCCAGCTGGCCGAGGGTATTGAAGCCCTGCTGGCGCTGCACGTGGTGTAGGTTGCGCTTTATGAAGGCAAGGCTGCGTCGGTACTGTTCCTGCAGATTGCCGTCGATGTCTTCGCTGTCTAGATAGTGGCGGTCATGCAGAACCGTGCCCGGAAACGCCACGGCTTTGATATCGAACGCCGGGCACAGGCGTTGTGGCGCTTGGCCGAATAGCAGCAAGCCGGCCAAATTGGGTGTGTCGCCACTGGCGAGGCCAAGATTTTCCAGGATGCGGGTGGTTTCCAAACCTGTCTGTTCGGGGCTCTGCCGAAAGCGTCTTTGGAAGTACTCGCCCAGCGCTTTGGCGTCGATATCCGCCACGCTGCTGCCCGCGACCGGTACCGCATCGGCGCACACCAGCCCGGCCTGCTGGAACAAACGCTGCAGTTCTTCACGGGCCGTGACCCGACGCTTGTCGGCGCAGTTCTTTACCCAGATGCGACCCTGGTTGTCGACATAGGGTTTATTCAGCCCTTGTTCGACTGTCACCACCATGACCAGCCCGTGCTCGGTCTGAAAGTTGCTGGACAATGGATTGATCGCCGGACGGACATTCTGTGAGGCCGCGTTGGAGAGCAGCTGATTGAGTCGCGAAATGTCGGCGCTACTCAACCCGCTCACCGCGCCGGAGTCGTCTACGCCAATTAGCAAGTAGCCACCGGACGTATTGGCGAACGCCACCAACTCGGCTGCCAAGGCATCGATATTACTGAAATCGCGCTTGAACTGATGGCGGCTGTCCTCACCACGGTCAAGGATCTGATGAAGCTCGGCAAGGGTCATTAAGCGTCTCTAGGTGTTGCAGTCGATAGCTCGTGCAATAGGAGGGCATTATCCCTCATGAACGAGTACGGTGGCCAACCCAGCGTTCAGGATCGGCCTCATCCCGTCTGTGCCCACAGGTTGTCATTCAGGGCGTCCAGTACCACGCCCAGGTTGCCGCCGAGCATCTTGTCCAGCCGCGTGCTGCCGCCATCGCTCTTGAACGCCTCACCAATCTGCTTCTTGTCAATAACGACCTCGTGCACCAGTTGCTTGGCCAGGCGGTCAAGCCACTTACGCTGAATTTGAGTCCAAGGCTGCAGTATATAAATCGTCTCCATCGCCTTGGTTACGCGCTGTTCGAATGGTAGCAAAGCCTCTCCGAGGGCGGCGCGGCGGATGAAGCCCACGATACTGGCAGCGATTTCCTGGTTGGTCTGGTTGCGCCAGGCGCTTTGCAGGTTCACCTCACTGTAGCCATGCCCGTCGAGCAGCAGGCGCACTTCGCGCAATTGTTCACGAGTCAGGTCTTGCGGACGGCTGACCACTACGCCGAGGGCCACTGACTGGTTCAACTGATTCTTAATGAAGTCGTTGAAGCTTTCCAGATAGTCTGCGGGCTTTTGGTAATCGCCGTAGTTCTGCTCACGGACCATCAGTTCGTCCGTGTGAGTGGCGATCACCGGGTAGTTCAGCGATCCCAGCAGGGCATTAACCGTGGCGAGCTGATCGAGCAGTTGGGCATGCTGTTGGATGAACTGGGCAGCTTGCTGTGGGCCGAGCTGGTGCAGGTGCTGATGCAGTTTGTCCGGGGCTACGCCCCAGGTGTTCTCCAGTTCTGCGAGCTTGGCCTTTAGGGTTGGCTTTTGCTCGGCCTTATGGCTGGCCTTGCGCAGGATGCGCATGACCCGCTGGCTCAACTGGTCCAGGACGTCGTGGGCATGGCTAGTGTCTGGCTGGTTACCAGGAGCATCGAGGCTGGCTGGGTTGGTTAGCTCGCTGACCAGCTGTTCGAGGCTGATGTTTGGGTCTTTCACTAGCGGTTTCATTGTATCTACTGGCTCGAGGGCAGCGTACAGATCAACCGGATCGTAGATTTTGAATACCGTCTTGCCGATTTCATCGCAGCGGCGAGTCGCCCGGCCCTTCATCTGTTCGTAGAGAATGCGCGAACGCACCCGGCGCATGAACACCAAGTGGCAAATGCGCGGTACGTCGATACCGGTGGTCAACAGGTCGACCGTGATGGCAATGCTCGGGTACCGCTCGTTCTTGTACTGGCGGATCAGTTGTTTGACCTTGTCACTTTGCCCGGTGATGATCTGTACAGCTGCCTGGTTGTAATCCTCGCCGTGAACGTCCTTGAAGGCTTCGTCGAGAAGGTTTTTGACTCGCTCGGCATGGGCTTGGTTAACGCAAAAGATCATCGTTTTTTCATCGCCCGACGGGTCGAGCTCTTGTGCCAGTTGCTCGCAGATGACCTTGTCGAAACCGGGCGTAATCACGCGACGATTGAAGGACTCGATTTCGAAGTCGAGTTCGTCCTCAAGCTCGGCGACATCCACTTCGCCGGTACTCGTATCGATGACGCTGACGCTCTCGCCCTTGGCAAAGTGGATGCCGTTTTGGCTCAGCAGGGTCTGATAGCGGATTGGAGGTTCGTGATCGATCAGCCAGTCGTCAGCCACGGCCTCCCGGTAGCTGTAGGTGTATATCGGAGCCCCGAAGACTTCGCTGGTGTGCTTGGCTGGCGTAGCGGTGAGCCCGACGCGGCAGGCGTCGAAATAGTCGAGCACGCGACGATACTGCGATAGATACTGGTTGAAGTCGCGCACTGCCAGCTCGCCTTCAGTCATTTCCTGATCAAGGGTGTAACCGCGGTGGGCTTCGTCGACGATGATGCAGTCGAAGGCATCGATGGGCGGCGGAGTGTCCGACTGGAAGATGCGCTTGACCATGGCCTGCACAGTGGCGACCTGAACCCGTGTTTCAGCTTCGGCAGCCATGTCACCTAGTTCTTTGACGTCGTAGATCTGCGCCAGCGTGTGGTTCTGTTCCAGCGTCGCCTCATTGAAGGCTTCGATGGCCTGTTCCCCCAAGGCGCTGCGATCGACCAGGAAAAGAATACGGCGAAAGCGCTCGGCCTTCAGCAGGCGGTACATCAAGCCAATGATAGTGCGCGTTTTGCCGGTTCCGGTCGCCATGGCCAGCAGACAGTTGCGGCGATCGGCGGCTAGGGCCTGTTCGACGGCGCGGATGGCGTTTTCCTGATAGTCACGTAGCTTGAGATAGGCGAAGCCTTCCTGCTGTAGTTTCGCCTCGGCGTCCTCACGGCTGCGTTTGAGCAGGTCGAGTAGGCCGTCTGGTGTGTGGAAGTCCTGCAACGGCCGGCGCAGATTGGCCGGGCTGCGCAAGTCGCGAAACCAGATGCCGGACAGCTCGGCGAGTTGCTTAATGAAGGGGCGACCATTGCAGGCAAAGGCGAACGGGACCTTGAAATGGCTGCCCTGGCCGTCGGCCCACCCCACGCTCTTCCCGGCCGGTTGCAGATCGTTAGTAACGATCAACTGGCGTGAATAGCGCTCGGCTTGGGGAATGCGGTCGGCTATGTTGACGCGCTTGCGTTTGGCTTCGACGATGGCGACAGGCATGAGGCCGGCAAACAGCACGTAATCAGCGTTCTCTTTCGCCTTGCTGGTTGGCCATTCGGCGATGGCCTTGTTTTTGCCCTTCTCGGGCCGAGCGCCGTTGCTGTAGGTAAGGTCGAGCGAATCGGCCTCCCAACCCGCATCGTTCAACTGTTGATCGATGAGGATACGGGTGAGGTCTTCGTTAGGATCGAACTGGCTGCTGGCCTGCTGAGTCTTGCGCGTCACCTGCTGGACAGCTTGGGGCTGATCCTCAAGTTGTTGCTGCAGCACTTTGAGCCGCGCTTCAAAATCGGCTCGGGCCTTGGATAGCTCTGCCTCGCGCTCCAGAGCAATCTGCTCGTAGATACGCGCTTCCTCGTTCATCTGTCCGGCGAGACTGGCTTGCTCTTGCTTTTCTTGCGCCAATAGCTCTGCTAACTGGTGGTTGTTCTCCAGTTGCTGACGACTGTCGCCCAGCTCTGCACGAAGTTTTTCGATCTGCCCCTGCAGCTCACGCAGAGGCTCACTCGGATCGACCGGAACCATGAAAGGCCCAGGCTTGAAGGCGCTGCCGCCCTTGCCGAATGACTGGTGGTACCAGATCGCCAAGGCGCGGGCGACCTTCAGCCCATCCAGTGCTTCACGATGCAGGGTGCGGAATTCGTGGGTAGCTTTGTTGCCTTCGACTCGCAGCGTATGGAACAGGTTACGGATGTTACCGTCGAGCTTGATTTCACGACTCAGGCGGTACAGCAGGTCAGCTTGGGACGTGGTGGCATCGAACTCAATGCCTGCTCTTACCGCCAGATCCTGGGCGAGCGCTTCGCCCAATTGACGCAGTTTGATCAGCGTCGTGTTGGGGTCACTGGAGAAAACTCGCTCGGCCGTATTGGCAAGTTGAAAAAAGACCGAATCGTGTTCTTTGAAGAAGGCGAAGTTGCTGCTCTCTGCCATGTTCCATCCTTGAGTGAGTCACCGGTCATCCCGAGAGTGCCGACGCAATGAGGGCATAATGCCATGCGAAGCGTGGCGCGTGAATAACAGTGTGTGCTGTACGAACGCTTACAAAAAACAGCCCCGCGTGGTGGCAGGGCACCTTTACATTTTATGCAGCTACGTCGATAACCGTCACAGAACGTCAATCATTTGGCAGAGCTAATATCCGGCGTACCCTTCATCCTCGCGAGCCTCCCAATAAAACGTAAACAGCACCAACTGCTCCACCGGCTCATAAAACATCATTATCAGATCCGCACCCCAACTCTGATAATGATGGGCGGGCACGCTCGCCACGTGATGAAACAGATGGCCAGCGGGGCTGCGCGGGTATCCTGTTGTTACTCCGTGCTCCTCGTTTTCCACATAACTCAGCGAAAGACCGGAAATCGGAAACTTCAAGTAGTCTGCTACACCGCCGATCTGCTCGACAAACGTCATCCGCTCAACGTCATACAAGGGGATGTTTTCGGCTAACGCTGATGGGGAGAACAGGCGCCCCGAGTTCTGATAAAGCTTCTTGGCCGCTTCATACGCAGCTTTCTGATCCGCGTACATCTCGAGCAGACTCGCGCGCGCCTCCACATAAGGGTCGGCCAAATGTTGGTTATCCGCATGGAGGAAGAAATAGCGCGGGTCGCCCATCAGGCGATACCGCCCTTCCTCGACCTTGAAACCAATCCAATTGGTATGCAAGAGCGGAGAATGCCACGAGGTCTCTTCGGTCGCTTGACCCACAAATTGGTGTTCTGTCGGTTCCATTGGCCCCAGCATGGTCAGATACCCGGACCACTCGGGATTAACCACACTGAGGTCGATGCCGAAAAACGGTTGCAAGTGTTCGATGAGCTCCGCCTGTTCGGGCACGAAAACTGTTTCGGGGTCTGGGAACGGGTAAAGCCCGTAGGGTACTTGCCTGTAATCCGGCCAGCGTTGCTCAACCTCACGAAGCACAGCCCCGGCTTCAGGGTCTTTGTCCAACCCTATCTTGTAAGCGCTCAGAAGGGCTTGTACCGCATCAAAATGCTCTGAACTAAGTTGCCCTAGATCATCAGCAGTCACCACATACCTGTCGCGGTCACGCATCGACAGCACGATCGATCGTAAACATTTCGCGGAGGCACTGTAGTCGTTGACGAGCACGTCCTTGTATCTGAGAAAGGCGGATTCGCTCATGTTTTTTCGTCCTTAGCACAAGTCTGTGAGTGCCCTCCACATTGCCGAGGGAAAGAGGTTGGCGGACTTTACGTCTCATTACGCAAATGCAGCAACCTGCATGCTGACGCGCCTTTCGATTTGGTTAGTAGCGGGTGCGGTAGCGGCTGTCACCACTGATTGGTTCAGAGTGCTGAGTTGGCCCAATCGTGCTGAGCAGGGTGGCAGCATCGACCGGCTCTAAGTGGCTTATGGCCGATGGAGACGAAGTTTATGCGGGGGAGCAGAAAGATGAGAAAACGCCTGAAAACTTTACGCAATTAGCGTTAAACACTGGCCTCGGCAACAAACCCCCTATCCAGAGCCTCATAACCTGCTCCGATTGTTTACCTGTATGAACAGACAACATGGACGGAGCGGCTGCTTTTGCTTAGGGTATGGCCATTCGATATTACCTGCAAGGCAGCCGGCATGAAGCGTGAACAGTTTTTGCTCCAACCTGAAGTCGAGGCTTTTGTTGAATGGCTGGCGACGAATTTGCCAGCCCTGACGTTCAAGCTTCGTTTCAAATCCAGCAAATTTGTACCGGGCGGTTTGCAGGAGGATGTTCGCGGTTTCGAGCAGGTGCTGGCGCACTATCGTTGGAAGGCCAGCTGGCTGGACAGCAATCAGACATCGGTGGGCTCGCAAACCTGGGCGCAAACGCAACGTTCTCTCGGCCAGCTTCGCGAGTGGCTCAAGAGTGCAGTTGAGCGCGGTGATGAGCCGCAAGCGCTGCAGGCGTGTTTGCAGATTCTTCGCTGGGGCGGCGTGCGCGGTGCCATCCCGTTTTTGCATCGTCTGGCCGCCAAGGGTGAGTTGTCAGCTTATCTGCAAAAGATGGTCGGGCTCATGACGCTGGATGGCGACAATGACCTGGATGAGCTTGACGCGAACAGCGTTGAGCGTTTCGATGCGGGCCTGACCAAGATTCACGCACTGCTCGATGTGTCGGGTTCGCCGATTTATGACAGCCGCGTCGGTGCTGCCATGGGCATGTTTTATTCGTTGTTTCGTGAGCAGTGGACGGGTGGGGGAAAACCGCTGTTGTCGTTCCCGTCCGGTGGTGCGCGCGGCAGCCAGATCCGCAATCCCGGAGCGTTCACCAACGGCTTGGCGGCGCCGCAGTTTTCTTCGATTCGCTATGAGGC
Organism: Pseudomonas sp. SWRI92; assembly: GCF_014268685.1. Taxonomy (NCBI): domain Bacteria; kingdom Pseudomonadati; phylum Pseudomonadota; class Gammaproteobacteria; order Pseudomonadales; family Pseudomonadaceae; genus Pseudomonas; species Pseudomonas sp. SWRI92. The sequence continues at coordinate 59,844 of NZ_JABWQY010000012.1, forward strand.
ATGGGCTCGCTGCCAAGTGCGCCTGGGGTGGATCATCCGTGCCCTGCTCGAGCGTACAGACTGGTTCGCTGACCAAGGCACGCTGCCTGCACGGTGCCATGCGTTCGAAGCCAGTCTGTTCATGCTCGGTTATGACCTGCGCTGCTTTGGCGGGGCACTTAAAACTGCCGCGCTCCTGGAGGATGAGGACAAACCCGATCGCGAGAGCACGGGTTGGGTGCCGACGGGGAATACGTTCAATCGGGTGATCGCGGATTATCTGGAATTCCGCCGCGACGGTGGGCAGCCGGATAAGACTTCCTTCGTCGACTGGCAGGTAGCGAACCGTGCTGTTTCCCGCTCGACCGCGCAAGGCAACTGTTTTGCGTTTTCCATGCAGGAGTTCGACTTGTTCAACCGTTCACTTGAAGAGCTCACGCGGATCGTCAACGGGGGGGAAGACGGGTTGCTTGCGGCCTTGTCCAGCGAGGTGCTGGAGCCCTTCACCCTGGGGGACGAGCGGGTCAACGTGTGCCTGGTAGATGTATTGATCACTGGACGGGTGTACCAGCGAGAGACGACGGGCGAGGCGCGTGTCGAATCCATTCTGGCCGCCGGCTACGCAGGTACTCCCAATACCGCCAATACGCTCATGGCTTTGGGTCGCAATGTCGGCAAGCACTTTGGGCTGCTCGATGCCGAGCATTTGCCAACGCCGCTTTTCGAGCTGTTCTTTGGCGAGTGTTCGCTGGAGGCCTGAGCCTCACATTAGCTTCGCTTACCGTGCAGCGGTCCCGGGCACTTCACAGGATCAGTCTCGCCCATGCAAATGCGCAATGGCACACGTCTTTATTCCGCCTCGGACCTCTGCGGTTTTCTTGAGTGTCAGCACCTCACGACGCTGGATCTTGCGCACCTGGTCAAGCCGATGGAAAAAGCGCCATCGAGTGAACAGAACCGCTTGATCCAGGATAAGGGTCTGGCCCACGAGGCGGCTTATTTCGATCGCCTCAAGAGCCAATATGCCAATGTGGTCGACATCGCCGAAGGTGCCCCGAGTTTTGCCCGCCGCGTCGAGCTGACGATTCTGGCCATGCAAGCGGGTGCAGACATCATTTTCCAGGCATCGCTGCAGGACGGCCCCTTGATTGGCCATGCTGACTTTCTGCGTAAAGTGCCGATGCCATCGGCTCTGGGTGAGCACAGCTATGAAGTGATCGACACCAAGCTGGCGAAAACCGCCAAGGCCAAGTTTCTGGTACAGACCGCGCTGTATTCGCGCCTGTTGGTGCCGATCCAAGGCGTGCAGCCGCATTACATGTATGTGGTGCTCGGTGATGCGGCGTGTACGGAGCAGGCCTTTCGCGTGGCGGACTACGCCGACTATCTGGAACATGTGTTGCAGCGCTTCAACGCTTTCACAAGTCTTGCCGAGCCGCCCGCCACTTACCCTGATCCCTGTGGGCATTGCGGGTTTTGTGGTTGGCGCGAGCGCTGTGACGAGCAACGCCAGCAGGACGATCACCTCTCGGCCGTCGCGGGTATCAGCCGCTCGCAGATCAATAAACTGCACAACGCTGGCGTCACGACGCTGCGCCAGTTGGCCCAAAGTCCGGACACTCTGCGTGTCGCCAACCTGCAGGGGGAGTCGTTGAGCAAGTTGCGTCATCAGGCGCGTATGCAGCTGCAGGGGCGCGCCAGTGATCGCCCGTTGTTCGAGCTGCTGCCACCCGCCGGCGCGCACCGTGGTTTCAACCGGATGCCGCCAGCGGTCGAGGGCGATCTGTTCTTTGACATGGAAGGCAATCCGCTCGAAGAGGGCGGCCTTGAGTACTTGTTTGGGCTCTACATCAACGAGGGCGGCAAGCAAACGTTCAAAGCCTTCTGGGCGCATAGCCGTGCTGAGGAACGAATCGCTTTCGAGCAATTCATCGACTGGGTGACCGCCCATCTCAAGCGTTACCCCGACGCGCACATCTACCACTACGCCAGCTATGAAGAGACCGCGATCAAGCGTCTGATGAGCCAGCACGGCACTCGCGAAGCCCAGGTAGACGGGCTGCTGCGCAACGGCAAACTGATCGATCTTTACAAGATGGTGCGTGAAGCGATTCGGGTGTCGGAGCCCAGTTATTCGATCAAGAACATCGAGCACTTTTACATGGCTCAGCGCGAGGGCGATGTGACCAATGCTGGCGCCAGCATTGTGTTTTATGAGCAGTGGAAAGAAACCGGCGACTCGGCATTGCTTGAGCAGATCGAGCGTTACAACGAAGACGACGTGAAATCCACTTTTCTCCTGCGTGACTGGCTGCTGGGCATCAAACCGGCAGGTGCTGGCGGGTTTTGCGTACCTGAGCCCGTCACCGTGACCTCGGGCACCGAACCCACCGACGTGGAGATTCGACTGGAGAGCTATCGCCAGCGTCTGCTCGATGGACCGCACGCCGAAGACCCGGTACGCGTGCTGACCTTCCAACTGCTCGACTTCCATCGTCGTGCCGACAAGCCTATCTGGTGGCAAATGTTCAGTCGCCGGGACATGACCACCGAGGAGCTTTTGGAAGATATCGAAAGCCTCGCGGGGTTGCAGCGCACGTCGACACCGCGTGAACCGATCAAGCGGTCGTTCTTGTACGAATACCGTTTCGAGCCGCAGGAAACCAAGTTGCGGACAGGCTCTAAAGGCCTTGTCGCCGAGACCCAGGCCAGCATCGAATTGCATCACCTGGACTTCGACCTGGGGCTGGCGACCTTCAAGGCGACCGAGGAAAAAGCGCCACCCGAATATTTCGACATGATTCCCGACCGGCCAATCCCGACGGACGCTCTGCGTGACGCGTTGTTGCGTTATGCCAACAGCGTGCTGGCCGGCGGCAAGCGTTTCCAGGCAGTGACCGACTTCCTGCATCGACGTGCTCCACGGGTGAATGGCGTGGAGCCGGGGGCGCCGCTGCTCGACCCAGGCCTGCCACCGTTGGACGCCATCAAGCAAGTGGTGCGCAATCTCGACCAGTGCGTGCTGTTTATTCAGGGCCCGCCGGGCACCGGCAAGACTTACACCGGCTCGCACGTCATTGTCGATTTGCTCAAGGCGGGTAAGCGCATCGGCGTCACGTCCAACTCGCACCACGCCATCAATAACCTGCTGGCAGCGGTGGAAGCGCAAGCGCTGGAAGAGGGCGTCACGTTCAGCGGCTTGAAAAAGTCTGCGGACGGGGAGGGCAATGAGTTCGAAGGCCGCTGCATTCGCTCCATCGAAAACAAGAAGGCATTTCTCGCCGCATGCGTGCCTTCTATTGCCTTGACGGCCGGCACGGTCTGGATACTGGCGAACGATGCGTTTACCGAGCAACTGGACTACCTGTTCATCGACGAAGCCGGGCAGGTGAGTGTGGCCAACCTAGTCGCAATGGGCATGGCGGCACGCAACATCGTACTGATGGGGGATCAGATGCAACTGTCGCAGCCGGTGCAGGGTGTGCACCCGGGGCGCTCCGGGGACTCCATACTCGACTACCTGCTGGACGGCACGCCGACCATTGCGGCGGATCGTGGCGTGTTCCTGGCAACCACCTGGCGAATGCACCCGGACGTATGCTCGTTCATTTCCCAGGCGGTTTACCAAGGGCAGCTCTCTTCGGCGCCCGGCACCGAGCGGCAGGTTTTGCTGCTGGACGGCCAACGTCCGGAGATACCTGCCAGCGGTCTGATGTTCTGCCCTGTTCAGCACGATGGCAACAGCCAGAGTTCGAACGAGGAGGCCGCGCAGGTCAAAGCGCTTTACGCCTACTTTCTAGAGCAACGGTTCATCGACAGCGAAGGTCAGGAGCACGCGATAGGTCTCGAAAACATCCTGGTCGTGGCGCCGTATAACTTGCAGGTTCAAGTACTCAAGCAGGCACTTCCCGCAGGTGCCCGGGTGGGTACCGTGGATAAATTTCAGGGGCAGGAAGCAGAGATTGTCATCGTATCGATGGCGACCTCCAACGAAAACTACTTGCCGCGTGACATCGGTTTTCTGTACTCGAAGAACCGCTTGAACGTGGCGGTCAGTCGCGCCAAATCCCTGGCCTGCATCGTCGCCAGCCCGGACCTCACCGCTGTCCGTTGCGTGACACCCCAAGAGATGAGTCTGGTAAACGGCTTGTGCATGGCCGTCAGACACGGCGCGGTACAAAGCCATGCTTGAGCACATGGAAGACAGAGCCGAGCTTGGCCTTAACGACTGGCACTTTTGTGTATTGCTCGATGTTGGTCCGCCGCTCGATCCAATGGGCATGAATCAACGTGATCTGGCCGGCGATACACCGCTGGACATGGCCTACCGTCTGAGCCGTCGGGAACTGACAGGCACACTTGAGTCACTGGGTGCGCTTGGCGATCTGCAGTTTCGCGATTGGCCCAGTTTGGGCACGTTCATGCCCCACGACAAGTACATTCACCAACCGGCCCGATTCGGCAATGTCAAAATACTGCACGCGCGTCACCAGCTCGGCGGCAGTCTCAACGACCGTGACGTACTGGGTAATACGCCGCTGCATTTGCTGCTGACCCATGGGCACTTGAAGGCCGCCCGGTATTTCATCACCCATTACGCCAAATATGGCCTTGATCTGTACGCGAAGAACAGCGAGGGCAATACCCCACGAAATATTGCCCAGCTCCATGGCGAACAAGCGCTGGCGCAAGCGCTACTCGACGCTGAGATCAACAACAGTGTGCGTGCGCTGCGCCTCTGGCGAGAGATGGGGCTTAATCATGCAAGAGCCACGGACGCAGTTCCTTGATGTTGCTGACCACGATCTGCTGAGCCTCGGGGTTGGTTGCCTGGTTTCTCGGGTCGACCTGATAGCGGCGCAATACGTACTTGACCAATGCCTTGCGACTAGGGACTACCAGTTGGCCATCCGTCATGCCGAAGTCGGTTTCGATGATGGCTTGCTGAGCGGCGTTCAAGCGGCCATCGGGGGTGAAGATGATCGGCACTTCGGTGTTCCACTCCTCATCCAGCTCGCGGGTGTCCTGCGACTCATCGAGCAGATCCGGCTCGCCGCGCAGGCGGCTGAGTACAAAGTCGCGATACTGGCGGTTCTTCTCGCAATACGCGCGCACATGCCAGCGCATGCCGGTGTAGACCAGCGTGTGTGGGGCAATCAGGCGGATTTCCACATTTGGTGTGTTGAGCGAAACGTATTCGGTTTCCAGGCGCAGACCATCGCGGCAAGCCTTGAGTAATGGACGCAGAACCTCCGGCCGAATCGGACGATCCGGGACTTCCAGGACCTTGGTATGGGCGTAGGCCAGGGCGAGCCCATCAATGTGCAGAGCGCGCTCGTTGTTCTGGTAAAGCAGATGCAAATAAGCGCTGGCGCTGTCGTCGATAAACAGCGGCGAGAACGTCTTGCTCGGGACGTAGCCTTTTATTTTTTTGTCATATGTAAGGTTTTTAGGCGCATGTTCCGTGATGTACGTGTTGATGTCCTTGGACGCCTGTTGGCGGCTGATGCCGAAGCTCTGGATCAGGTGTCCCGTGGTCAACCGGCCCTCCCACCAGGCAACGGTCTCGATCAAACGATAGCGAAGTGCCAGGTCCCAGCGAACCTGCTCGACGGATTGCTTGCGTTTCATACCCTCTCCATGTGCGCGAATACTTTACCTGTATAAGTCTACATTCTAGACCTGTCGCGTTTCACTACATATCTTGTGTCTGGCATTCGAGATGAATTGAAGTCACGGAAGGAAGTGGACATGAGTATGTCGGAAATGGTTTCGACAGCGGCGTTGGTGATGATGGTGGCAATCCTGCTGGTGTTACTGCATCAGTGTCTGAGATTGCGTGATCTCTGGCATATGGCGCTGGGCTGCCAAAAAAATGCGCGCTGGGCGCGGATCTCGGAAGTGGAAAACCGCGAACTGCGTTCTGCGTTGCGGGCCGAGAAAGAACACGTTCAGCAGTTGCAAAGAAAGCTGGTGATTTTGCAGGAATTGATCCCGGCAGAGGGATGAGGAAAGGACATGAACAGACTTGAACGGATCAAGGGTTGCCTGCTCGGCGGCGCCGTCGGTGATGCGCTGGGCGCCCCGGTGGAGTTTCTCGAGTGGTCTGCAATTGAAGCCAGGTTCGGTCCACAAGGTATCGTTGATTTTGCGCCTGCTTTTGGTATCACAGGCGCCATCACCGATGATACGCAGATGATGCTTTTCACCGCCGAAGGCTTGCTGCGGGCTTATGTGGGCGGCAGCTCTCGAGGGGCGTGCCACGTCCCGAGCATCATTCATCATGCATTGCTGCGCTGGCTGATGACCCAGGACTACCCTGCGGCAATGCCGATCGATGTGGACGGCTGGTTGATCCAGCAATCGCAGCTCTGGTCTCGGCGCGCCCCTGGCATGACTTGCCTGGGTGCACTCAAGGCCAGTCCACGGCTCGGCGCAGTTGCCGAGAACAACAGCAAAGGCTGTGGCGCCTTGATGCGCGTTGCACCCTGCGCCTTTTTTGCCAACGCCTTTGACTACGCTGCCCAGTCTGGGCGCCTGACTCACGGGCATCCTACGGGTTATCTGGCAGCCGGATTGTTTGCCGATATTCTCCAGCGCATTGTCGATCGGCAAGACAGCCTGGAGCATGCGGTTACTCAGAGCCTGGCCAAATATGGGCAGACGCCGGGTATGGAAGAAACACGCAGTCTCATTGAGCGTGTACTTTTCTTCTTTTACGAGGGCTATCAGCCGACGCCTCAACGGATAGGCGAACTCGGTGGTGGGTGGGTCGCCGAAGAAACGCTGGCTATTGGGTTGTGGTGCGCCCTGGCAGCGCCTTCGTTCGAAGAGGGCGTGATCATGGCGGTAAATCACAGTGGCGATAGCGACAGCACCGGGCTCATCGCCGGGCATTTGTTGGGTGCTCAGTATGGTGCTGCGGCGATTCCTGCTCGGTGGTTGGAGCCATTGGAGTTACGTGAAGTCATCGTGCAAGTTGCCGAGGATATGGAGCGTATTCCGCAGGAATACTGTGGGTATGGCGGAGAGTTTGATCAGCAGATCGAGCAGGCGTATCCCGCTTGCTGAAAGTACTGAAGGAAATGACCATGGATAAATGTTCAGGAGAGCCGCAATGCCAATCAAACCCAGACCTTTCACTTTTGTGTGTGATGAGTGTGGTTGGAAAAAAACTGTAGCACCCCGCAGTGATGCATTGAGGCCCGGTGATTGGTTTGCTCGCTGCCCCAAATGCGGTAGCGAGGCGTTGAGCCATCGGTCAGCGGACGTTTTCGATCGCACAGTGGCTGAATGGCTGGCGCGGCTACGACGCTTTTGATTGCTCGTTATGACGCGTAGTGATGTCATGCGCTGCAGTCGAGTGTGACATCACCTGCAACCTTCTCAGGTCGCTGGCGAAGCGCTCATGTTGCTGCGTGCGGATTGCGGATCGCCAGGGTGACATGCACATCATCCACAAGGCGAACTTCACCGTGCAGTAGACTGCCCTTGATCAGCACCTGCGGGTCGATACGAAGGCCCGCGCGGATCATGCTGAAGCTCAGGCCAGTGGTGGCAATCGCGTTGCCGAACTCCACGATGATTTTTTTCACATCGAGCTTGATCGCCAGCACCCGAATCTCGAACTGCTCGCCAATGACTAGCGGACGATTGAGCCATGAGCGGCGAATTCGGTAGATCAGTTCGTGGCCGCGTTGTACCTCTTCGTCTTCGGCTACACCACCGACGATGCGGGTTATCGTTTCGAGCATTTCCTGCTTGAGTTCACCGAAGGCGCCGACCATTTCGTTGAGTCGGCGCTGGTCATTGCGTAAGCGTTCGATCTGCTGCTTTACAGTTGCACGTCGTTTCTCAGCCAAATTCTCGGCGATGGGCAGGAGCTCGTTCATGGCAGCCAGCAGCTCACGGTTGCTGGCCGCGGCATTACTGTTGTGGGCGATGATAGCGTCCAGCACTCGTGCGCAAGCCAAACGCTTCTGGGTGCGCTTGGGCTGGCTATTGAGCGTATCCAGCCAGGCGCGTGCGTCATCGCCGGCAATGTGCTGACCATTGAGATCACCCAGTGGGGCAGCCCAAGCCATCAATCCGGCCCTTATGATGCCCGCGTCGTCGAGTGCCTGCGCTGTGCTGTTGAGGATCGCCTGGATGCGTGAACGACCAACCAGATCCGCCTGGGTGACGACGAAGAAGATCGGTTTGGGATGGTTGAGGGTACGCAGAAACTCCAGGTCATCGCGGCGGATCGATCCGTTCTTGGCGCTGAGCAGCCAGATTACATGGTCGGCGTCGGCGAGCTGGCGCTGGGCGATCCGTGCATCGCTGTGCTCCGCGTCGTTGCGGTCGGCCTTGCTGTAGCCGGGCGTGTCGAGGAATGCGAGGCGCTGCCACAGGCCGGGCAAATGGATCATCAGCAGGCGCAGGACATGAGCGAAACCAACCTCCACGCCGAGCGTTTCCTGGTAATGCTTCTGGAAGGCATGGGTGATTGCCTGCAGAGCGCTGCGATCCAGCGCGACCTCCTGGGTGAAGCTGTTCAGCGCAATGATTTCCTCACGCTCACCCTGCACGATGTAACTGGGAATCGCGGTGGTGGGCTCAAGCGATTCAGGTAGCACATCGACACAGAGCAGGCTGTTGAGAAAGCGTGACTTGCCCGCACTGAAGCCGCCGCCGACACCAATTACTGTCTTGTTGGCCAGGTCGGGGAAAGCAACCAGGTCCTCCAGCGACTGCTCAAGCGCCACCAACTCGCGATAGGCTTGTGCCTCGGCCGGATAGTCGTCGCGTGCCGCGAGATTGACGAAGCTCTGGTGGATTAGCTGGTGCAAACGGTGTAACTGCCGACGATGTTCGCTGTGGATCACGCCCTGAGGCTGGGCGATCAGTCGGGTGATAAGTTGGAGGCCCAGTGCCGAATCTGCCAGATAAGGGTTGGCAGTTTCGGCTTCGGCGGCCTCCAGTTCTTCGAGGGAGAAGCTGAAATCAAGGGACATTTAGAATTCTTCTGTTTGCAGGCCACTGTCTCGTGTTGGCTGATATTTCATCGCGGTATCAGGCGCTCGGCACTTCACCATCACAGCGCCGCCAGTGCTTTTGCTACCGCCTGGCGGGCTGCAGTGATCTGCTGGATGCTCTGCTCCTTGTTGGCGATGTCTTCTCGCAAGTGGGTCAGGCTCTGCTGGATGTCGCGGCTCATGTTTTCGACAAAGGTCTGGCCGGTGCTGCCCAGGCTGTTTTCGATAGCCTCCACCTTGCTCTTCACTTCGCCTTCCAGGTCGCGAATGATCGCGGCCACAGCTTCGCGTTGGGCCTCCTTGAGGCCGTTGATCTGGCTCTCTGAAACCCGTTCGCTGCCAAACGATTTAATGATGCTGATGCTGTAGTCCTTGTCGCCGAAGCTAACATTCGGAATGGTGATGCGGCGCAGGCTCTTGTTGACCTCTGCCAGCATCAGTTCTGCATCGAAGTCGGCGCTGCCGGTGTCGAACAGTGACATCGCCGCGACACCCACTTTTCGGCGCAGCTCATCGAGATCGACGCAGCCGATGATTGCCTTCTGCAGAGCCTTGGTGGTCTGCAAGGCGAAAACCTGGACCTGTTCGATGGCATCCTGGGCGCTGGCGTAGGTGGTGACCACGTCGCGGCAGCGCGTTTCCCAGTCATGGCCGAAAAAACCGCCGAACCACGAAGTGTCGACCTGATAACTCTCTGTGGTTGTCTCTCGAACAACCTGTATTCGTGAATATTTCTGTGCCTGCTCGCGAATGTCTGTCTTCAACAGCGCGAACTGCTGGCTGGCTTTGACCAACTGCTCGTCAAACACGCCTTCCAGGCGCGCCTTGCCGCCTTTCATACGCCTGAGCATGTCCTGCTCGATTCTCTCCAACTCCCCGATGTCGCCGTTGCGAACCTGTTCGCTACGCGCCTGCAGGCTGAGCGCAATCTGTTGCAGGCGTTCACGTGTTCCGTTGTGCACGCCTTCGATCAGCTGCTGTTCCTTGCTGGCGATCAGGTGCTGCTTGTGTTCGCGCTGGGCGAGGATCTCGTCGCGTAGCGCCGTAATGTTGGAGAGTTGCCGCAGGCTGTTCGGTTCAAAGGCAAAACCGGTGGCGGTGCATAGCTGATCGAGTTGTTCCCGGTCTTCTTCGGACAGGGAGTTGAAGTGCTCGGCGACCAGCCATGCCCAGCTGGAAATGAATCGTGGCGCGGATTTTTTGACAGCGCTGAGGATGCGCCGGGTCTTGTTGTCCTGGCCGGGCTGGTTGATCTGCGCCTCCAGCGTCAGGCTGGCCTGATCCGTCATTTTCTTGTCCAGCAGCTGCAGCATCGCACCGGTTCGTACAGCAGAACGTTTCTCGGCGGGTGCCCGTTCGGCGAGCTTGCTAGCTGTGATGGCTATGCCACGATCCTGGCGCAGGGCGAGATCGCGCTGCGAACCGACCAGGAACACCGCCTTTTCGTCGATACCAGCTTCGGGTAGTTGCTCGCGCAGCACCGCCATGTCGGAGGAGGTGAGGAACTGGCTGACTGCCGAGAGCAGAAAGATCACGTCGCACTGGCCAAGGAAGCTACGGGTGATTTGGCCACGGGAAACCACCGGGTCGTTGAAACCGGGGGTATCGATTATTTCTAGGCCCTGCAGGCGCTTGTCGTCGACATGCAGCACGGACATCTTGGTGATGGCGGTGAAGCGTCCGCCGCTGCCAACATATTCCTGCAGTGCATAGGCCAGGTTTTCTGCGCCACCAGCGACGTCCAGTACCTCGGTTTTACCCAGGTAGTCGTGTACGTCGAGGCCCTTCCTGCGTGTCATTTCCACCAGCTCTCGCGAGGAGCGGATGGCTTCGGGAACGTGGCGATCGATCTCCTCCGCTGTGCGCGCGCGAGGTGACGCGAGAACTTTGGCGAAAGGGCTGTCGCTCTTCGGCGGCTCCCTCAGCTTGCGCTCTGCTTCGGCATAGGCCCTGGGGTACTCGTTGGCGCGTTGTTCGATGTCGGCCCAGTCGTCGGCGCTGTAGAACACCACTTCAGCCTTGGCCTTGGGGGCGTAGACAATCTTGGTCAACGCAGCGGTCATCGGCGTGTCAGCCTTGGGCAGCAGGTCGCGGCCGAAAAAGGCAGCATTGAGGAACGAAGACTTACCGGCCTTCATCTGGCCAACGACAGCGATGCGCAGGTCGCGACCGCTCTCGCGCGCAGCGTGGAGATTGACTTCAAGCCCGTCGAGCAAGGTTTTCAGACTACTGAGTTGTTCGGCGTCAATAACAGTGGCATGCGAGGTTAGCGAAGCCAGGGTGAAAGTTTTGGCGGTCATAGCGAATTTTTCCCGAGAATTTTTTGCCAAGTCGCAAATGTGCCAGGCGACCAAAAGGGGCCAATTGCTTGTTGTTTCTTGAGCAGTGAAGATGCTTTGGCATGATCTTGTGCAGCAGCCTTCTCCAGCCAGCTGATAGCGTGAGCGGAGTTTTTTCTCAGGCCTTCGCCATTTAAGTAGCGGCGGCCAAGTTCAAATTGGGCATCGGCATGCCCTGCCTCGGCCGCTGCGCGATAAGCCACAATGGCTTTTTCCAGGTCCTGGGAAACACCCTGGCCTTTTTCGTAAAGTACCCCTAAAGCGTATTGCCCGGCGGGGCTGCCATTTTTCGCTGATCGTGTGATCACGTAGAAGCGGGCTTCCTCGTGACCTTGCCTGGCTGCTTTTTCAAACCAATACAGTGCCTGCTCGTCGTCTTTGGCAATCCCTTCTCCCCTGGTCAGGCAAATGCCCAGGTTGTATTGAGCCTCGGCGTGTCCTTGCTCCGCGGCCTGGAGGTAACAGGCGACGGCGCTTTGCAGATTTTCTGGAACGCCTACACCGTTCTCGTAGCAGACGCCTAGGTAGAACTGGGCCTGCACATGACCCTGGTGTTTGGCCTTGCGGTACCACTGCGCCGCAAGGCGTTCGTTTACGCACACGCCTTGCCCAAGCTCGTGATAGATGCCGAGTTGAAACTGGGCAGCGGCGTTCCCCTGTTCTGCGGCGTGCTGGAAGAAGACAGCCGCTGAGTCGAAATCGCCTTCCTCATGAAGTGCCAGGCCCTTGCCGTAGAGCTCTTCGATGGAAAGCGCATCAATGGCCAGGTCACCGATGATCTGCGCGATGATTTCCTGCATTTCGTTCTTTAAAACGGTGAAGGCGTCGACAAGTTCGGCAAAGACTTTCTGCCGGGTACGTTGCTCCTGGAGCAGTTCCTGTAGCGTTGCCTGTTCACTTTGAGGCAGTTTTTCCTGCAGTGGCAGAAGGGTATTGAACAGCGATAATTTTCGGCGGCTGTTGGACAGGTTTTCCCGATTGTGCTGGATATAACCGTCTAGCACACGTTCGCAAGTGCGCCTGTGGTGGGTGTACTTGGGAGCCTCGTCCAGCGTTTGGAGCCACACGCGAATATCGTCACCAGCCATCAACGCTCCCTGTTCGGCTCCCAGCGGTGCTGCCCAGGCCATCAGTCCGGCGCTAGGAATGCCCGAAGCCTCGATCGCCTCTGCGGTGCTGTGCAGGATGGCGTCGATAGAGGAGTGGCCCACCAGATCGGCCTGAGTGACGACGAAGAAGATCGGTCCGGGATGATCGAGACTGCGCAAAAATGCCAGATCGTCCTGGCGAATCGAACCGTTCCTGGCGCTGAGCAGCCACATCACATGATCGGCTTCGGTCAGTTGCTTGAGGGCAATGGTTTCATCGCTGTCAGTGCTACCAAGGGCGTCTACCTTGCTGTAACCAGGCGTATCAAGGAAGGCCAGGTTGCTCCAGGCGAAGCTTGCGCAGTGGAGCATCAACAGCTTGAGCACGTGGGCAAAACCGAACGCCTCGTCGAGACTGTCGCGGTAGTGGCTGGTGAAGGCGTGGGTGATGGCCTGCAGGCCGTCGCGGTCCAGTCGAATCTGCTGGTTGAAGGTGTTCAGCGCAACGATACCGTCTTCGCCACGGGTGATGAAACTGGGAATCGCCGTGGTTGGCTCCAGCGACTCCGGTAGCAGATCGACGCCGAGCAGGGTGTTGAGCAGGCGCGACTTGCCGGCGCTGAAACCACCCCCGACGCCGACCACGGTCTTGTTGGCCAGGTCGGGAAACAGAGCAAGGTTTTCCAGTGACGCTTCCAGCGCCTGCAGCTCGCGCAACGCCTGGGCTTCACCGGGAAAGCTGCCTTTGGACGTAAGCTCGATGAAGCGCTCATTGATCAGTCGGTGCAGCGCGGCGGGCAGTTGCTGCCGTTGCGCCTTGCCCACGTTCGGACGTGGCTGTCCGACCAGGCTGGCAATCAGTTGCAAGCCTTTACCGGGATCTCTCAGGTAAGGGTTGGTGGTGGCCGATTGCGCGGCCTCCAGCTCTTCGAAGGATAAGCTGAAATCAAGCGACATTGGCGCAGGCCTCCGCAGGTCGGGATTGTTGCTGGCGGCTGTGGTCGAGCAGTCGAGCGACGCTGTTCAGCGCCTGTTCGGCCTTGTCCTGGATATGTTGCTTGCGGTCACGGTCTGCTACCAGTTGCTGTTCGATGCGATCGAGGTTCTCCCGTTGCGTCGTCAACTGCGCGGCTAATCTGTCGCACATATCGCCGATGAACTGACGGGCATGCTTGTCGAGTGCATCGGGAATCAAGCCTTGCAACTGGCTGATGACCGTTTCAATCGCCTCATTGGCTTTGCCTTCGGCTTCGCTCTCCTTGTTGCTGCGCGAAGCGAACAGGCCGATCGCACCGCCAACTAGGCCGCCGATCAGGGTGCCAACCACCGGCACTATGGTGCCGATAGCCGCCCCAGCTGCTGCGCCGGCCGCTGAGGCACCCAAACCATAGTCGGCCTCTATTCCCGCCGGGCCGTCGCCGGAGAGTTGCGGCCCCTCAAAGGCGCTGAACTCGATATGACTGCCCAGGCGTTGGCAGGCGTCCATGAGACGCGGGGTCAGGTTCTGCTCAATGGCCAACTGGCAAGCGTTACGTGCATCGGCGGTGAGCAGCGGACCAATGCCTTGGCCAGCCAGCAGCATCTGTTTGTAGGCCTGGCGACGACTGCGCAGGTAACTGTTGACGGTGGCCAGCACCTGATGGCTGATCGCTGCGCGGCAGTCGCGTAGCAGGCTGTCCTGTTCGTTGGCATGGTTTTCTTCGAGTCGGGCCATGCCCTTGTCGAGGATCTTCTGCTGTTCGAGCAGTTGCTCTGCGCTGGTGTCCATCGCCAGTTGCTGGCGAATCAGGCGTTCGGCCTGAACCAACAACGCCTTGATCTGCGCAGCGAAGCGTTCTTGGAACAGGATTGCCTTCTGGGTTTCGAGGCCGGCGAGCAAGTCTTCGAAGCCACTCAGATCGCCCTCACGCGCAGAGCAGCCACGGGTCGGTTGGCTTGAGTCTAGGCCGGCCTGTTCGGCGAGGGAGCGGCGCAGGGGTTCGCGCTGCTGACGGCTGTTCAGTGCCTCCTGGCAGACCAGTAGGGAAAACGTCTGACCCAAGGAGCGCTGGCGATCAATGAAGGCCAGCTCGTCGATACCGACCTGACTGATACGGGTGACGCAGAGGATGCACGACACAGCTTCTCCGATGTATTGCTCTAGCGCACGTTCATGTTGGCCGTTGCTGGAGCCCAGGCCCGGCGTGTCGACCAGCACCAGATCAGGGTGACGGGCGAGGGCAGTGCGGCACAGGTGCAGTTCTACGAACAGGGGTGGCCGGGCGGTAGTGCGCGGATCGTCGAGTAGCGCGGCGTAGGCTGTGAGCGGTTTTTCCTCGCGCCGTACCTGGCCAGTCCCGGCGTCCTCCAGCCAGTGGATCACCAGCTTTTCCGCGCCCGGTTCGGCGTAGTGGAATTCAGTGGCCAGACTGGTGCAGGCGCCGAGGTCGTCCTTCTGAATATCCTCGCCCAGCCAGCAGTTGAGCAGGGTCGACTTACCAGCACTGAACTTGCCGATCAGCGGTACCTTGAGGTGGAAACCGGTGATCTGCTGGCGTAGGGCGTTGATCTCCCCGGCGAAGCTCTTGGGCAGGATGTTTTCCCCCAGCAGGTCGTCAAGCACTTGCAGTTGCCCCAGCCAGTGCTCCTTGTACTGACTCAGGTCGCTGCTGCGTACCACCGAAAATCCGGCGCACTGGAGGTGGTAGAGCAGTTCGGCGAGAAAGTCCCAGGCGGGTAGCGCCGTTGCCGCGCCATACCCCCAGCGTGCCGTTACGCTGTCGGTGTCCGTCGGCGCAGTACCGCCGCGTAAATCAAGCAACCAAAGGGCGGTCGGGTTGAACAGGTTAGCCTGGGGCAGCGCGGCCAGTTGCAGGGTAAGTGCCTGCAGACAGGCCGGTTGCTCGCTCAACTGGGTGCAGAACTCGCCGATCTGCACGGGGTGAGCATGATCCAGCCCGACGAGCAGGCACATTTCTTTGAGGCTGTTCAGCTCGTGGACTGTCCACTGGCCGTTGGTGAGGCGAAAGAAGTCGTTGGCCAGACAGCTGAGACGCAAGGCCGCAGGCAGTTCGCTGAGCGCCTTGCCGTCAAGATGACGCCTATTGGGATGTAGTAGCCAGTCGTGCAAGCGGCTGGTGCGTTCCAGGGCGTCGAGGCGGTTCTCATGTGTACTCAGGCGGTCGCGTAGCTTGCAGTAGACTCCGGCCAGCGAGCGGTAGACGCGCCGCAGATCCTGATTATGACGATCTCCCAGTCGCTGGATTTCGGCGAGTGCGCCGTTCAGGCGGTTTTGCAAGGTGCAGGCGAACTCGAGGGTGATTGCACCTTTTTCCTGAACTGCAGCAATCAGGCGCAGGGCGGCGAATTGCGCCTGGGCCACGTCGCGGACATTCTCGGCGGCAATCTGCTGGTTTTTGCCGGTGATAGCGCCCATGAAGCGCGACAGTAATCCCTGCTCACGCAGGAAGGTGGCGCGTCCGCTGACTGGAGAAAGGGTGGCGAGGGCGTCCAGCACCGAGATTTCGACCGCCCGGCGGTTGTTGCTGTTCTGGGCCAGGAAACTGTCGACGGCAGTTTCGAGTTGCTGACGCTCGATGTCAGCCAGCAGCGCAGTGTTGTCCAGAGCCAGGTGCTCGAGTGCGAGAGGCATATCGTCGTCGGCCAGGTCGAGCTTCTGGCTGAAATCGTCGTTGCGAACTTGCCGGTCGAAGTCATGGATATCGTCGACAGCCTTGCTGTGTTTACGGTCCACGTCGTACAGGTTGTCGCTGAGCTTGCGCTCCTGTTCGGCGGCCAGGCGGGCGCGCTCCCACAGGGCTTCGTACTGAGCTTCGTTGTCGAGGAACAACTGCAGGTGGCGGAAGATCTGCAGGCCGTCGGCATAGCCCTGTTCCATGCGCCTTGCGGCTCCTTCGTTGGAAAAGTCGAGGGTGGCGGTGACGCCGCCCAGACTGTTGGCAGGAACGATCGGCAAAATGCGCACCCCGGGATAGTGGCGCGGGTCGATGCTCAGGTCGTCGGGCGACAGATACACCACCACGATGGTGTCGCAGCCGGCCTCGATCAGTGGCCGGATCGGGGTGTTATCAATCTGTTTATGCGGCAAGCCCCAGTAAAAGCCGCCATCGGTATAAATGCCGTCGTCAATGGCGACCTCATCGAAGATCAGGGGCAGGGCCGCCGTACCGAGCAGCATGTCCGCTGCAGTGTGGGTGTCGCGTACCGAGAGGTAATCGACCCGGTTGGCGGCAGTGTTGTGCAGCGCCACGCTCAGCGGCAGCGCCGAAGAAGCCAACCTGCCTGCGTCCAGGCCTTCGGCGATCATGCTCTTGAGGCCATCTTGCTTGAAAAAGCCTTTGGTACTGATCAAGTGGCTGAGCATCGGCGAGATCACGCCGCTTGTTGTCAGCAGCGCCAGTCGTGACGCCAGCCCTGGCACGTCCTGTACGGAAAGCATGTTGCGGCTTTCGATGTTCAGCCACATGGATTTGGCCTGATCGAGTTTGTCTTGAGCGAACATCGCGCCGTTGAGACCACCTACCGAGGTGCCAGAGATGGCGCTCAGTTGGCTGTCCAAGCCCAGGTCGCGCATAGCCTGCCAGACGCCGATCTGATAGGCCCCCTTGCCGCCGCCGCCAGATAGGGTAAGACCGAGTTTCCTGAATTTCATGCTCTGCTCCATGAGGGGGGCGGCGTCTCTAAGAGGGCTCGTCCGAGTCTTCCAAATGAGGGATAGCGAGGGAGGGGCGGTACGATTTTTCGGAAGGTCAGGGAATCGTCGCTGCCCGATAACTCACTGCAGACGGCCTCTTTTGTCGGGCGCGGGGGGAGGGGCATTCCAAGTTCCTTTTGACTGAAGCAATTTCCATGGTGGCGTTCTGCCCTTGAAGGCCGGTATGCTGACTTTGTGTGAAAGATTTTGCAATTGGTCAGACGCGCCGTCTGACTTCATGGGCTATGCAGTTCAGGTCGACGCATAGTGGCTAGCCGGCTCTCCCACAGAATAAAACCCGCCGCTTACTTAAGTGCGGCACTGGGTAGCCGATAGCCTCTCCATGCTTACGCACGGGTTATAAGCAAATGGGCCACAATGCTGGCCATTCGAGAAACGAAGGACAGGGACTGCTCGTATGGGTTGGGAGAGACTAATCGTTGCCGGAGCCGCAGCTGTGGTCGCGGCTGGCGTCGCTTACTGGAAACGTGAAGAAATCAAAGATGGCTGGGACAGCATGATCATCAGCCTCAAAGGTAAGCGCGTGGCGATATTGGGAGAGCGCAATGTCGGCAAGACAGCTCTATTGAAGTTCCTTGCCAGTGGTGAGGTCTCCGACGAGTACATGCAAACCACGCTGACCGAGAAAGTCCAAGGAACACGGTTTGCAATGAGTGACCTGAAGCTGGACCTCAAGGAAACCCGCGACGTTCCCGGTGCGCCTGATGCAATCGAGGACTGGAAAACACTGCACAATGAAGCGGACATCGTCCTTTATCTGGTCAATGCTCAAGAGGTCAATCAACAACGTATCAAGCGCGATCTCGAAAAGATTGAAAGCTGGAGGAAGGCTCCGGCGCCATCGCCCAAGCTGGTCGTGATCGTCACGCATATGGACCTCGACCCTACGTACGTCGCCACACCCGTGTCCGGTCAGGGGCATTTCCGTGATCGTTTCGTCAAACTCCACCTTGATGCAGGCCTGTCGAAACTAAGTCAACGGCCGCCGATCATTCTCGGCAGTCTGGTGAGTCGAGATCAGGCGGCGAGATTGGTCGCGACGTTGATCAATACGGTAACAGCATGATGCATGCCAAGGTTTTCCAAGCTCAAGCACTGGACAACAGGTCCTCGGACTATTTGCGTCTGGCGGAGTGTGGAGCGGAACTTAGCAGCCCGGTCCGAGAGCAAACGTATTCCGCACTGACCAGCATCAGCGTGCGAGGTACTGTTCTGTTTGCACAAGATGGCGTGAAGCTGTTCGTCAAAGGCAACGCAGCCGTTTTGCAAGTTGTCGCGGAGGAGCGGGACCGCGCGGGCCGGCTGGCGCCAGTGGTTTGCTGGATCGAGCATAATACCGGGCAGGGGCCAGGAGCGACTGGTGTCGATGCGGTGTGGGCGTCGCTCGAGCAATTCGCTACCTCCATCGGGCGCAGCTTTTCAGAGCCTAAACGCTTGGCTGCACGGGAGGCGCTTGAGCAATTCGAAAAAAAGCAGCCGAGCCAGAGCTTCATAGCCCTGGCGATAACACTTTTACAGCGCGAGTGGGCAGCGTGGCTCAGACGCGCACTGGCGGCGCTGAAAACTTTCGGCAAATGAACGAACAGGGTACGCGCATCGCGCGAAAGGGGAGCAATGTGGCAACAGGCAAGATTCCGCTGGACCATGGCGCACGCAGAGTGATGCTCGTGTTGGATGAGAACACGATCAATGAGTGTCTCTATGATCTCGAGCCCGAAGCCAAGGGGTTTCTATTTGATCCCCAGTCCCACATCCTGCAGTACCCGCTTACGGTCGATGAGCCAGATAGCCAGGCGCTGCAGAATATTATCGATGCTGACCTGCTTCGACCGGGCGCGGTGCTCTTACAGAGCCCGTATGACCGTAACGCCTATGTGGACCTGAGCCAGGCCACGGATCAGTTCGCGATTGAGAAGCTTCGGCATTTTTCGCGGCTCTGCCAATACCTGGGAGCTCGGGACGTAACCGTTGAGCAGGTCGAAGTCAGCAAGGACTCCTCGTCCCAAGTGTACGAGTTGCACGGCAAAGCTCCTGTTGCCAAGCTCGATGTCAAAGTCGAAAACAAAGTGGGCAATTCACTGGCCAGAAAGTTTTCCATCAATGCCTCGTTTCGCGGAGGCAAACCCAACACCGAGGCAGCTGAAAAATACCTGCGTGGCAAACAGCTGTGGGGCGATGTGGTAATGCGTAGCCTGGTCGAGCAGTGCGCTGATGAAGACAACCAGATCCTTGAACAGAAGGTGGTGATCAGCCTGTCGAGTGAATCGAAGCGTTCCCTGGGCGTAGTGGCCAAGCTTAACCTGCCAGTCAAGGGGCTAGGGCTAACGGCAAATTACCTGGACAGTGCTCATTCGATCGAAGAGTACCTTCTGACCTTGACGGTAAAATTTGACAGCCCTGAAACCGATAGTTTGTAGCGGTGCGTCGCATGATTACCATCGCCTAGCCTGGACTATCATATTTGATACCGGGTGGGCGGGCTTGGATTCCGCGATGTTTGAATTCTCGCTTCTCATCGGCCTCCCCAAACCCAGCAGCATCGATACTTCATCGCTTACCCCTGAAGATGCAGCGGTTAAATTGCGGCAGGCTGCCACTCTCCGGCTTAACGGAGCCCAGAGTATTCTGCTTCATTTTCCGCAAGACGTTGAGCTGGCAGTAGAGCTGTTGGATGACGCCGCCGTGTTGTACGACAAGGCATTCCGGAATTTAACTGGCATTCCGGCTCAAAGCGTTCATCAGCAGATCCATGAGTATATCTCTGTCCCGTCCGCTGAAGGGGCTCCCGCGATCCAAACACCGTGGGGTAATGAGTTCGCTCCGGTAATAAAGGAGGGTGTTCGTTGCGCAGAGACTTGGCTCGAGGGTTCATCATTACCGTTATGGTGGGCGCTGTCTCAGAACCGAAAGCGTCATCGTCCAGGGGACTATCAGGAAGCATTTGAAGCAGGCTTTCTGCTGCGGTTGCAGCAGACGCTGATCATGCGGCGCGAAGCCCCCACTTCCCAATCAACCCGCTTTGATGCCTGAGTCTTCGATTGAAGTTTGAGACTTTGCTTTTCCCGCCAAACCCTCCGATCAAGCGATCTTTGATCGTGCCGATCGGAGGGTTCATTCGCTTTTTCTCGAAGCCGCCGCGTTCCACCCTCCTATTTTCACATTTAATTAACGCCACGATTATTTTTACCCGTCAGTAACTCCCCCGCGATTTCTATCGAGCGCAGCGCCATTCAGTGTGTGTGCGGATCTTTCGGGGGCATGGATGTAAGTGTGGCGACAGCGGCGACAGCGGCGACAGCCCGCGTAGAACGTGACCTGGAACGTGGCGACAGAAGTGGCGACAGTCGCCACTTTCTGAGCGCTTTGCCCGTGACGCTTGACCGTCTTTTCGAGTGGGTATAAAAATTGGCGCACGGATCGCTGTCGTTGACAGCACCTGCCCAGGTAGCCAGAGCCTTTAAGGCTACGCCACTTGCGTGGTGGTTCTTCCCTAAGTGCGATTAGCGTCCGGCGGCTCGCACGGTCACTCCCCAAGAGTGACGGATGCCTTCTCTACCAATCTGTCCACTGCGGCAGACGATGGACCTATCTAGCTGCACTGCAGCTGCCTCACCCTTCGGCACACATCGCTGCGCCAGACCGCACCCGTCTCTTTCTCCTGGAAAGAGACGGGCGCTCGTAGCACTGCTGCAAGCCACGTCGTACAAGGCATTGCCGCAACTCTCCTCGTGACAATCGGCCTGACAAATCCGATTCGTCGCCATCCACAACGACACAGGCACCGGTGCCGCAGCCTATGGAGAGGCTGCACCTGACTGACAGTCAGGCATGCCCCAGGTGTCGATGTTGTTGCTTTCTCTCACCCAGGATCTCCAGGTGCCGAACTCGTCAGTCGGCACAGCCTCCACCCGCCCGCATCTTTGAATGCGTCTAAGGAGGCAAGATTCATAGGGTTATGCCCTTGCTCCCGGTCGTAAGGAGCCGTTCGTTCCGCGTCAGTGAACACCTCACAGGCCGCAGGGGCCTTTATCCCTGATAACACTCAACAGCCGTGGCGGGACTACGTGAGGACAACCAGCAATGATCGAGGAGAGGGCCCATGCAGCAGTTAGATCCGAAGCTTGAACTACTACGACCACCCCGACCGTTGATTGAGTCGAACCCCGTGCCCCAGTCTTATCCGGTGCAGGCACTGGGTGGGATTCTTGGGCCTGCGGTTGAGCGCATGGCCGAGGTCGTCGGCGTGCCCCAAGCACTGGCCGCGCAATCGGTGTTGGCCGCCTCGGCCCTGGCAACTCAAGGTCATGCGGGCTTACAACTCGACGGGAGACATTATCCCCTGTCGTTGTACTTGATCACGGTGGCTGCGTCCGGTGATCGCAAAACGGCGGCAGATCGATGTGCCTTGCTGCCAGCACGGCAATGGGAGCGTGAGCAGTGGCAGCGCTATCGCGAACAACTTGCCCGCTACCGAGCCGCACAGCGACAAGCGCAGCGTATCAGCACTGCCGATCCCGCCCCCATAGGCAGCGTATCGCTCGAAGCGGAGCCTTCGGCCCCTCGGCTGATCACCACAGACCCGACGATCGAGGCTCTGGTCAAGGGACTCTGCCATGACTTGCCGAGCATGGGCCTGTTCTGTGACGAGGGGGGACAATTCCTCGGTAGCAGCACCATGAGTCGGGATAACCGTTTGAAAGCGGTCACGACCTTGTCGTCACTCTGGGACGGCAGTCCGATAGATCGCGCGCGGTCCATGGTGGGTGAAAGCTTGCGAGCTTACGATCGACGCTTAAGCCTGCACCTGATGCTGCAACCGTATCTAGCCATGCAGTTACTCAGTGACCCGTTGCTGCAGGGGCAAGGCATTCTCGGTCGCTGCCTCATGACCTGGCCCACCAGTCTGGCCGGACAACGTAGCTACCAGGCTGTCGACTTGTCCAAAGACGCCGCCCTCAAGCGCTATCATCACCGCCTTTCGGCTCTGTTTTATCAGCCGTGGTCACTTTCCGCTGACGGAGCCTTGCAGTTGTCAAAGCTGAGCCTCAGTCCGCTGGCGCGTCGTCGCTGGATTGATTTGCATGATGCTATCGAAGCTCAGCTGGGGGAGTTTGGCGAGCTGGCCAGCGTACGGCCCAGCGGATCAAAGGCCGCCGATAACCTGCTGCGCGTCGCCGGTATTCTTGCAGTTGTGGAGGAGAGCAGCGTCGTGGAGGTCGACCATATCCAACGGGCCTCCGCTTTAGTCGGCTACTACCTCAACGAGATCCAGCGCCTGACTGAGCAGGAGCCAGTGTGTCGGGTAAAGGAGGAGGCGGACCGGCTGCTGCGCTGGCTGCAGGTCAAGGATTGGAAGCACTTCAGTATTCGGGACCTGAACCGCAACGGACCCCGCTTTGCCCGTAAGAGCAGTCGCCATGCCGCCAAGCTGCTGGTCGAGTTGATCGATCATCAGTGGCTGATCACCGACGGCCACACTTTCGAGGTGCGCCATGTTCAATCTTGATGAAGCGCTGCGCAACCATCTGGCTCAGCGCCAAAAGGAGCCGAAAGTGCGATTTGTCGCCGCTACTGTCGCCACTTTGTCGCCACGCTCAAAGCCAGACAAGGCAAGGGTTGTCGCCGTTGTCGCCGGTGTCGCCACCATCGGTAAAGCTATCACCTCGACGACAGCCATCATTCAATGGTTGAAAGAGGAAGGTGCGCAGCTCTACGTCGCTAACAATACGCTGTGTTTTCGCCCTACTGATTGGGCTCAACTCGCTATCGTGAGCACGTACTGGCGAGCCCTCTTGCATGAACTCGTGGCAGTCGATCAGGAGCAGAAAAATGGCTCGGGTCGGTAAGCGATCTGGGCGTAATTTCGGCTTTGGGCGCCAGCTCAGCTATGCCGGCCCTCAAGCTCTAAAAGATCTGTTTGGTGACGGCCATTTTGCTACCGTCAAAGCCCATAGCGATCGTTGGCAGGCTTTTGTGCGTTGGTGTCGATCCGATGAAGGGCCGGGGCTCAATGATGCGCGACAGATCGACCGCGAAGTCCTAATGCGGTACGCCGTCCACGTGCGGGAGCAGGTTGATCAGGGCAACGTCGGCATCGCTACCGCGCAGAACCGACTGTCCAGCGTGAACCGAACGATGGCTGCGCTGCGCGGTGATCAATACGTCAAAATCCCGAGTCCAAGTAAGGCGCTTGGCTTGCAGCGCTCAAGCGTGCGTAGTGAGGCGCCACAAGGCCAAGACCGTGTGCAGGTCAGGCTGGTTGCGCAAGCGCTGTCAGAGCGACAGCAACTGAGGGTGAGTGCCATCGTGCTCCTCGCTCGGGAGACCGGCATGCGCCTGCGTGAAGCGATCTTGGCGGACTTGCCCCGGCTGCAACGTGAGGCTCGGCAACTGGGGAAGATTAATATCCAGGACGGCACCAAAGGCGGTCGATCAGGCGCATCGGCACCGCGTTGGATTGCGGTCACGGATCAAGTTCGTGGCGCCCTCGACAGGGCCAGCGAGGCCTCACCCAAGGGCAGTAGGAATCTGTTAACACCTGATGAAAGCTACAAAGATTTCTTACAGGCAATCGTACGACCGGCGCGGGACATCATGCATGAGTATGGATTGAAAGGCTTTCATGAACTGCGGGCGGCTTACGCCTGTGAGCGCTATGAACAACTGACCGGCTTCTCCGCGCCCATCAATGGCGGTCTTGGTCAACGAGAGGATCGAGCACTCGATCAGCGTGCACGTCAGCAGATCAGCCACGAGTTGGGGCATAACCGCATCGACGTGGTGAGTGCCTACATCGGAGGTCGTCGATGAAGTCCGAGTTCGATATGGCGTTGTTTCTGAGCCCCGTGCTCAAAGGTGCGCATGCCACGCGGGAGCGGCATATCAGGCAGGCAGAAAGGATGCACGAGGCGATTCGTGAGCGCTGGAGTTGTGCGACCCCTTGGTCCTGGAAGGAAAAGCACACCAGATGGTTTTTAGAGCACTACCTGCGTTGCTCAGCACCAGCGACCATCTATTACTATGAGTTAACAGCAGGACTGATCCGCCGCAGAAAGGCGCAACTCGTGGTTGTCTGATAGACCTTTAAGCGTGAGCCCCTAAGTACGGGAATGCGGAGCCTTCCCATACTTAGGGGCTTGGCCGAAGAAGCGCAGGCATGCGGCTGATTTAGCGACAGTCGCCACTTCAGTCGCCCTGCTGCACGGCACGAATTGTCGCCTGCTCAGCGTATCGGCACGACGTTACGATCCCTGGTTTGATTGATGGCGGATGCCGACAGGCTGCCGGTGGCTGCCTTCTGGATATGTTCACTCCACCAGGCCATCATCGGACGCCGGCGTTCGATGTAATCCGCCCGGTTGTAGGCGCTTCGAACTTCGTCTTTATCGACATGCGCCAGCGCGACTTCGATTAGCTCCGGATCCCACCCATGCTCATTCAGAATTGTGCTGGCCATGGAGCGCATGCCGTGGCTGACTAAGCGGTCCTGAAAGCCCATTCGTTTCAATGCCATGTTGGCTGTCTGGCTATTCGCGTGGGTGCGCGGATTTCTATCTGATGGGAACACATATTCCCTGTGGCCGCTATGGGGCTTAAGCGTCTCCAATAACGAAAGTGCATGTTCGGTCAGCGGAATTGTGTGCGGACGACGCTTTTTCATTCGCTCCGGAGGGATGGTCCAGATGCGTTTTTCGAAGTCGATGTCTGCCCATCGGGTAGTCGCCGCTTCGGCAGGGCGGGTCATAGTGTGTAGCTGCCATTCGATCAGGCAGCGGGTCGTCCGCTTGATGCTGGCGTTCGCGATTTCCATCATGAGCTCCGGAAGCTCATCTGGTGGTAGCGCTGCCATGTTCTCTTTCTTAGGTTTCTTGAACACCGCTCGAATGCCGCTGAGAGGGTTGGCAAAGATCATTCCGGAATTGACCCCGTAGGTCATGATCTCGTTAAGGCGCTGGCTCACTCGCTTAACTGTCTCGAGGCTGCCTTTGGCCTCAATCGGGCGAAGGAGCTTGATGACCATTGGGGCGCTGACTTCGGAGAGAGGCGTTGATTTCATGCTCGGAAAAACATGCAGTGTTAGGGAGCGCCAAATGTCTTCGGCATACGCCGGCGTGACGGAATCCTTCTTCAGCTCGAACCAGGCGGTGGCCACGTTCTCGAAGGTGTGTTCCGTTTCCGCTCGTTTGGCTTCCTGTAGCTCATTGCGCTGAGCTTTTGGGTCGATGCCCTGTGCAAGCAGCTCTCTGGCCTCAACAGTTTTCTTCCTGGCTTGCGCAAGAGAAACCTCGGGATAAGAGCCGAGTGCCATGTTGATTCGATTCTTGGTGATGGGATGCCGGTAGTTGAAATTCCACTGCATCGAGCGATTGACCCTGACTCGCAGTTGGAGCCCGTCGCCATCCGTGAGGACGTAATCCTTGTCTTTCGGTTTGACCGCCTTGAGCTGGCGGTCGGAGAGGCGGGTGGTTTGAGCGCACATGAGAAGTACTCCATGACACCTTTTGGTATTCCCAAGATTAGCGCCGGGTAGCCGGGAATACCATTGGGAATACCAAACTGCCTGGAACTCAAAAAGCCTGGAAAGCCTCCCGTGGCCCTGAAACCCCCGTATTTACTGGATTTCAGGCACAAAAAAAGACGTCCGTGGACGTCTTTAGATGATGAAGTGGTGGAGCCGGGGGGATTTGAACCCCCGTCCGCCAGTACTCCGCTGTCGGTACTACATGCTTAGCCGTGTCTATTAAGTTAACCCTCAGCGACCCGACTGGCAGGGTGCTTTGGGCGAGTTGTGTAAGTTTTAGCCGCTTCGTCCACAACGTACTGCACGGCGATTCCGTTCTATATGACAATCACTTTGGGTTTACGGACATCCCCTGGTGATTGCTGGACCCGAAGGTACCAGAAGGGAAGGGCTAAGGCTGCTTACGCAGCGAGAGCGTATTCCCCGTAGGTTTCGTCATTGGCAACTATAGGAAGTTGCAACAGTGGATTTACGAGTTCTGTTACCAACTCGGCATGCACCTAAAGTTTCGCAACCGGCGTCGAATCCTAAACGGCCCCGAGCCTGTCGCTCCATGAATCTTGAGGAGCGGCAGGCATGCGCAGTGTACGCTAATCCGTGTCTGAGGCCAACCCGAAGGTTGGCCTCAGGCAATGCTACTGATCACCTTCCGCGTTGTTCTGCAGCTTCTGGATGGCCTGGTTGGTCAGCGAGATGCAATTTTCAGTGCCTTCTTTGGTGCCTTTGGCGTGCTCAGCCTTGGCTTGTCCGACAGTGGCGTCGATGTCGGTCTTCAGACCTTCGCTCATTTGCTCGGTGCTGACTTTGGCGTCGCTGATCTTTTGCAGGTTGATTTTGCAAAGGTCATCTTGGCTTCCTGCAAACACCGGAGAGGCCAACATCGCAGCGGAAATGAACAAGCCAGCAAGTGCGGTGCGCTTCATGTGTATCTCCTTGAACGTAGGGTCTCGGTGCCGCTGGACAGTCGCGGCCGGGCCGAGTCGGTGGTGGCCCAGCGCCGCCGGGCCTATTCAAGTGACTACAGCGAAGCGCAGGAATTCGATTTTTCTTCGAGTCCCGTCGCAAGGCTCTCACCGTCGGTGGTTTTGGCCCGGGTCACCCGGTCGACCAGATACACCAGTCCGTGGTAGTCAATCGCGCCGTGTTGCGTAAGACCTATCTCACAGGTCCGGCTGGTGGAAATCCCTTCGCTGCAATGCTGTACCGCGTCCTTCAGCGTGCGTAACGAATGGGCGTTGAGTTCCGGTGTGGTGAAGCCTTTGCCCCCGGCAAAACCGCAGCAATGGATACCTTCCGGAACGACCACGTTTTTACTGCACTTGCGCGCCAGATCGATCAACGCCTGGCTTTCGCCAAGGTGCTGCGTGCTGCAGGTGACGTGCACCGCGATGGAAGCTTCCTGCGGTGTGAACTCGAGGCGATCCATGAGGTGGGTGCGGATGAAGCGCACCGGGTCGTAAAGGTCCAGGCGTACCTCCGCGAGGTCCTGGACCAGCCGCAGTGTGCAAGGGCTGGTGTCGCAGTAGATCGGGTCGAGCCCGCCGCGACTGGCATGCAACAGCGCGCCGATCAGTTCCTGGCGCTTGTGTTCGGCCTGTTCGGCGTAGCCTTTGGACGCAAAGGGCTGGCCGCAGCAAAGGCTGTCTACGTTGTCCGGGAAAACCACTTGGTAGCCGGCCTTTTCCAGCAGGCCTCGGGTCTTGTCGTGCAGCGACATCTGCTCCTTGTCTGCCGCCGCGGGGCCCATGACCCGTGACACGCAGGCCGCCAGATAAACCACCCTGGGGCGCGCATCCGTCACGGCGGGACTGAACCTTATAGCCTTTTCCGGCTGTGGCATGGCGCTGGTCCACTGCGGCACTTGTCCTTTGGACAGCTGCGTCAGTCCAGCGGACAAACGAGCCAGGCGCGGTGCTCCCAGCATCATTCGCGCACCGTTGGCGACGTGCAGGGTAAAGCGCGCCCCTTGCAATGCCGTGGCGAAATTGCTGGCAAGCCAATCGGCGGTTTTCGTACGCGTCGCAGTACGGCTGCGGAGTTTTTTCACCAGTTCACCGGTGTTGATTCCGACAGGGCAGCGTTGGGCGCAAAGGCCCGTGGCGGCGCAGGTGTCGATGCCCTGGTATTGAAAGGCCGTTTCCAGCTCGGAGGTATCGACGCCTGCGCGCTTTTTCGCCTGGATGTCCCGCCAGATCACGATGCGCTGACGCGGGCTCAAGGTCAGGTCCTTGGAAGGACACACCGGCTCGCAGAAGCCGCACTCGATGCACTTATCCACAATCTCATCGGCGGCCGGCAGCGGTTTGAGATGCTTGAGGTGGATTTGCGGATCCTCGCTGAGCACCACGTCCGGGTTGAGGATGCCGTTGGGGTCGAGCAGGCGCTTGAGTTGCCACATCAACTGGTAGGCATCGCTGCCCCATTCCAGCTCGACGAACGGCGCCATGTTGCGGCCAGTGCCGTGTTCAGCTTTCAGCGAGCCGCCGAATTCCACGGCCACCAGTTGCGCCACGTCGTCCATGAACGCTTGGTAGC
Organism: Pseudomonas sp. SWRI92; assembly: GCF_014268685.1. Lineage (NCBI taxonomy): Bacteria > Pseudomonadati > Pseudomonadota > Gammaproteobacteria > Pseudomonadales > Pseudomonadaceae > Pseudomonas > Pseudomonas sp. SWRI92. The sequence continues at coordinate 88,037 of NZ_JABWQY010000012.1, forward strand.
GTGCGACTTCTTCGGTGCTGTTGAAACCTTGGGTGAAGACGAAGTGCAAATTGCCTTCCAGTGCGTGTCCGAACAGGATCGCTTCGTCGTAGTGGTGTTTTTCGAACAACGCAATCAGGCGATTCACGCCGACTGCCAGTTGCTCCACAGGGAAGGTGACGTCTTCGATGATCACCGTGGTTCCGGTCTTGCGCACCGCGCCGACGGCGGGAAAGGTGTCTTTGCGAATGGCCCAGAGCCGGGCGTTTTCCCGTGGGTCTTCGGTAAAGTCGACCTGCTTTTCCACCGGGAAGCAGGCCAGGGAGGTCATGATCCGGGTCAGTTGCTCTTGCAGTAACGATGACGAAGCGGCGCGAGATTCAATCAGCAGGGCGCAGGCATTGGTCGACAGGTGCTGTACGAAATCCGGCATGCCCGGTTTGTCCTGCACTGAGCGCAAGCTGCGGCGGTCCAGCAGTTCCACGGCCGAGACAGGCTGGCTTTTCAGCACGGTGACGGCGTTGCAGCAAGTTTCCACATCCGGGAATACGATCAACGCCGAAGCTTTGTTCGGATGGTCTATGACGGTGTTGTAGGTCACGGCGCTGATGAAACCGAGGGTGCCTTCGGACCCCACCAGCAAGTGGGCCAAGATATCCACAGGCTCGTCGAAGTCCACCAGGGCGTTGAGCGACAGGCCGGTGGTATTTTTCAGACGGTATTTGTGGCGGATTCGGGCGGCCAAGTCGGTGTTGGCGCGGGTTTCGCGACCCAGAGTCCCCAGGCGTTCCAATAGTTCGCTATGGCTCGCCCGAAATGCCGCCACGCTGGCAGGGTCTTCGGTGTCCAGGCGCGTGCCATCGGCGAGTACCAGGCGAATGCCGGCCAGGGTGTGATAAGTGTTTTGCGCCGTACCGCAGCACATGCCGCTGGCGTTGTTGGCAACAATGCCGCCGATTTTGCAGGCATTGATCGACGCCGGATCCGGGCCGATCTTGCGCCCGAACGGGGCCAGCCAGGCGTTGGCCTGGGCGCCGATCACGCCGGGCTGCAGGCGGATCTGCATGCCTTGCCCGCGGATCTCGCGTCCGTTCCAGTTATCCCCAAGCACAATCAGCACCGAGTCGCTGATGGCTTGCCCGGACAGGCTGGTACCGGCCGCGCGGAATGTCACCGGAACTCGGTCGCGCTGGGCCAGTTGCAGCAGTGCGACTACTTCATCTTCGGTTTCGACGCGCACCACCAGTTTCGGAATCAGCCGATAGAAACTGGCGTCGGTGCCGAAGGCCAGCGTTGACAGCGGATCGTCAAAGCGTCTGTTTTGCGGGATCAGTTGTTGTACGTCGCGCAGAAAAGGGGCCGGAAGCGTCATTGGTCCTCCAAAATCAACACGACCAGATCCTTCGGTCCGTGGGCGCCGTAGGCCAGGACCTGTTCGATGTCGGCGGTCTTCGATGGACCCGAAACCAGCAGGGCGTTGGTGGGCATGCCTTGGGCCCATTTGAATTCCTGTTGCACTTCATAGAAGTTGTCGCGGATCTCGCTGGCCTTGAGCAGGGCAAAATGTACCGGCGGTACCAGGCTCATCAGGCGTGGCTCTTCCCGCGTCGGCCAAAGAATCAGGCTGCCGGTCGCGGCGATGGCGCCGAGGGTCCCGGTCAGGCTCGCGGGCGTGTCGTTGAACAGCTCGGCTTTCCATTCTTCAACCGGCCGCTCGTAGGCCTTGAGGGTCGGCAAGCCCGGATTGTTCGCCCAGAACTGTACGATCTTTTGCCCGTGAGGCGTTGTCGGGGCGATGAGCAGGCTCGGCAGTTGGCGGTCGCGCAGCAATTGCGCGAGCAACGCGGGCCAGCCTTCGCCGGACGTCAGATGGATTTCGGTGTGGACCGCTTCCATCAGCTTGCGCAGCTGCGGGATGCGTTCTTCGGGCGCGTAGCGGTAGGTCTGCGTCACCAGTTCGACGTCGAAGTTGTCGGCAACGGGCGTGGTGCCAGTCAGGCTTTTACGCAGTTTGGTGAGGATATTTTCCTTGGCGCTCATCAGCGGTCTCCCTGCGAGTTCAGGTGGTCGCGGGCCAGGTCATGCAGCGATCGGGCGGCGGGTTTCGGGGCGCTGTGGTTTTGTGTCCAGGGGCCGACGTTTTGGGGCGTCAGGGCGCGAAGGCGTGTGGCGAAGAAGGCGAATAACCGGTACAGCCGCGGCGAGCTGTTGAGCCGCGCCCAGGCATCCCAGATGAAGCGTTCCTTGGCCGAGTATTTGCTGCCCTGGCCGCGCATCACCGGGTTGGGGCTGTCTGGTGCCTTGACGTTTTCTTCGCGCAGTCGTCGCAGCAGGGCCGGGATCGGGATCTTCACCGGGCACACCTCACCGCAAGCACCGCACAGCGACGACGCACTGGGGTGATCGGGCACCTTGGCCAGGCCGACCATGTGCGGCGTAATGATTTTTCCTATAGGCCCCGGATAAACCTCGCCGTAGGCATGACCGCCGATTCGGGTATAGACCGGGCAATGATTCATGCAGGCGCCGCAGCGGATGCAATTGAGGGTCTGGCGCAGTTCGCTGTCGGCAAACGCCTGACTGCGGCCATTGTCCAGCAGGACCAGATGAACTTCTTGCGGGCCGTCCAGTTCATCGACCTTGCGCGGCCCGGAGATCATGTTGACGTAAGTGGTGATCGGCTGGCCCAGGGCCGAGCGGGTCAGCAGCGACAGCAGCGGCACGACGTCCCGAAGGTTTTCCACGACTTTTTCGATGCCCGTCACGGCAATGTGCACCGGGGGCACGGTGGTGGACATCCGTCCGTTGCCTTCGTTTTCCACCAGCAGCAGCGTGCCGGTTTCGGCAACCGCGAAGTTGACGCCGGAAACGCCAATGTCGGCTTCGAAGAATTTCTGCCGCAAGACTTTGCGACCGATTTGAATGAGTTGGTCAACGTCCTTGGTGTACTCCACGCCAAGTTTGTCATGGAACAAGGACGCGACCTGACCGGCATTCTTATGGATCGCCGGCATAATGATGTGTGAAGGCTTCTCGTGGTCGAGCTGGACGATGTACTCCCCCATGTCGGATTCGAGACATTCAATGTCCCGAGCCTCGAGGAAATGGTTCATCTCCATCTCTTCGCTGACCATCGATTTGCCCTTGATCACTTGCCGCGCCTCGTGAGCGCGGATGATCGAGAGGACGATGCCATTGGCTTCGTCCACCGTCTCCGCCCAGTGCATTGTCACACCGTTGCGGGTCAGGTTGGTTTCAAGTTGCTCGAGCAGGTCGGGCAGCTTGGAAAGCGCGCGGGCGCGGACAGCATTGCCCAGCACCCGCAGATGTTCTCTTTCGTGGGCATCGCTGAAAGACGCTGCCCGCTTGGTCATCAGTGAATCCATCGCAGTGCGAAAGTTGTTTCGCAGTTGCGTGTCGTCCAAAGCCTTGTGGGCTCGGGCGCGAAAATCGTCCTGCACCTCAACGGTCGGAATCAGCGTCGGCGTGCTCATGCGGCACCTCCGGTTCGCTGCCAGAGGAAGCTTGCCAGATGCTGGCCGCGTAACACCTCCTGCTGCTTTTCCAAGGCGCCGTTGATGTTCATCAGGCAACCGCAGTCGGCGCTGACCACCTGATGCGCGCCGGATTCCTTCAACGCCCGAGTCTTGTCGGCCACCATCGCGCCGGAAATATCCGGCATGCGCACGCTGAAGGTCCCACCAAAACCACAGCATTCACTTTCATGGCTGTGATCGACTCGTTCCACATTGCGCAGCTGTGCCAATAACGCACGACCATGCAGGTGGGTGTTCATTTCACGTCGTGCCGAGCAGGACGTATGCAGCGCAACCTTCGTCGGCGTGCCACTGTCGTTCAACTGCACCTTGCAGACGAACAGCAGGAACTCGGCCAGCTCATAGGTCCTGGCCGCCAGGGCCTGGACCTGCTCGAGCGTTTCGGGCTCGTCCTTGAACAGGTCCGCGTAGTGTTCGCGCAGCATGCCGGCGCAGGAGCCAGACGGCACGACCACCGGATAGTCCCCGGCAAACAACGCCAGTTGCGCTCGCGCCACTGCCCGCGCCTGTTCCGTGTAGCCCGACGTATAGGCAGGTTGCCCGCAACAGGTCTGGCCCTGCGGGTATTCAACCTCGATGCCTTCGCGTTCGAGCAGATGAATCGCATCCATCCCGGCTTCGGGATAGAACAGATCCACCACGCAGGTTCCGAACAGATAGACCCGCTGGGGTTTCTCGCTGGGATACTGGCGGGGCTCAGGCAATGGCGGTGCGACACGGGTCGCGTTCGGCACGGCGTTGTAAAAAAGCTCGCTCATCAGGCGTGTCTCCGGGTGGTCCCGGTTATCCGTCCGCTGAGGCTGCTGAATATAGAGAGGAAATCTTTCAGCAGCCTTGCAGACCCGGTTGTGAATAGCGGACGCCGAATCACGGTTCGGCGTCGGTTTTTTCGATGTTGCTTATAGGACTTAGTGAACCAGCATGCCGGTAAACCAGTAGGCCTGGGCCAACGTGATCAAGCCGACGATCGTTGCAAAGAATAGGCTGTGTTTCAGGGTGAAACGGAACAGATCCGACTCCTTGCCCACCAGCCCGGTTGCCGCGCAGGCTACGGCGATCGATTGTGGCGAAATCATCTTGCCGGTCACGCCGCCGCTGGTGTTGGCCGCTACCAGCAAAGTGTCGCTGACACCGATCTGGTGTGCGGTGGTCGCTTGCAGCGAGCCGAACAGCGCGTTGGACGAGGTATCGGAACCGGTGAGGAATACGCCGAGCCAACCGAGGAATGGCGAGAAGAATGGAAACGCCGCGCCAGTCCCGGCCAATACCAAGGCCATGGTCGATGACATGCCCGAGAAGTTGGTGACGAAGGCAAACGCCAACACCATGCCGATGGAAAGGATAGGCCAGCGCAGTTCGTAGAAGGTCTCTTTTAAAGTGGTAAGACCAATTTTTAAGTTGATCCTCAGTACCAGCATCGAGATCAATGCCGAGAAGAAAATTGCCGTGCCGGTGGCCGAAATCGGATCAAGCTTGAACACCGCCGGGATCGCGGTCGGGTTGACGACGATGGGCGCGACTTTGATCACCATCTGGTCCAGGTGTGGAATGGCGAAGTTGAATACCCAGCCGTACATCGAGCCACCCGCGGCGAACATTGCCTTGAACGGCTTCAAGGTCCAGATCGTCACCAGCACGGTGAGGATCAGGAACGGTGACCAGGCCTTGATGATTTCCCCCAGGCTGTAGGGCGAAACCACGGTGCTGCGGGGCTGGCCGAAACCGCCGACGCTGGCGGTGATGGCTGCGCTGGAGGTGGCGCCAGCAATCTGCGCGCCCGCGGTGCGCTTGGGTTGCCAGACTTTCAAGAACAACGTCAGGGAAATCAGGCTGGCCAGGGCCGAGGTGATGTCCGGCAATTCCGGGCCGATGAAATTCGACGTGAAGTACTGGGTGATGGCGAAACTCAGGCCCGCCACCAAAGCGGCCGGCCAGGTTTCCCGCACGCCGCGCAGGCCATCCATCATGAACACCAGCCAGAACGGTACAAACAACGACAGCAAGGGCAATTGGCGCCCGGTCATGGCGCCGATCTTGAACGCGTCGATCCCGGTTACCTGGCCCGCCACGATAATCGGGATGCCCAGCGCGCCGAAGGCCACCGGAGCGGTGTTGGCGATCAGGCACAGGCCGGCGGCGTAGAGAGGGTTGAAACCCAGGCCCACTAGCAGCGCGGCGGTAATCGCGACCGGGGCACCAAAACCGGCGGCTCCTTCCAGGAATGCGCCGAAGCAGAAGCCGATCAGCAGCACTTGCAGGCGCTGGTCGTCGGTAATCGACAGCACCGAGCTGCGGATGATTTCGAACTGGCCGCTCTTGACCGTCAGTTTGTAGAGAAACACCGCGGCGACGATGATCCAGGCGATAGGCCAGAGACCGTAGGCAAAGCCATAGCCGGCGGCGGCGAACGCCATGTCGGCTGGCATTTGGAAGGCGAAAATGGCGACGACAATCGCCAGCGCCAGGGTGATGCTGCCGGCCACATGCCCCTTGAGGCGAAACACCGCCAGGGCGAGGAAGAAAAACACGATGGGAATGACGGCCGCGAGTGCGGACAAGCCTAGGCTGCCGAGCGGGCTGTAAAGCTGTTGCCAGGTTTGCATGTTGGGTGAGCCCCTAATTGTTGTTGGTCAGGCACTGGTAAGCGTTCTGGATAATTGGTAATACCAATTTACAAGCGCTGTCGGCTAGGGTAAAAGCCTTGGTTGTCGTGTGTCAATTTGCCGCCCTGAAACTTTCGTCGAATAAGCGGTACAGACGGCATCTGATCTGCTGGCGTTAATGGTTATTGGTGGGTGTGGACGGAGCCCGGATGGGCCAGAATAGAGGGCCCGGCGAGCCGTCGGGTTCGTGGAGAGTCGAGTTATGGGGTTTGATCAAATTCGTCAGCGCCGTTTGTCTGACGATATTGTCGAGCGGCTTGAAGGCATGATCCTGGAGGGCACGTTGAAGTCCGGCGAGCGGCTGCCGGCCGAGCGGACCTTGGCCGAACAGTTCGGTGTATCACGCCCTTCTTTGCGCGAGGCGATCCAGAAACTGGCGGCGAAAGGGCTGCTGGTCAGTCGTCAGGGCGGGGGAAACTATGTCGTGGATTCCCTGGGCTCGACATTCAGCGATCCGTTGCTGCAATTGCTGGAGAGCAACCCCGAAGCACAACGTGACTTGTTGGAGTTCCGCCACACGCTGGAAGCGTCCTGTGCCTATTACGCGGCGCTGCGGGCCACGGATGTCGATCGCGAGCGGCTGACGGCGGCATTCGACGAGTTGCAGGATTGTTATTCCCGCCACGACGAAGTGAGTCGGGCGGAAGAGGGGGCGGCGGATGCCCGGTTCCATCTGGCAATCGCCGAGGCCAGTCATAACGCGGTCTTGCTGCACACCATTCGCGGCCTGTTCGACCTGCTCAAGCGCAACGTCGTCACCAACATCGGCGGCATGTACAAGCAGCGCAGCGAGACCCGCGACATGCTGATCAGTCAGCATCGGGAGCTGTATCAAGCAATCATGGGTGGGCAAGCCGAGCTGGCGCGAGAGGTGTCCAGTCGACATATCCTGTATGTGCAGGAAGTGCTGGAAGAGGTTCGTCAGGAAGTACAGCGCGTGGCGCGAGCAGAACGACGTAAAGGAATGTAGACGTGCAGCGGATCCCGTGGGAGCGAGCCTGCTCCCACAGATAATCCCAGGCTAATCTTCCTTGCCCTTGTTGCGCACCGCGCGCTGCAGTTCGCGACCGGCATCGCGTTCGCGTTCGGTATCGCGTTTGTCGTATTCCTTCTTGCCCTTGCCCAGCGCAATCTCGCACTTGATCAGGTGCTTGCTCCAGTACAGCGACGTGCAGACGCAGGCGTAGCCTTTCTGCTGCACGGACGAGAAGAGCTTCTCCAGCTCCCGCTTGTTGAGCAGCAGCTTTCGCGAGCGCGTCGGGTCGGCGATGACGTGGGTGCTGGCGGTGGTCAGCGGCGTTATATGACTGCCGAGCAGCCAGGCTTCGCCGTCCTTGAGCAGGACATAACTGTCGACCAGTTGCGCCTTGCCGGCACGCAAGCTCTTTACTTCCCAGCCGGCCAGGACCATGCCAGCCTCGAAACGTTGTTCGATGAAGTAATCGTGTCGCGCCTTTTTGTTTTGCGCGATGGTCCCTGTGGGGTGTTTCTTCTGTTTAGCCATAGGGGCGGCATTATAGGCAGTTGCGTGCGTGTCGGCTACGGTGAAGCTGTGTGCTTGAGCAGGTTGAATGAATCCCGGACAATGCGGCCTCTTTTTTGAACGCTTGGGCGTGATCACGATGTCGACAGACAAGGTTTCTGTCCACGGCAGTTGGGCTAGCCGCTGGGTCTTCATATTCGCCGCGACCGGTTCGGCCGTGGGCCTGGGTAGTATCTGGAAGTTTCCGTACATGGTCGGCGTCTATGGGGGCGGCGCCTTTGTATTGATGTTCCTGGCCTGCATTGCGCTCATTGGCGCGCCGGTCATGCTGGCGGAAACGCTGATCGGTCGTCGCGCCCGGCAAAGCCCGGCCAACGCCTTGAAGGTGCTCGCGCTGGAGGCGGGGCACTCGCCGAAGTGGTCCTGGGGCGCGTTCGCCGGAATGGTCACGGCGTTGTTGATCCTGTCTTTTTATAGCGTGGTCGGTGGCTGGTCTCTGGACTACATCATCGATATGGGGCGAGGGGATTTCCAAGGCGCGACGCCCGACCAGGTCGGCGCGTACTTCGGCAATGTGATTGCCGATCCTTGGCGGCTGACACTCTGGCACACACTGTTCATGGTGCTCTCCGCCGTGGTGATTGCCCGAGGCGTGGTCGCGGGGCTTGAGCGTAGCCTGCGGATCATGATGCCGCTCCTTTTCGTGATGATCCTGGTGCTGCTGGGCTACAGCATGACCACCGGGCATTTCATGGAGGGCGTGCATTTCATGTTCGATTTCAAACCGGAAAAGGTCATGGAGGGTCTGCTGCCGGCCATGGGCCACGCGTTCTTCTCCCTGAGCGTGGGGGTTGGCTCGATCATGATCTACGGTGCCTACATGCCCAAGAGCGCGTCGCTGACCAAGACGGTTGTCGGCGTTGCGTTGCTGGACACCTTTGTGTCGCTGCTGGCTGGGGTGGCATTGTTTCCGATTGTGTTCGCCGCTGGCCTGAACCCCAGCGAGGGGCCCGGGCTGATGTTCGTCAGCTTGCCGTTTGCCTTTGGCAGCATGGCGTTCGGTCAAGTAATGGGCGTGGTGTTTTTTGTCCTGGTGGCGATTGCCGCCTGGAGTTCGGCCATTTCCCTGCTGGAGCCGATGGTGGCCTATCTGGTTGAACGAACCCGTCTTAGTCGCGCCTGGGTCACGTTCTGGCTGGCTTTCACCTGCTGGTTCGTGGGGTTGGGGACCGTATTTTCCTTCAATATTTGGAAGCAGGCCAAGTTTTTCGTGAACGAAGACGGGCTGTTCCATCTCTATCAGTGGGGAGCAACCGGAGGGCTGGATTTCTTCGGCGTGATCGATTTCTTTACATCACGGATCATGCTGCCATTGGGTGGTTTGTGCTTCGTGGTGTTTGCGGGTTGGATCATGGGTCGTGAAGCCGTGCGTGATGAATTGTCACTGCGCAGTCCTGTATTGTTCGCCTTGAGCCTGTTCTTGATGCGCTATGTGGCGCCCATCGGCATCCTCGTAGTGTTTGCCGCCCAGCTGTGGAAGTGACGCTTACATGACGACACATATTCAACGCTCAGCGTTGCTGCCTTACCCGGCGCAGGCGCTGTACGACTTGGTCAATGACGTGGCGAGTTATCCGGAGTTTCTGCCCTGGTGTTCGTCCGCCGAGGTGCTTGAAAGCTCTGAAACCCATATGCGCGCCAGCCTAAACGTTGCCAAGGGCGGACTGAGCCAGCACTTCGTCACGCGCAACACCTTGGTGCCGGGGCAATCCATCGAGATGAACCTTGAAGAGGGGCCGTTCAATCAGCTCCATGGCGTCTGGGTGTTCAAGTCACTGGGTGAAAAGGCCTGCAAGATCAGCTTGGATCTTTCGTTCGATTACGCCGGGCCGCTGGTGCGCGCGACATTGGGGCCGCTGTTCAACCAGGCGGCCAATACCCTGGTCGATGCGTTTTGCCAGCGTGCCAAGCAAAATGCAGAGCTCAAGCGGTGATCGAGATAGAAGTGGTGTGTGCCAGCGCCGAGCGCCAGATCCTCCGTGCGTTTGCTGTGCAGGAGGGTACGAGTGTTCGCGCCGCGCTGGCGGCATCGGGCATTGCAGAAGCGTTTCCAGAGTTGGACCTGGCCACTGTTCCTGTCGGGATCTTTGGCAAAGTGGTTGCGGATCCGGAGCGGCAGGTAGTGCAATCGGCTGATCGACTCGAAATTTATCGGCCTTTGTTGGCTGATCCGAAAGAAATCCGTCGCCTGCGAGCGGCCAAGGCTGCCCAGGCTCGTCAGGCAGATCAATGACCTGGTCTGGATCGCAGGCAATAAAAAACCCGGCAATGCCGGGTTTTTTATTGCCGCAATTTATTGCGGCGAGGTATCCAGAGGTTCTGGTGTCGGGACAGGTACGGTCTCGACGTTGTCCACGTCCTTCTGGATCTGGTCCAGCAACGAACCTGGCTTGGCCGGCTTTTCCGGTTTCGGCTGATCGACATTCTGGGTCGGATCGGTGACTGTGGTGCCACTGTCCTTGCCCATGATGGCCTCATCCCGGCTCACGCCAGGCATGAAATCGCCCGACAGGCTGACGAGCTGGTCGTCAGGGCTGAAGATAACGCTGATGCGTTCTTGTTGCCGCTCACCGCCACCTGGCTGCAAGCTGTACAGGTAATCCCAGCGATCGGCATGGAACGTGTCGGTCAGCAGGGGATTGCCCATGATAAACCGTACTTGCCGGCGGGTCATTCCCGGGCGTAACTGGTCTATCATGTCCTGCGTGACGACATTGCCCTGCTGGATGTCGATTTTGTAAACCCCGGGGAATGAACAACCGGCGAGTGCGAGCAGTCCCACGAAGGTGAAACTGGTTAGCAAGAGCTTGGTGTTTTGCATCGGTGGGCGACTTCCACTATCTTGGCTGGGACAACGTAAACGCCGATCATACCCGCATTAAGAGAAGCTGCGAAGCAGCATCGCGAGAAAGCTGACCATGGTTGAAAATAGCGAACTACGCAAAGCCGGCCTCAAAGTGACCCTGCCAAGGGTCAAGATTCTGCAAATGCTCGATTCCGCCGAGCAACGCCACATGAGTGCCGAAGACGTCTACAAGGCGCTCATGGAAGCTGGCGAGGACGTCGGTCTGGCCACGGTTTACCGTGTCCTGACTCAATTCGAGGCTGCGGGGTTGGTGGCACGTCATAATTTTGATGGCGGTCATGCTGTCTTTGAATTGGCTGACGGGGAGCACCACGACCACATGGTGGACGTGGAAACCCGGGAAGTTATCGAGTTCATCAGTCCTGAAATCGAAAAACTGCAACAAGCGATTGCTGATGAGTATGGTTTCGAGCTGATCGATCACCATCTCGTCCTGCATGTACGCAAGCGCAAATAAGCTCGTCGCGTGGGCGAAAGCCCCCAAAACGAAAGAAGGCGACCCTCGGGTCGCCTTCTTGCTTTGCGGCGTCTTCTAGATTTTCGCCGCCACCACCATTTTTTTAGCGTGCGCCAAGGACTCTTTGGTCAGGTCGATGCCTCCGAGCATCCGTGCCACTTCTTCCACGCGCTCGTTCTTGTTCAGCTTGGACACGGCGGTACGAGTCGCGTCCTCGCCACGCACCTTATGGACAAACAGATGCTGGTGCCCCTGGGCGGCGACTTGAGGCAAGTGGGTCACTGTCAGAACCTGCCCGCGCTCGCCCAGCCTGCGTAGCAACTGGCCGACGATTTCCGCCGTAGGGCCGCCGATGCCCACGTCCACTTCGTCGAATACCAACGTCGGCACCCGCGAGGTTTGCGCCGTAATGACCTGGATCGCCAGGCTGATGCGCGACAGTTCACCCCCGGACGCTACTTTTGCCAGTGCCTTGAGCGGTTGCCCGGGGTTGGCGCTGACCAGCAGCTCCACCTGCTCCAGTCCGTTGGGTTGAAGTTCATCGCCAGCGTTGGGGCGCAGTTCGATGGTAAATCGGCCGCCGGGCATGCCCAGGCGTTGGATTTCCTGTTCTACGGCGCTGGCCAAGCCGGTTGCAGCTTGTCGGCGCAGTTCGCTGAGTTCGTTGGCCTTTTCCTGGTAATGGCGCGCGTAGGAGGCCAATTCGTCCCCGAGGCGTTCGATGGATTCATCGTTGGCGTTAAGGGTTTCCAATTCTTCCAGCAGGCGTTGCTGCAGTTCGACGACATCGGTTGGCTGGATACGATGCTTGCGCGCCAATGTATAGATAGTGTCCAGGCGTTCTTCCAGATATTGAAGCCGCGCCGGGTCGGCATCGAAATGATCAAGGAACCGGTTCAGCTCCCCGACTGCTTCTTCGACCTGGATCTGCGCGCTGGTCAGCAGGTTGCTTGCCTCGCCCAATGCCCCCACCGAATTGCTGACGCTGGAGAGTCGGTTAAGGCTTGCGGTCAGCGCACTCAGCACATTGCCTGAATCGCTTTCACTGCATTGCTCGACCACTTGCCGGCAAATGCCTAGCAACGCTTCCGCGTTGGTCAGGTTCTTGTGCTCCTGCTCCAGCTCCTCCAGCTCGTTTTCACCCAGGGCCAGGTTTTCCAGCTCTTCGAGTTGATAGCTCAACAACTGGTGACGGGCGCGTTGTTCGTCGCCGGAGTTGGAGAGGCGATCCAGTTCCTGCCGGGTCTGGCGCCAGCGTTGGGCTGCCAGATGAACCTGGCGGGCCAGGTCGGTGGCTCCGGCATACTCGTCGAGCAAGCGCCTGTGCGTGTCGGTCTTGAGCAGGGATTGGTGTTCATGCTGGCTGTGGATGTCGATCAGCAATTCACCGAGGGCCTTGAGATCTCCCAGCGGACAGGGCGTGCCGTTGATATAGCCACGGGAGCGACCCTCTGCAGTGATGACCCGCCGCAGGATGCACAGGCCATCGTTGTCCAGGTCGCGTTCGGTCAACCAGGCGCTGGCTTCGGGAATGTCGACCAGGTCAAACGTTGCCAGGATGTCGGCCTTGTCCGCGCCAGGGCGCACTACGCCGCTGTCGGCGCGATCGCCTAGGGTCAGGCCCAAGGCATCGAGCATGATCGATTTGCCGGCGCCGGTTTCACCGGTTATCACGCTCATGCCCCGGTCGAGTTCGAGGTCGAGGTGTTCGACGATGGCATAGTTGTGTACGGACAGGTGCACCAGCATAAGGCCGCTCCCAGGCATTAGGTCTGGTTATTTATACAGTGTTTTGTTTCTGGCTGACAATGCCCTCGCTTAGCTCGATTTGCTTGGATAATCGAAATTCTTAGCGCTGAAGCGAAGGATATGCAGCCGTTTTTTGTAAGGTTAATTCGTCGCGCGACCCTTGAAGCTGGAAAAGCTGGCCCCATATATCCGGGCAGAAGCGCGAGTCGAGCTCGCGGACGAAGTTGAAAGGAGAAATCTATGGCTGACGAACAGACGCAGGACACGCAAAATCTAGACGCCAATCAGGCTCCCCAGGATTCGGGTGAAGACCTGGCGGCACGTGTACAAGTGCTCGAAGAGCAACTGGCCGGTGCGCAGGACCAGGCGTTGCGTGTAGCAGCCGACCTGCAGAATGTCCGCCGCCGCGCCGAGCAAGACGTGGAAAAAGCCCACAAATTCGCCCTGGAGCGTTTCGCCGGCGACCTGCTGCCGATCATCGACAGCCTGGAGCGCGGCCTGGAGCTGTCCAACCCGGACGACGAGAACATTCGTCCGATGCGCGAAGGCATCGAGCTGACCCTGAAAATGTTCCAGGACACCCTCAAGCGGTATCAGCTTGAGGCGATCGATCCACACGGCGAACCCTTCAATGCCGAGCACCATCAGGCCATGGCGATGCAGGAAAGCGCAGACGTCGAGCCGAACAGTGTGCTGAAAGTATTCCAGAAGGGCTACCTGCTCAACGGTCGCCTGTTGCGCCCGGCCATGGTCGTGGTGAGCAAGGCGCCAGCACCGGTTTCGCCTTCTATTGATGAGCAGGCTTGAAATCGGGCGCAGCGGCCCCATTAAGAAGTCAAGCGTTTAAGTGCTACCGCAGTTAGCCACCACTGCTGCGGCAACAAAATCCAAGTTCCGGGAGAGTTAACATGGGCAAGATTATCGGTATCGACCTGGGGACCACCAACTCGTGCGTCTCCGTGCTGGAAAACGGCAAGGCCAAGGTTATTGAGAACGCTGAGGGCGCGCGCACCACGCCGTCCATCATTGCGTACGCCAACGATGGCGAGATCCTGGTTGGCCAGTCCGCCAAGCGCCAGGCTGTGACCAATCCGCATAACACCCTGTACGCGGTGAAGCGTCTGATCGGTCGCAAGTTCGACGAAGAAGTCGTTCAGAAAGACATCAAGATGGTCCCTTACAAAATCGCCAAGGCTGACAATGGCGACGCCTGGGTTGAAGTGAACGGCCAGAAAATGGCGCCGCCACAGATCTCGGCTGAAATCCTCAAGAAAATGAAGAAAACCGCTGAAGATTATCTCGGCGAGGCAGTGACTGAAGCGGTCATTACCGTTCCTGCCTACTTCAACGACAGCCAGCGCCAGGCAACCAAAGACGCCGGTCGCATCGCGGGCCTGGAAGTAAAACGTATCATCAACGAACCGACCGCGGCCGCGCTGGCCTACGGTATGGACAAGGGCAAGGGCGATCACACCGTGATCGTTTACGACCTGGGTGGCGGTACTTTCGACGTCTCCGTGATCGAGATCGCTGAAGTCGACGGCGAGCATCAGTTCGAAGTGCTGGCTACCAACGGTGACACGTTCCTGGGGGGTGAAGACTTCGACATCCGCCTGATCGACTACCTCGTCGATGAATTCAAGAAAGAAAGCGGCATGAACCTCAAGGGCGACCCGCTGGCCATGCAGCGCCTGAAAGAAGCCGCCGAAAAAGCCAAGATCGAACTGTCCTCGAGCCAGTCGACCGACGTGAACCTGCCGTACATCACCGCAGACGCTACCGGTCCTAAGCACTTGAACGTGAAGATCTCCCGCGCCAAGCTCGAAGCGCTGGTGGAAGATCTGGTTCAGCGCACCATCGAACCTTGCCGCATTGCCATGAAGGATGCCGGTATCGACGTTGGCAAGATCAACGACGTCATCCTGGTCGGCGGCCAGACCCGTATGCCGCTGGTCCAGAAGCTGGTTACCGATTTCTTCGGTAAAGAAGCGCGCAAGGACGTGAACCCGGACGAAGCCGTTGCCATGGGTGCTGCCATCCAAGGCGCCGTTCTGGCCGGTGACGTGAAAGACGTTCTGCTGCTCGATGTCAGCCCGCTGACCCTGGGTATCGAAACCATGGGTGGCGTGATGACCGCGCTGATCGAGAAAAACACCACGATTCCTACCAAGAAATCCCAAGTGTTCTCGACGGCCGATGACAACCAGAACGCCGTGACCATCCACGTGCTGCAGGGTGAGCGCAAGCAGGCTACCCAGAACAAGTCCCTGGGCAAGTTCGACCTGGCTGAGATTCCGCCAGCGCCACGCGGTGTGCCTCAGATCGAAGTGACCTTCGACATCGACGCCAACGGCATCCTGCACGTCGGCGCGAAAGACAAGGCTACTGGCAAGACCCAGTCGATCGTGATCAAGGCCAACTCCGGTCTGTCCGAGGAAGAAATTCAGCAAATGGTTCGCGACGCTGAAGTCAACGCCGAGGAAGACCGCAAGTTTGAAGAGCTGGCCAGCGCTCGTAACCAGGGCGACGCCTTGGTTCACTCGACTCGCAAGATGGTTGCCGATGCCGGTGACAAAGTGACCGCTGAGGAGAAGACCGCGATCGAAGCTGCCGTGGTTGCCCTTGAGGCTGCCGTCAAAGGCGACGACAAGGCCGCCATCGAAGCGAAGATCGAAGAGCTGTCGAAAGTCTCCGCGCCAGTGGCTCAGAAGATGTATGCCGAGCAGGCCCAGCCAGCTGAAGGTGCAGCGCAGCAAGGCGAATCGGCCCAGAAAGCCGATGACGTCGTCGACGCCGAGTTCGAAGAAGTGAAAGACAACAAGTAACTGCTTGTTGGTCGGCCGGTTGACTGCGTTTGTGCGGTGGCTGGTAGGATGTCGCCGCGCGGGAGCTTGCTCCCGCGTTGGCGTGTCTGGAGCCGGTGAATTTTTACAGCATGCGACAAGCTCGGGTGCTGGCGGTGTGTTCGGGGATGCTCCTGCTTCCCGGGCAACGTGCACCGCATTTTGGCCGGGTCCCTGGCTGAAAGATTTATGACCAGGATCGTTGAATCGACGTGAGTTGGGTCCGGGCCTGTATTGGGGCTCAACGAGTTTGGCGAGGCTCAGGAGGGGTTTGCCGAACGTCCTATAAGAGTGCAAAGACTAATGGCAAAGCGTGACTTTTACGAAGTATTGGGTGTTGAGCGGGGGGCCAGCGAGGCAGAGCTGAAGAAGGCCTATCGCCGTCTCGCGATGAAGCATCACCCTGACCGTAATCCCGGCGACAAGGCATCGGAAGAGATGTTCAAGGAGGCCAACGAGGCCTATGAAGTCCTGTCCGACTCCAGCAAGCGCGCGGCTTACGACCAGTACGGTCATGCCGGTGTCGACCCGAGCATGGGCGGTGGCGGTGCCGGTTTTGGCGGCCAGAATTTCTCCGATATTTTCGGCGATGTGTTCAGCGATTTCTTCGGCGGCGGTCGTGGCGGTGCCCGTGGTGGTGCTCAGCGTGGCAGCGATCTGCGCTACACCCTGGAATTGAACCTGGAAGAGGCGGTGCGCGGTACCACGGTCAATATCCGGGTTCCGACGCTGGTCAACTGCAAGCCATGTGACGGTTCGGGTGCCAAGAAGGGCTCTTCGCCCGTTACTTGCCCCACCTGTGGTGGCATTGGCCAGGTCCGCATGCAACAGGGCTTCTTCTCGGTTCAGCAGACCTGCCCACGTTGCCACGGCCAAGGCAAGATCATTTCCGATCCGTGCGACTCCTGCCACGGCGAAGGGCGTGTTGAAGAGTACAAGACGCTGTCGGTGAAAGTGCCGGCCGGTGTCGATACCGGTGATCGCATTCGCCTATCTGGCGAAGGCGAGGCGGGGGCCCAGGGCGGTCCGACTGGCGACTTGTACGTCGTGATCAACGTACGTGAGCACGCGATCTTCCAGCGCGACGGCAAACATCTGTTCTGTGAAGTACCGATCAGTTTCGTCGATGCGGCATTGGGCGGCGAGCTTGAGATTCCGACCCTCGATGGTCGCGTCAAGCTGAAGATTCCCGAGGGGACGCAAACCGGCAAGCAGTTCCGGATCCGCGGCAAAGGCGTAGCGCCAGTGCGGGGCGGTGGTGCGGGCGACCTGATGTGCCGCGTTGCGGTGGAAACGCCGGTGAACCTGAGCCGGCGCCAGCGGGAATTGCTGGAAGAGTTCCGTAGCTCCCTGGCGGATGACAACAGTCACTCGCCGAAAACCACCGGTTGGTTCGAAGGCGTGAAGCGCTTCTTCGGCGACCTGTAAGGAGTGGGCATGCGACGTATAGCTGTGATGGGCGCCGCGGGGCGCATGGGCAAGGCGCTGGTCGAAGCGGTGCAGCAGCGTTCGCCGCTTTCGGGCCTGACGGCTGCCATTGTCCGGCCCGACAGTACGTTGGTGGGGGCTGATGCTGGCGAGTTGGCTTCGATTGGACGTATCGGCGTACCGATGTCCGGTGGGCTGGAAAAGGTGCTCGACGAGTTCGATGTATTGATCGATTTCACCCTGCCTGAAGTCATGCTGAAAAACCTCGCCATCTGCCGCAAGGCCGGCAAGGCCATGGTGATCGGCACGACCGGCCTGGATGCGGCGCAAAAGGAATTGTTGGCTGAGGCCGGCAAAGATATTCCGATCGTGTTCGCGGCGAATTTCAGCGTGGGCGTGAACCTGTCACTGAAGTTGCTGGACCTGACCGCTCGGGTCTTGGGCGATGATGCGGATATCGAAATTATCGAGGCGCATCATCGACACAAGATCGACGCGCCTTCAGGAACCGCGTTGCGCATGGGTGAAGTGATTGCCGATGCGCTGGGTCGTGACCTGCAGGAAGTGGCCGTATACGGGCGCCAGGGGCATACCGGTGCGCGGGAGCGCGACACCATCGGTTTCGCGACCGTGCGTGGCGGTGATGTAGTAGGTGATCACACGGTGCTGTTCGCCACTGAAGGCGAGCGCCTGGAGATCACCCATAAAGCGTCGAGCCGGATGACCTTCGCCAAGGGCGCCGTGCGGGCTGCGCTGTGGCTGGATGGTTGTGAGCCTGGCCTGTACGACATGCAGGACGTTCTCGACCTGCGTTGATGCCATTAATAGCGGGGTTCAGGTTATACTGAGCCCCGTTTTAAACCGCTTCGCGACGACCTGTCGCATTCCCCTGCCTTTAAGGCTCATTAGCGGTGGACCAAAAAAGCCTTTTTCTGTAAGCTACAGCTTTAGTGTGTCCACTAAAAGCGCGCAGAATAATTCAGTGAACAAGCGGGGTGACGTGTCCATACGTCACTCCGCTTTTTTACAACCTGCGATCGCCCTTTCAGGCTTTATTTACGGGAGGTCTTCTTGACTAAGCCAGCCATACTCGCCCTTGCTGATGGCAGCATTTTTCGCGGCGAAGCCATTGGAGCCGACGGTCAGACCGTTGGTGAGGTGGTGTTTAACACCGCAATGACCGGCTATCAGGAAATTCTTACCGATCCTTCCTACGCCCAACAAATCGTTACCCTGACTTACCCGCATATCGGCAATACCGGCACCACGCCGGAAGATGCCGAGTCCGATCGTGTCTGGTCCGCTGGCCTGGTGATTCGCGACCTGCCGCTGGTAGCGAGCAACTGGCGTAACAAGATGTCCCTGTCCGACTACCTGAAAGCCAACAATGTCGTGGCGATCGCCGGTATCGACACCCGTCGCCTGACCCGCATTCTTCGGGAAAAAGGCGCGCAGAACGGCTGCATCATGGCCGGCGACAATATTTCCGACGAGGCCGCCATTGCCGCTGCCCAGGGTTTCCCAGGGCTCAAGGGGATGGACCTGGCGAAAGTCGTCAGCACCAAGAAACAGTACGAGTGGCGCTCCTCGGTCTGGGACCTGAAAACCGATAGCCACGCGACGATCGAGGCTTCCGAGCTGCCGTATCACGTCGTTGCCTACGATTACGGCGTCAAGCTGAACATCCTGCGCATGTTGGTAGCGCGCGGTTGCCGCGTCACCGTGGTGCCGGCCCAAACCCCGGCCGCCGACGTCCTGGCCCTCAAGCCCGACGGTGTGTTCCTGTCCAACGGCCCGGGTGACCCGGAGCCTTGCGACTACGCGATTCAGGCGATCAAGGACGTGCTGGAAACCGAGATTCCGGTATTCGGTATCTGTCTGGGGCACCAGTTGCTGGCCCTGGCTTCGGGTGCCAAGACCCTGAAAATGGGCCACGGCCACCACGGTGCCAACCACCCGGTTCAGGACCTGGACACCGGCGTCGTCATGATCACCAGTCAGAACCACGGTTTTGCGGTTGACGAGGCGACCCTGCCGGCCAACGTACGGGCCATCCACAAATCGCTGTTCGACGGCACGCTGCAAGGCATCGAGCGTACCGACAAGAGCGCGTTCAGCTTCCAGGGTCACCCTGAGGCGAGCCCGGGCCCGAACGATGTGGCGCCGCTGTTCGATCGCTTCATCAATGAGATGGCCAAGCGACGCTGACCGCGTGAAGCCTGAGGGCGGCCCCGAAACCGGCGGCCCCCTCGGGCGCTTCAAAGATTGTTCGACGGCCTAGCCGACTGACCTGCGGATTTGAGTGACAAACCCATGCCAAAACGTACAGACATAAAAAGCATCCTGATTCTCGGCGCTGGCCCGATCGTGATCGGCCAGGCCTGCGAATTCGACTACTCCGGCGCCCAGGCCTGTAAAGCCCTGCGCGAAGAGGGCTACCGCGTCATCCTGGTGAACTCCAACCCGGCCACCATCATGACCGACCCGTCGATGGCCGACGCCACCTACATCGAGCCGATCAAGTGGCAGACTGTTGCCAAGATCATCGAGAAGGAACGTCCGGACGCGCTGCTGCCGACCATGGGTGGCCAGACCGCGCTGAACTGCGCCCTGGACCTGGAGCGCGAAGGCGTCCTGGAGAAGTTTGGTGTGGAAATGATCGGCGCCAATGCCGACACCATCGACAAGGCTGAAGACCGTTCGCGTTTCGACAAGGCGATGAAATCCATCGGCCTGGACTGCCCGCGCTCGGGCATCGCCCACAACATGGACGAGGCCAACGCAGTCCTGGAACGCCTTGGCTTCCCATGCATCATCCGTCCATCCTTCACCATGGGCGGCACCGGTGGTGGCATCGCCTACAACCGTGAAGAGTTCGAAGAAATCTGCGCCCGGGGTCTCGACTTGTCGCCGACCAAGGAACTGCTGATCGACGAATCCCTGATCGGCTGGAAAGAATACGAAATGGAAGTTGTCCGCGACAAAAAGGACAACTGCATCATCGTCTGCTCCATCGAGAACTTCGACCCGATGGGCGTGCACACCGGTGACTCGATCACCGTTGCGCCGGCCCAGACCCTGACCGACAAGGAATACCAGATCCTGCGTAACGCCTCCCTGGCGGTGCTGCGCGAGATCGGCGTGGAAACCGGCGGCTCCAACGTCCAGTTCGGCATCTGCCCGAACACCGGCCGCATGGTGGTCATCGAGATGAACCCGCGCGTATCCCGTTCGTCGGCCCTGGCCTCGAAAGCCACCGGTTTCCCGATCGCCAAGGTCGCCGCCAAGCTGGCAGTCGGCTACACCCTGGACGAACTGTCGAACGACATCACCGGCGGCAAGACCCCGGCGTCCTTCGAGCCGTCCATTGACTACGTAGTGACCAAGCTGCCGCGTTTCGCCTTCGAAAAATTCGCCAAGGCCGATGCCCGCCTGACCACTCAAATGAAGTCGGTCGGTGAAGTCATGGCCATTGGTCGGACCTTCCAGGAATCCCTTCAGAAAGCCCTTCGCGGCCTGGAAGTGGGTGTCTGTGGCCTCGATCCGAAGCTGGACCTGAGCCATCCGGACGCCATGAGCGAGCTCAAGCGCGAGCTGACCGTGCCGGGCGCCGAGCGTATCTGGTATGTGGCGGATGCCTTCCGCGCCGGCATGACTGTCGAGCAAATTTTCGACATGAACATGATCGACCCTTGGTTCCTGGTACAGATCGAAGATCTGATCAAGGAAGAAGAGAAGGTCAAGACCCTGGGTATGTCCAGCATCGACCGCAACACGATGCTGGGCCTCAAGCGCAAGGGCTTCTCCGACATGCGCCTGGCCAAGCTGCTGGGTGTGACCGAGAAGAGCCTGCGCGCTCATCGTCACAAGCTGGACGTGTTCCCGGTCTACAAGCGCGTCGACACCTGCGCGGCCGAGTTCGCCACCGACACCGCCTACCTGTACTCCACGTATGAAGAAGAATGCGAAGCCGCACCTTCGAACCGCGACAAGATCATGATCCTGGGCGGCGGTCCTAACCGGATCGGCCAGGGCATCGAGTTCGACTACTGCTGCGTGCACGCTGCCCTGGCATTGCGTGAGGATGGTTACGAAACCATCATGGTCAACTGCAACCCGGAAACCGTCTCCACCGACTACGACACTTCCGATCGCCTGTACTTCGAGCCGGTCACCTTGGAAGACGTGCTGGAAATCGTCCGTGTCGAGAAGCCAAAAGGCGTGATCGTCCAGTACGGCGGCCAGACGCCGCTGAAACTGGCCCGTGCGCTTGAAGCTGCTGGCGTGCCGATCATCGGCACCAGCCCAGACGCCATCGACCGCGCCGAAGACCGCGAGCGCTTCCAGCAGATGGTCGAGCGTCTGAACCTGCGCCAGCCGCCGAACGCCACCGTGCGCAGCGAAGACGAAGCGATTCGTGCCGCCGGCAAGATCGGTTACCCGCTGGTGGTGCGTCCGTCCTATGTGCTGGGCGGCCGTGCGATGGAAATCGTCTACCAGGAAGACGAGCTCAAGCGCTACCTGCGCGAAGCGGTCCAGGTGTCCAACGACAGCCCGGTTCTGCTTGATCACTTCCTCAACTGCGCCATTGAAATGGACGTGGATGCGGTCAGCGATGGTAAGGATGTGGTGATCGGCGCGATCATGCAGCACATCGAGCAAGCTGGCGTTCACTCTGGTGACTCCGCCTGTTCGCTGCCGCCATACTCGCTGCCAGCCCATATCCAGGACGAAATGCGCGAGCAGGTCAAGAAGATGGCCTTGGAGCTCGGCGTCATCGGTTTGATGAACGTACAGCTGGCGCTTCAAGGCGAAGACATCTACGTCATTGAAGTCAACCCGCGCGCTTCCCGTACCGTGCCGTTTGTCTCCAAGTGCATCGGCGTCTCCCTGGCAATGATCGCTGCGCGGGTCATGGCGGGTAAGACCCTGAAAGAGCTGAATTTCACCAAGGAAATCATTCCGAACTTCTACAGTGTGAAAGAGGCGGTGTTCCCGTTCGCCAAGTTCCCTGGTGTTGACCCGATCCTCGGCCCAGAGATGAAGTCCACCGGTGAAGTGATGGGCGTGGGCGATACCTTCGGAGAAGCCTTTGCCAAGGCGCAAATGGGCGCCAGCGAAGTTCTGCCAACCGGCGGCACGGCTTTTATAAGTGTGCGTGATGACGACAAGCCACTGGTTGCAGGCGTGGCCCGAGATCTGATCAACTTGGGTTTCGAAGTGGTCGCCACTGCCGGTACCGCCAAGCTGATCGAGGCGGCGGGCCTGAAAGTGCGTCGCGTGAACAAGGTGACCGAGGGGCGTCCGCACGTGGTCGACATGATCAAGAATGACGAAGTCACGTTGATCATCAACACCACCGAAGGTCGTCAGTCGATTGCCGATTCCTATTCCATTCGTCGCAATGCGCTGCAGCATAAAATCTACTGCACCACGACCATTGCTGCCGGCGAAGCGATCTGCGAAGCGCTCAAGTTCGGACCTGAGAAGACCGTACGTCGCTTGCAGGATCTACATGCAGGATTGAAGGCATGAGCATAACCAAGTATCCGATGACTGTTCAGGGCGCGAAGGCCCTGGAAGAAGAACACGCTTTCCTGACCAAGGTCGAGCGCCCGCGCTTGAGCCAGGCTATCGGTGAAGCGCGTGAGCTGGGCGATCTCAAGGAAAACGCCGAATACCATGCTGCCCGAGAGGAGCAAGGCATGGTTGAGGCGCGCGTCCGTGACATCGAAGGCCGCATGCAGAATGCGGTGATCATTGACGTCACGTCGATCCCGCACACCGGCAAAGTGATTTTCGGCACCACCGTGGAAATCGCCAACGTCGAGACAGATGAGCGCGTCACCTACCAGATCGTTGGCGAGGATGAGGCCGACTTCAAGCTCGGCAAAATCTCCGTTGGTTCGCCACTTGCCCGCGCCTTGATTGCCAAGGAAGAGGGTGATGTTGTGGCCGTGAAGACGCCGAGCGGTGTCATCGAGTACGAGATTGTCGAAGTCCGTCACATCTGAACGAAGGCGCCCGCTGCGTGCGGGTGCCATGATCTGGCAGCTCACTCAGATGTTATGGGTGGGCGGCGTCTGGTTGTTGCACATCGGTCTGCTACCGGTGCTGGGCCGAATCGGCCTGGCTCCGCTGCTCATCGATGAAATCGGGGGTATGCTGACGGCGCTGCTGGTAGGGTTTTCCGCAGCGTGCATATTGTTTCAGGCTTTGGTGCTGGTTCAGGCCGAGGGCCTTGGCAGTCTTTGGCGCGACATTCGTGGGCAATTGCTGCTCATGTCGTTGTATGGGTGCGGGATGTTCCTGGCGGTACGCCTCGGTTGGCCCGATGCAACGCAATGGCAGGTATTCAGTTATCTGGTATTGGGTTTCTCCGGATTGGTGCTGGTCTTGCAGCCGGCTCCCGGTTGGAGCGGCAGGGTGCGCGAAGCACACCCTTGACCCTTTGCATCACTTGAACCGGTGAACGTTCGACAGTTGCTTGTTGACGCTGAAATTTTTGCGATAAATCAGTGCCATTTTGCCGATGACCTGCACCAGGTCTGCCTTCCCGACTTTGCACAACTCGGCAACGGCAGCCAGGCGGGCTTCGCGATCCAGGATGTTGAGCTTGATCTTGATCAGCTCATGGTCCCCCAGGGCGCGCTCCAGTTCGGCGAGTACACCTTCAGTCAAACCGTTGTCAGCCACAGTCAAAACCGGTTTCAGATGGTGGCCAATGGATTTGTATTGTTTCTTCTGCTCTTGAGTGAGCGGCATAATCTGACCCCTGCGTCTGATCTTGTAAAAAGCGGCGGCCAGTTTACCCGAGCGAGTCCGGGACCGCCCAGTTAATCACGACCCGATTTAATATTTCAGAGGTGGCCCGTGGCCCGTTCCAAGACAAGTCTTAAATGGCTGCAAGAGCATTTCAACGACCCATTCGTGAAAATGGCGCAAAAAGACGGGTATCGCTCCCGTGCCAGCTACAAGCTGTTGGAAATTCAGGAAAGAGACCGTTTGATCCGTCCAGGCATGAGCGTGATCGACTTGGGCGCCGCCCCGGGTGGCTGGTCCCAAGTGACCAGTCGTCTGATTGGTGGGCAAGGCACACTGATCGCTTCCGATATCCTGGAAATGGACAGCATCCCGGATGTGACCTTCATTCAGGGCGACTTTACCGAGGACGCCGTACTGGCGAATATCCTTGAAGCGGTCGGAAAAAACGAGGTGGACCTTGTGATTTCCGATATGGCCCCCAATATGAGTGGACTGGCGTCTGTTGATATGCCGCGATCGATGTTCCTGTGCGAGTTGGCACTGGATCTTGCGACTCGGGTGTTGAAGCCAGGTGGTGATTTTTTGATCAAGGTCTTCCAGGGTGAAGGCTTCGACGAATACCACAAGAGCGTGCGCAAGCAGTTCGAGAAGGTCACGACGCGTAAACCGAAATCATCGCGTGATCGCTCCCGTGAGCAGTACCTGCTGGGCCGTGGTTTCCGCGGGCGCAGTGAGGAATAAGAGGTTTTTCGACCGGGGCGATAGGTTTTTCGTATTTCGTCCCGTCAGCATTAGCGAATATTGTGTAGAAAGTGTTTCACAAAGGGTTACAGACGGCGCCTGCCAAGTCGTAGGTAATGTAGTAAGTTAGGCCGGTGAATATCATGCGAAGCGCGCGCCAGTAGCGGAGCTTGCTTCAGAGGGTAGTTAATTGAACGATATGGCAAAGAATCTGATCCTGTGGTTGATCATCGCTGCAGTCCTCGTGACCGTGATGAACAACTTCTCCAGTCCTAACGAGCCGCAGACCCTCAACTATTCCGACTTCCTCCAGCAGGTCAAGGAAGGCAAGGTCGAGCGCGTAGCCGTTGATGGCTATGTGATTACCGGCAAGCGCACCGATGGTGACAACTTCAAGACCATTCGTCCGGCGATCCAGGACAACGGCCTGATCGGCGACCTGGTGGACAACCATGTCGTTATTGAAGGCAAGCAGCCTGAGCAGCAAAGTATCTGGACCCAGCTTCTGGTTGCGAGCTTCCCTATCCTCGTCATCATTGCGGTCTTCATGTTCTTTATGCGCCAGATGCAGGGCGGAGCCGGAGGCAAGGGCGGGCCGATGAGTTTCGGCAAGAGCAAGGCTCGACTACTGTCCGAGGACCAGGTCAAAACCACATTGGCCGACGTCGCGGGTTGCGACGAAGCCAAGGAAGAAGTGGGTGAGCTGGTTGAGTTCTTGCGCGATCCGGGCAAATTCCAGCGCCTGGGCGGCCGTATTCCACGCGGCGTACTGATGGTCGGGCCACCCGGTACTGGTAAAACCTTGCTGGCCAAGGCGATTGCCGGTGAAGCGAAAGTGCCTTTCTTCACGATCTCCGGCTCCGATTTCGTTGAGATGTTCGTCGGCGTGGGCGCCAGCCGTGTTCGTGACATGTTCGAGCAGGCCAAGAAGCACGCCCCCTGCATTATCTTCATCGACGAAATCGATGCCGTCGGTCGTCATCGTGGCGCGGGCATGGGCGGTGGCCATGACGAACGCGAGCAAACCCTCAACCAGTTGCTGGTAGAGATGGATGGTTTCGAAATGAACGACGGCATCATCGTGATTGCCGCCACCAACCGTCCGGACGTGCTCGACCCTGCGCTGTTGCGTCCGGGCCGTTTTGACCGTCAGGTCGTTGTGGGGCTGCCGGACATCCGCGGTCGCGAGCAGATCCTCAAGGTTCATATGCGCAAGGTTCCGATGGGCGATGATGTCGCTCCAGCGGTCATCGCTCGTGGTACGCCGGGGTTCTCCGGTGCCGATCTGGCGAACCTGGTAAACGAAGCGTCGCTGTTCGCTGCCCGTTCCGGCAAGCGCGTCGTGGAAATGAAGGAATTCGAGTTGGCCAAGGACAAGATCATGATGGGCGCCGAGCGCAAATCGATGGTCATGTCGGAGAAGGAAAAGCAGAACACGGCTTACCACGAGGCGGGTCACGCTATCGTTGGTCGCGTAGTGCCTGAGCATGATCCGGTGTACAAGGTCTCGATCATCCCGCGCGGTCGTGCGCTGGGCGTGACGATGTTCCTTCCGGAAGAAGATCGCTACAGCCTGTCCAAGCGCGCGTTGATCAGCCAGATCTGCTCGCTGTACGGCGGCCGTATCGCTGAAGAAATGACGCTGGGCTTCGATGGCGTGACGACGGGTGCGTCGAACGACATCATGCGGGCTAGCCAGATCGCGCGGAACATGGTCACCAAGTGGGGCTTGTCCGAGAAGCTGGGGCCGTTGATGTATGCCGAAGAAGAGGGCGAAGTGTTCCTCGGTCGCGGTGGTGGCGGCCAACATGCAAGCTTCTCGGGTGAGACAGCCAAGCTGATCGACTCCGAGGTTCGCAGCATCATTGACCAGTGCTACGGGACGGCCAAGCAGATCCTCACGGATAACCGCGACAAGCTGGACGCCATGGCTGATGCCTTGATGAAGTATGAAACCATCGATGCCGAGCAGATCGACGACATCATGGCGGGCCGCACGCCGCGTGAGCCTCGCGATTGGTCTGGTGGCACGGGTACCTCCGGTACGCCGCCGGCGGTGCAGGGCGAGCGTCCGGAAACACCCATCGGTGGTCCGGCTGCCGACGTCTAAGGCTTAAAATGACTTCTGTCCAGTCCTCGACCCGGTTGCCTTGCGGCAACCGGGTTCTTGATTTAGCCCATACGCATGTCATGGGCATTCTTAATGTCACTCCCGATTCCTTTTCCGATGGCGGACGATTCAGCCAGCTCGACGCTGCATTACGGCATGCCGAGGCCATGGTATCGGCCGGGGCAACGCTGATCGATGTAGGCGGTGAGTCGACCCGTCCCGGTGCGCGTGCGGTTTCGCCTACCGAGGAGCTGGAGCGAGTGGCGCCAATTGTCGAGCGCATACATCGCGAGCTGGATGTCATCATCTCAGTCGATACGTCCACGCCTGCGGTCATGCGCGAGGCGGCGCGCTTGGGGGCGGGATTGATCAATGACGTTCGCTCGTTACGGCGTGATGGCGCGTTGGATGCCGCTGCTGCCACGGGGTTGCCGGTGTGCCTGATGCACATGCTTGGCGAGCCCGGAACGATGCAGAATGACCCGCACTACGGCGATGTAACCCGCGAAGTCGGTGAGTTCCTGGCGGATCGCATGAGCCAGTGTGCCGGCGCCGGCATCCCTGCCGAGCGGATCATTCTCGATCCCGGGTTCGGCTTTGCGAAGACATTGGCGCACAATCTGAGCCTGTTCAAGCATATGGAAGCCTTGCATGCCCTGGGGCGGCCGCTGTTGGTCGGTGTCTCGCGAAAGAGCATGATAGGCAATGCGTTGGGTCGTCCGGTGGGAGAGCGCCTGCATGGCGGTCTGGCACTCGCCGCCTTGGCTATTACAAAAGGTGCGCGCATATTGCGGGTGCATGACGTAGTCGAAACAATGGATGTCGTGCGGATGATCGCTGCAGTGGATTCAGCCGAATAAGAATGATGGAGCACTTATGAGCAAAAAATACTTTGGCACCGACGGGATTCGTGGTCGGGTCGGCGAATACCCCATTACCCCTGATTTCATGCTCAAGCTCGGCTGGGCCGCTGGGATGGCGTTCCGAAAAATGGGCGCGTGCAAAGTGCTGGTTGGCAAGGACACGCGAATATCCGGGTATATGTTCGAATCGGCTCTGGAAGCCGGTCTGACCTCGGCGGGTGCCGATGTCATGCTGCTCGGGCCGATGCCTACGCCAGCCATCGCCTACCTGACTCGGACATTCCAGGCGCAGGCAGGCATTGTTATCAGCGCTTCGCATAATCCTCATGACGACAACGGTATCAAGTTTTTCTCTGGCAAGGGCACCAAGCTGCCGGACGAAATCGAGCTGATGATCGAGGAGTTGCTGGACGCGCCAATGACCGTGGTCGAGTCGAGCAAGATCGGCAAGGTGTCTCGGATCAACGATGCATCGGGTCGCTACATTGAATTCTGCAAGGGCAGTGTTCCGACGGGTACCAGTTTTTCCGGTCTGAAGATCGTTGTCGACTGTGCTCATGGCGCAACCTACAAGGTCGCGCCAAGCGTTTTTCGTGAGCTGGGTGCCGAAGTGGTGGTGCTCTCGGCCCAGCCTAATGGGCTGAACATCAACCACAACTGCGGTTCTACTCATACCGAGGCTTTGCAGGCGGCTGTATTGGCCGAGCATGCCGATCTCGGCATTGCCTTCGATGGTGACGGCGACCGCGTGCTGATGGTCGATCACACGGGCACGGTCGTTGATGGTGATGAGCTGCTGTTCATCATCGCGCGCGACCTGCACGGGCGCGGCAAGCTGCAGGGCGGGGTTGTTGGTACATTGATGAGCAGCCTTGGGCTCGAGTTGGCCCTGGCGGACCTGGACATACCCTTTGTGCGCGCCAATGTGGGTGACCGCTATGTCATCTCGGAGCTGCTGGAGCGCAACTGGGTGATTGGTGGCGAGAACTCGGGGCACATTGTCTGCTTCGACCATACCACCACTGGTGATGCGATTATTGCCGCCCTGCAAGTGCTGATGGCCCTCAAGGCGCGCAACGAAGGTCTTGCGCAGTCGCGACAGGCATTGCGCAAGTGTCCGCAAGTACTGATCAACGTACGTTTCGGCGGCGGTGCAAATCCTATCGAGCACCCGACGGTCAAGCAGGCCGGCGAGCGTGTAACCCAGGCAATGGCTGGGCGTGGGCGCGTGTTGTTGCGCAAGTCGGGTACAGAGCCTTTGGTGCGTGTCATGGTCGAAGGCGAGGATGAAGCACAGGTCCGCGGTTATGCTGAAGAGCTGGCAAAACTTGTTACTGAAGTTTCTGCCTGAATTCGGCTTGCCAGTCATGAATCGGTTGGGTAACATCTGCGCCCACTTTGACCGACGAGGTACAGCATGCGTCGCCCTATGGTAGCTGGTAACTGGAAGATGCACGGTACCCGCGCCAGCGTCGCTGAGCTGATCAAAGGCCTTCGCAATCTGGCCTTGCCAAGCGGTGTTGATGTCGCGGTATTCCCGCCTTGCCTGTATATCAATCAAGTGGTTGATGGCTTGAAAGGCAAGTCGATTTCGGTCGGCGCGCAGAATTCTGCGGTGGAATCCATGCAAGGCGCGTTGACCGGCGAGATTGCGCCGAGCCAGCTCGTCGATGCAGGTTGTTCCTTGGTCCTGGTCGGGCACTCCGAGCGCCGCATGATCATGGGCGAGCAGGACAAAGCCTTGATCCGGAAATTTGCGGCAGCACAGGCCTGCGGTCTGATTCCGGTGTTGTGCGTAGGGGAAACCCTCGAGCAGCGTGAGTCCGGAAAGACACTTGAAGTTGTCGGGCGTCAGCTGGGCAGCATCATCGAAGACCTGGGCGTCGGTGCTTTTGCAAAGGCGGTCATCGCTTATGAGCCAGTCTGGGCCATCGGTACCGGACTGACTGCTTCGCCGCAACAGGCGCAGGATGTGCACGCAGCCATCCGCGCGCAGTTAGCGGCAGAAAATTCTGAAGTGGCACGAGGTGTGCGGCTTCTATACGGCGGCAGCGTGAAGGCGGCCAATGCGGTCGAACTGTTCGGCATGCCGGATATCGATGGGGGGCTCATTGGTGGAGCTTCCCTGAATGCAGATGAGTTCGGTGCGATCTGTCGCGCCGCGGGAAACTGAAAAAATGCTGGAAACAGTCGTAGTCGTTTTTCATCTGCTGGGCGCACTGGGTGTAGTCGCTCTCGTATTGCTGCAGCAGGGTAAAGGTGCGGATGCTGGTGCGTCTTTCGGTGCAGGTGCTTCAAATACTGTATTCGGAAGCCAAGGTTCCTCTACCTTTCTTAGTAAGTTTACTGCTATACTTGCCGCCGGTTTCTTCATAACCAGCTTAGGGTTAGGTTACTTTGCTAAAGAGAAAGCTCATGAGCTGACTCAAGTAGGTTTGCCAAACCCGGCGGTGTTGGAAGCGCCAAAGCAACAACCGGCTTCTGATGATGTCCCGGTGCTTCAAGAGCAAAAGTCGGCCAATCCGGCGACTGACGTGCCTCCAGCTCAAGAGCAGAAGTAAGAAGGTTTCAAACGCTGTATTGCCGAGGTGGTGGAATTGGTAGACACGCAACCTTGAGGTGGTTGTGCCCATAGGGTGTAGGGGTTCGAGTCCCCTTCTCGGTACCAATTATCAGGAGAGCCCGCGATTGCGGGCTTTCTTGTAGGTGGAAGGGTTACATTGACCCTGTAAGGGATCAGTCGTATACTTCCGCCCCAGCTTTGTCGCGGGATGGAGCAGCCTGGTAGCTCGTCGGGCTCATAACCCGAAGGTCGTCGGTTCAAATCCGGCTCCCGCAACCAGTTTCAGGGCCCCTTCCAAGGGGCTTTTTGTTAGCTGGACACTTTACAACGCCGCTGTTCGACGGCGTTTCAGGGATGGGCGATTCGCCCATTTTTTTTTATTTGCACAGCATGCACAAACATGCACGAGGGGGTTCAGGTGTCGAGCAAGCTAGAACAGTTGCAGGCCTTGTTGGCCCCGGTGGTCGTGGCCCTTGGCTATGAATGCTGGGGTATTGAGTTTTCGGCTCAAGGTCGCCACTCACTGTTGCGCGTTTATATCGATAAGGAAGGCGGTGTGTTGGTGGATGATTGCGCCATCGTCAGCCGTCAGATCAGCGGTGTACTGGATGTTGAAGATCCAATCACCTCCGAATACACCCTGGAAGTTTCCTCGCCTGGCATGGAGCGCCCCCTGTTCACACTTGAACAGTTCGCTTCGTTTGCCGGTGAACAAGTGAAGATCAAGCTGCGCTCGCCTTTCGAAGGCCGACGCAACTTTCAAGGCCTTCTACGCGGTGTAGAAGAGCAGGACGTCGTGGTGCAAGTAGAAGACCATGAGTTCCTGTTGCCGATCGATATGATCGACAAGGCCAACATCATTCCCAGTTTTGACTGATACGTGCCAGATACTGCGGATCCCGCGGATCCAATGGCTTGCGAAAGGCGAGGCGTACGATGAGCAAAGAAGTACTGCTGGTTGTTGAGTCGGTATCCAATGAAAAGGGCGTACCGGCTAACGTTATTTTTGAAGCGCTTGAGCTGGCTTTGGCCACTGCTACCAAGAAGCGGTTCGAGGACGAAGTTGATTTGCGTGTGGAGATCAATCGCCACACCGGTGCCTATGAGACATTCCGTCGCTGGACGGTAGTCGAAGAAGCCGACCTGGACGATCCGGCCATCGAAACCTGGCCGAGCAAGGTTGCTGAAACGCATCCTGGCGCCAAGGTAGGTGATGTTGTCGAAGAAAAGATCGAATCCATCGAGTTTGGTCGCATCGCTGCGCAGACTGCCAAGCAAGTCATCGTGCAGAAAGTTCGCGAAGCCGAGCGCGCGCAAGTCGTTGATGCCTATCGCGAGCGCCTGGGGGAGATCATCTCCGGCACCGTGAAAAAAGTGACCCGCGACAACGTGATCGTCGATCTGGGCAACAATGCCGAGGCATTGCTGGCTCGTGAAGACATCATCTCTCGCGAAACTTTCCGGGTTGGCGTGCGTTTGCGTGCGCTGCTCAAGGAAATCCGCACCGAGAACCGGGGCCCGCAGTTGATCCTGTCGCGTACCGCGCCGGAAATGCTGATCGAGTTGTTCCGTATCGAAGTGCCGGAAATTGCTGAAGGCCTGATCGAAGTCATGGCCGCCTCCCGTGATCCGGGTTCGCGTGCCAAGATCGCGGTCCGCTCCAAGGACAAGCGCATCGACCCGCAAGGTGCCTGCATCGGCATGCGTGGTTCGCGTGTCCAGGCCGTATCCGGCGAGTTGGGCGGCGAGCGTGTGGACATCGTCCTGTGGGACGATAACCCGGCTCAGTTCGTGATCAATGCCATGTCGCCTGCTGAAGTGGCGGCAATTATCGTCGACGAAGATGCCCACGCCATGGACATCGCCGTTGGCGCAGACAATCTCGCTCAGGCCATCGGTCGCGGTGGTCAGAACGTGCGTCTGGCTAGCCAATTGACTGGCTGGACACTGAACGTGATGACCGAATCGGACATCCAGGCTAAGCAGCAAGCTGAAACCGGCGACATCCTGCGCAACTTTATCGAAGAGCTTGAAGTCGATGAAGAACTGGCGCAGGTGCTGGTGGATGAAGGCTTTACCAGCCTGGAAGAGATTGCCTACGTACCGGTGGAGGAAATGCTCAACATCGACGGCTTTGACGAGGACATCGTCAACGAGCTTCGCGCTCGGGCCAAGGATCGTTTGTTGACCAAAGCCATCGCTACTGAGGAAAAGCTGGCAGACGCCCATCCGGCCGAAGACCTGCTCTCGCTTGAGGGCATGGACAAGGATTTGGCGATGGAACTGGCGGTGCGCGGCGTAATTACCCGCGAAGACCTGGCCGAGCAGTCTATTGACGATCTGCTCGACATCGACGGCATTGACGATGATCGTGCCGGCAAGTTGATCATGGCCGCCCGAGCCCACTGGTTCGAGTAATTAGGCGCGGCCTGAGGAGAGAAGTGCATGACGCAAGTCACGGTGAAACAACTGGCCGATGAGGTCAAAACACCGGTAGAGCGCCTGTTGCAGCAGATGCGTGAGGCAGGTCTGCCGCACACCGCCGCCGAG
Source organism: Pseudomonas sp. SWRI92 (assembly GCF_014268685.1). Taxonomy (NCBI): domain Bacteria; kingdom Pseudomonadati; phylum Pseudomonadota; class Gammaproteobacteria; order Pseudomonadales; family Pseudomonadaceae; genus Pseudomonas; species Pseudomonas sp. SWRI92. The sequence continues at coordinate 120,714 of NZ_JABWQY010000012.1, forward strand.
GAACATGTGACCGACAGTGAGAAGCAGTCCCTGCTGACTCACTTGAAGAGCAGTCACAAGGCGAAAGTGGAAGAACCGCGCAAGATCACTCTGCAGCGTAAAACCACCAGCACCCTGCGTGTTGCCGGTAGCAAAAGCATCAGCGTTGAAGTACGCAAGAAGAAAGTCTTCGTACAGCGCAGCCCGGAAGAAATCGAAGCCGAGCGTAAACGCGAGCTGGAAGAGCGTCGCGCAGTAGAAAACGCTGCACGTCAGAAGGCTGAAGAAGAAGCCAAGCGTCGCGCCGAAGAAGAAGCGCGTCGCCAGCCTGCTGCTGGGCAAACCGTTACTAACGACGCCGTTGCAGCGCCTGCCGTAGTTGCCGAGCCAGTACGCGAAAGCGCACCGGTTGTGGCCGCTGCTCCAGCACCGTCTGCTGACGTTCGCAACAAGCAGAACGAACAACGCCGTCCGGACAAACCACGTGCCGACGATAACAGTCGTCGTGGCAGTGGTGATGGTGAGCGCAAAAACGCTCCGCATCGTGCCTCGGTCAAAGAGAAAGCGCCTGCTCCACGCGTTGCCCCACGTACTACCGACGAAGAAAGCGATGGCTTCCGTCGTGGTGGTCGCGGCAAGGCCAAGCTGAAGAAGCGTAACGCCCACGGTTTCCAGAGCCCTACCGGCCCTGTCGTGCGTGATGTGCAGATCGGCGAGACCATCACTGTTGGCGATCTCGCCAATCAGATGTCGGTCAAGGCTGCTGAAATCATCAAGTTCATGTTCAAACTGGGTACTCCAGCGACCATCAACCAGGTGCTTGATCAGGAAACTGCTCAACTGGTAGCCGAAGAGCTGGGCCACAAAGTGACCCTGGTCAGCGACACCGCCCTGGAAGACTCCCTGGCGGAGTCCCTGAAGTTTGAAGGTGAGACGTTCTCCCGTGCGCCAGTCGTGACCGTAATGGGCCACGTTGACCATGGTAAGACTTCGCTGCTCGACTACATCCGTCGTGCCAAGGTAGCTGCTGGCGAAGCCGGCGGTATCACCCAGCACATCGGTGCGTACCACGTTGAAACTGACCGCGGCATGGTCACTTTCCTCGATACCCCGGGTCACGCCGCGTTTACCGCCATGCGTGCTCGTGGTGCCAAGGCGACTGACATTGTGATTCTGGTCGTTGCAGCGGACGACGGCGTAATGCCACAGACCATTGAAGCGGTCCAGCACGCCAAGGCTGCCGGCGTTCCACTGGTTGTTGCAGTGAACAAAATCGACAAGCCGGGCGCTGATCTCGATCGCATCCGTAGCGAACTGTCGGTTCACGGCGTGACGTCGGAAGAGTGGGGCGGCGACACCCCGTTCGTATCGGTTTCGGCGAAAGTCGGTACTGGTGTGGACGAGTTGCTCGAAGCCGTTCTGCTGCAAGCTGAAGTTCTGGAACTGAAAGCGACTCCTTCGGCTCCTGGCCGAGGCGTCGTGGTTGAATCGCGACTCGACAAAGGTCGTGGTCCGGTTGCTACCGTTCTGGTTCAAGACGGTACCTTGCGCCAAGGCGACATGGTGCTGGTCGGTTCGAACTATGGCCGTGTACGTGCCATGCTCGACGAGAACGGTAAGCCAATCAAGGAAGCCGGTCCTTCCATCCCTGTCGAGATCCTCGGCCTGGACGGTACCCCGGATGCTGGCGACGAGATGAGCGTGGTGGCTGACGAGAAGAAAGCCCGTGAAGTGGCTCTGTTCCGTCAAGGCAAGTTCCGCGAAGTCAAACTGGCTCGCGCTCACGCCGGCAAGCTGGAGAATATTTTCGAGAACATGGGCCAGGCAGAGAAGAAGACGCTTAACATCGTCCTCAAATCCGATGTCCGTGGTTCGCTGGAAGCGTTGAACGGTGCCTTGAACGGCCTGGGTAACGACGAAGTGCAAGTGCGTGTGGTCGGTGGCGGTGTCGGTGGTATCACCGAGTCCGACGCCAACCTGGCACTGGCCTCCAGCGCTGTACTGTTTGGCTTCAACGTGCGTGCCGATGCTGGCGCTCGCAAGATCGTCGAGCAGGAAGGTCTGGATATGCGTTACTACAACGTGATCTACGACATCATCGAAGACGTCAAGAAAGCCCTTACCGGTATGCTGGGCAGCGATGTTCGCGAGAACATCCTGGGTACCGCCGAAGTTCGCGACGTGTTCCGTTCGCCGAAGTTCGGTGCCATCGCCGGTTGCATGGTGATCGAAGGTGTCGTTCACCGTAACCGTCCAATCCGTGTACTGCGTGAAGACATCGTAATCTTCGAAGGCGAGCTGGAATCCCTGCGCCGCTTCAAGGATGACGCTTCCGAAGTACGTGCCGGCATGGAATGCGGTATTGGCGTCAAGAGCTACAACGACGTCAAGGTCGGCGACAAGATCGAAGTCTTCGAGAAGGTCCAGGTTGCTCGCAGCCTCTGACTCGCGCACTTCAAGAGCCGCACCGGGCAGCCGCATGAACATGCGCTGCCTGGCTGGCGGACTCTAAACGCAACGCCCGGTCTGGCTTTTGCCAGGCCGGGCGTTTGCCGCTTTCAGACCTCACGGGTTTGACCGTGGGGCAGTAACAGGTAACAAGACATGGCAAAAGAATACAGCCGTACCCAACGAATCGGCGATCAGATGCAGCGTGAGCTGGCCCAACTGATCCGCCGCGAAGTCAAGGATCCGCGTGTCGGCCTGGTCACCATTACCGCAGTGGAAGTCAGCCGTGACGTTGGTCACGCGAAGATTTTCATCACCGTGATGGGCCAGGACAGTGCGGAAGAAATCGCCCAGAGCATCAAGGTGCTCAACTCGGCCGCTGGTTTCCTGCGCATGCAACTGGCTCGGGAAATGAAACTGCGCAGCGTTCCACAGCTGCACTTCCACTACGACGAGAGCGTCGTGCGGGGTGCGCATCTGTCGGCCCTGATCGAGCGCGCCGTGGCTGAAGACAGCCAGCACCCGGCGGCGTCTGAACCCGAAGACACCAAGGAGTAAACGGTGGCTCAGGTCAAACGTATCCGTCGTAATGTCAGCGGTATCATTTTGCTCGACAAACCGTTGGGGTTTACCTCCAACGCGGCGTTGCAGAAGGTTCGCTGGCTGCTCAATGCCGAGAAGGCCGGGCACACCGGGAGTCTCGATCCACTCGCCACCGGCGTGCTGCCGCTGTGCTTCGGCGAGGCGACCAAGTTTTCCCAATATCTGCTCGATTCCGATAAGGGTTATGAAACCGTCGCCCAGTTAGGCAAGACCACCACCACGGCGGACGCTGAAGGTGAGGTTTTGCTGGAGCGCCCGGTGACCGTTGGTCAGGCTGATGTGGAAGCTGTGTTGCCAGCTTTTCGCGGAAAAATCAGTCAGATACCGCCGATGTACTCTGCTCTCAAGCGTGATGGCCAGCCACTGTACAAGCTAGCTCGCGCAGGCGAAGTAGTGGAGCGTGAACCGCGTTCTGTTACTATTGCGCGCTTGGAATTGCTGGCCTTTGACGGTGATACTGCGCGGCTTGCCGTGGATTGCAGCAAAGGCACCTATATCCGCACCCTGGTGGAGGATATTGGTGAGCAGCTCGGCTGTGGCGCGTACGTGGCAGAATTGCGACGGACCCAGGCCGGGCCTTTCACCCTGGCCCAGACGGTCACGCTGGAAGAGCTGGAAGCGGTGCATGCCGACGGCGGCAACGAAGCGGTTGACCGTTTCCTGATGCCATCGGACAGCGGCTTGCTCGACTGGCCACTGCTGCAGTTTTCCGAACACAGCGCGTTCTACTGGCTCAATGGCCAGCCAGTACGTGCCCCGGATGCGCCGAAGTTCGGTATGGTCCGGGTGCAGGATCACAACGGTCGCTTCATCGGTATCGGTGAAGTGAGCGAAGACGGGCGCATTGCGCCGCGTCGACTGATTCGGTCGGAATGACCGGAACCAGCCTGCGTAACAACAGGTTGGCGAGTGTGGCTGTTAACAGGCACGGTCACTACTCATTTATAGATACAGGGATTTGTCCCTGGCCTGTTGAAGCTGTTTCCTTGGAACAGCTTCCTGACTAAAAAGGATTGCCTCATGGCTCTCGACGTTCAAGAAAAAGCTCAAATCGTAGCTGACTACCAGCAAGCTGTTGGTGACACTGGTTCGCCAGAAGTGCAAGTTGCACTGCTGACCCACAACATCAACAAACTGCAAGGTCACTTCAAGGCCAACGGTAAAGATCACCACTCCCGTCGTGGTCTGATCCGCATGGTAAACCAGCGTCGCAAGCTGCTGGACTACCTGAAAGGCAAGGATCTGGGTCGTTATCAGACTCTGATCGGTCGCCTGGGTCTGCGTCGCTAATCAGCGATTGCGCTAGAGGTTGGTGGTCTGTCGTACGTCAGTGGGTTTCCCGCTGGCGCATGGCAGGCTCCCAGCCTCAAGTTTTATCTGGATACACGTTTTACCCTGGACAGGCGTCGGGCCGACTCCCGCCATTGCCCAAGAATTTCGCAAGAAGACAAGTTCCCCAAGAGCCACAAAGAAGGTAGGACACCGTGAACCCGGTAATCAAAAAATTCCAATTCGGTCAGTCGACCGTTACCCTCGAGACTGGCCGTATCGCCCGTCAGGCCTCCGGCGCAGTGCTGGTCACCGTTGACGACGACGTCAGCGTATTGGTGACCGTTGTCGGTGCCAAGCAAGCCGATCCAGGCAAGGGCTTCTTCCCGCTGTCTGTTCATTACCAGGAAAAGACTTACGCTGCCGGTAAGATCCCTGGTGGTTTCTTCAAGCGCGAAGGCCGTCCTTCCGAGAAAGAAACCCTGACTTCCCGACTGATCGACCGTCCGATCCGTCCGCTTTTCCCTGAAGGCTTCATGAACGAAGTGCAGGTTGTCTGCACCGTCGTTTCCACCAGCAAGAAAACCGATCCGGACATCGCTGCGATGATCGGTACCTCGGCCGCCCTGGCCATCTCCGGCATTCCTTTCGATGGCCCGATCGGCGCTGCCCGCGTCGCGTTCCACGAAAGCACCGGCTACCTGCTGAACCCGACTTACGAACAACAGAAAGCTTCGAGCCTGGACATGGTCGTGGCCGGTACTTCGGAAGCCGTTCTGATGGTTGAATCGGAAGCCAAAGAGCTGACCGAAGACCAGATGTTGGGCGCAGTACTGTTTGCTCACGACGAGTTCCAGGTGGTGATCAACGCCGTTAAAGAACTGGCCGCTGAAGCTGCCAAGCCAACCTGGACCTGGGCTCCACAGCCAGAAGCCACCGCTCTGCTGGGCGCTATCCGTGCCGAGTTCGGCGACGCGATCTCCCAGGCCTACACCATCACCATCAAGGCCGACCGTTATGCGCGCCTGGGTGAGTTGAAAGACCAGGTCGTTGCCAAGTTCTCCGGCGAAGAAGGCCAGCCATCGGCTAGCGACGTCAAAGCTGCATTCGGTGAAATCGAATACCGCACCGTTCGCGAAAACATCGTCAACGGCAAGCCACGTATCGACGGTCGCGACACCAAGACTGTACGTCCGCTGAACATCGAAGTCGGTGTTCTGCCTAAGACCCACGGTTCGGCTCTGTTCACCCGTGGCGAAACCCAGGCGCTGGTTGTTGCAACTCTGGGCACCGCCCGTGACGCGCAACTGCTGGACACTCTGGAAGGCGAGAAAAAAGACCCGTTCATGCTGCACTACAACTTCCCTCCGTTCTCGGTCGGTGAGTGTGGTCGCATGGGTGGCGCTGGTCGTCGCGAAATCGGTCACGGCCGTCTGGCCCGTCGTTCGATTGCCGCAATGCTGCCTGCTGCCGACGTGTTCCCGTACACCATTCGCGTGGTTTCGGAAATCACCGAGTCCAACGGTTCGAGCTCGATGGCTTCGGTCTGCGGCGCTTCCCTGGCCCTGATGGACGCCGGTGTGCCGATGAAGGCGCCGGTTGCCGGTATCGCCATGGGTCTGGTTAAAGAAGGCGAGAAATTCGCTGTCCTGACCGACATCCTGGGTGACGAAGACCACCTGGGCGACATGGACTTCAAAGTGGCCGGTACCGCCAAGGGCGTCACCGCACTGCAGATGGACATCAAGATCAAGGGCATCACCGAAGAGATCATGGAAATCGCCCTGGGCCAAGCCCTGGAAGCGCGCCTGAACATCCTCGGCCAGATGAACCAGATCATCGGTCAGTCCCGTACCGAGCTGTCGGAAAATGCTCCGACCATGATCGCGATGAAAATCGACACCGACAAAATCCGTGATGTCATCGGTAAAGGCGGCGCGACCATCCGTGCGATCTGCGAAGAAACCAAGGCTTCGATCGACATCGAAGACGACGGTTCGATCAAGATCTTTGGCGAAACCAAGGAAGCGGCAGAAGCAGCACGCCAGCGCGTCCTGGGCATTACCGCGGAAGCCGAGATCGGCAAGATCTACATCGGCAAGGTTGAGCGCATCGTCGACTTCGGCGCGTTCGTCAACATCCTGCCGGGCAAGGACGGCCTGGTTCACATCTCCATGCTGAGCGATGCTCGCGTCGAGAAAGTGACCGATATCCTCAAGGAAGGCCAGGAAGTGGAAGTGCTGGTACTGGACGTGGACAACCGCGGCCGTATCAAGCTGTCCATCAAGGACGTCGCAGCAGCCAAGGCATCGGGCGTTTAATCACCCCCTCGCTTAGCCGCTGAAACAAGCAAACGCCCCGACTGGTTCGGGGCGTTTTGCTGTGTGGTGAAAATCCCTGTGTCGCGGGTTGCCTGGCCACGGGGGACGATGCTAGGTTTAGCCACCGCCCGTGTAGCTCAGTCGGTAGAGCAGCGCACTCGTAACGCGAAGGTCGCAGGTTCGATTCCTGTCTCGGGCACCAGATTCTTCCAAGGGACTTCCGACTTCTACCCGAGCTGCGGACAGGTTTGCAGATAGTCATCTACCGCCTCGCGAAAAGCCGCTTCCAATTCGGCCACCGTTTGTCCTTCGTAACTCACCAGCGCCCTGATGAATAAGAGCTTTCCGAACAGGCATTTGTCTTGGGTGCTTGTTTCAATTGAGCCGACATAGCCCTTGTATTGCAATTGGCTGCTCATTGAGTCTCGACCCTCACTGCTGAAGTCGTGGATATTTATACGGGGTGAATCCCTGTGCATGGAACCGAGAAACTGTAACCGCGCACATACCTCGCTCCTCCATTTGATTCCGCTTGTTGCACTGGCTTGCGTCTCTGTTAGGATTCCCTTGTCCCAAAAATGCAAACACCTTTGTTTTCAGATGATCCCCGAATGGTTCTGAAGGCCAGATAAACCGGGCTTCACACGGTTTTTTGCGTCAGAGAGATCCTTGATGATCCAGATCCATCTTCCATTCCCCAGATCAACGAGAACGCCATGACTGTTAAAGAATTGACCCAGGAAGCCAGGCACGAAGCAGCGCTGAAGAAGTACGTGCTGGATGCGCCCCAGTTGCTGGAAGAGATCAAGGACTTGTCCGCCGACGATCAGAAAGATCAGATCCAATGGGCATTCGAAGACGAGGCCGAAGCCCAGGGACTGCAACCCTGGGAGCTGACGCTCAAGTACACCAGCACACCTGAAGAATTCGAGCTGCAGCGCCTTGCATTGCACAAGGAAGCGGCCGAGGTGCTGGGTGTGGAATGGGATGAGTACTGCGAGATGAACAATCTGGTGGTCTGAAAAAAACGCGGCAAGAGTAACACTGTGGCGCGGGAGCTTGCTCCCGCTGGGCTGCGCAGCAGCCCCAAAAGAGGGGGCCGCTTCGCGCTGGAGCGCCAGCCCGGCCCAGCGGGAGCAAGCTCCCTCGCCACGGACCCTCTTCGTTTCTGATTGCCTGGCCTCAGCCTGTCAGAGGCTCAAGCGCATCGACAGATCCACCGCTTTCACGTCCTTGGTCATCGCGCCAATGGAGATGTAGTCCACGCCGGTCTCGGCAATCGGGCGCAACGTGTTTTCGTTGATCCCGCCGCTGGCTTCCAGTTTCGCCTTGCCGCCGTTCAGGCGCACGGCTTCGCGCATATCGTCCAGGCTCAGTTCATCGAGCATGATGATGTCGGCCCCGGCCGCCAGCGCCTCTTTCAGTTCCGCCAGGCTTTCGACTTCGATTTCGACCGGTTTGCCCGGCGCGATCTTGTGGGCGGCGTTGATGGCCTGCGCGATTCCACCGCAGGCGGCGATATGATTTTCCTTGATCAGGAAGGCGTCGTAGAGGCCGATGCGGTGGTTATGGCAACCACCGCAGGTGACCGCATATTTCTGGGCCAGCCGCAGCCCTGGAAGCGTTTTGCGGGTATCGAGCAGCTTGACCTGTGTGTCGGCGACGAAATCCGCCAGGTAACGGGCCCGAGTGGCGACGCCCGATAGCAGCTGCAAAAAATTCAGCGCGCTACGTTCACCGGTCAGCAACGAACGGGCCGGGCCCTCGAGGTGGAACAGTGCCTCGTCAGGGTTCACCCGGTCGCCGTCGCGGACTTGCCAGTGCACCGCGACGCGGGCGTCCAGTTGCCGAAACACCGCATCGACCCAGGCCGTGCCACTGATGATCGCGGCATCTCGAGTGATGATGGTGGCCTTGGCCAGGCGTTCGGTGGGGATCAGTTGCGCGGTGATGTCGCCACTGCCGATGTCTTCGAGCAACGCGCGGCGCACATTGGCTTCGATTTCGGCGGTCAGGTCGGCGAGACGTAGATTCGGCATAGCGGGCTCCACAAACAAAGTGGCCCGATTATATCTACTTGGGACTGATTGGCTTGTATTTGGTCGCGTCCGCGCAACATTTCCCCCTTTTGCCGGTCACTTATTGCGATCTATTTGAGCTTGGTCACAGAGCGCCGCTGGTGTGACTGATGTCTTTTACCCGATAATCCGCCTTTCGATTGACGTCATGACTTTGACGTCGCGAACCGAAGAATGCCGTTTCAGGAGGCCAGGATGCATAACGACGGAAATGTGGTGCCTTTGCACAAGGTGCCTAGCGATCAGGCGACTCGTTCGCCGCTCGCCCGCCTGCCTGTGATTCTGCTTCAGGTTCGCGACAAGGCGGCCCAACAGTTGCGCGTTGGCTTGCAAGGGTTGTTCGATAACGCCGACGACACGTTGTTCGAAATGGCCGATCGGGCGCGCAACGATGTCGAGCAGAATCTCTATTTCGAGGCCATGCGCGACTTGCGGCTCAAACGCAAAAGTATCGAGCGCGAATTCATCGAGCAGTTTTTCGAGGCGTTCGTCAGCCTCGCCCAATACGACCTTACCCAGGCGACACTGGCTCCCGTGCTGGGTGCAATCTCCAGCCAGCCAAACCATGACGAGCTGGAGCGTCGCCTGGCGGTCGAAACCATGGTCGCGCGGGTGCTCAGTCGCGATGGCGTTTCGCTCGATCAACTCACCGCCCGTCTCAGTGCGTTGTTGGCCCGGCCGTTGACCAACCAGCAGAACCCCTTGAGCCCGGCATTGCTGTGCGAGCATTTTCTTCAGGCCGGGCGCAACCTGGGCGTGGGGATCAAGGTCAAGTTGATCCTGCTCAAGCTCTTCGAACGCTATGTGCTTAGCGAATGCGACCAGCTCTACGCCGAAGCCAATCAGTTGCTGGCTGCCACGGGCATCTTGCCGGATCTCAAGGCCTCTCCGTCGCGTCGGGCCTCGGATCGCGTCGAAGAGGTCTCTCGACCCAAGGCCGCTGGCGCGACAAGGCCAAGGATCGACGACGTCGATGACAGCGTGCACGAAGTGTTCGCCGCGTTGCAGAAGCTGCTGGTCCAGGTGCGCGGCAGTGTCGCGCCAACCCTGGAGGCCAGCGCGCCGGCCCAGCCAATCTCGACACGAGACCTGCTGCGACTGTTGTCTCATCTGCAGCAATATGTGCCGTCGCCCACGGTCCAGGATGAATTCGACCTGCGCAGCCAGTTGGAACAGTTGCTGACCCGGGTCAGCGTCAAGAGCGGCAGATCCCGGGTCGTTGACGGCGCCGACGAAGACGTGATCAATCTGATCGCGATGATGTTCGAGTTCATTCTCGAAGACCATAACTTGCCGGATATCCTCAAGGCCTTGATCGGCCGACTGCAGATTCCGATGCTTAAGGTCGCGGTACAGGACAAGAGTTTCTTCAGTCGTGGTAACCATCCGGCCCGCCGGCTGCTCAATGAAATCGCCGCGGCGGCGATGGGCTGGGGCGATTGCGACGATCATCAGCGTGACGCCCTGTATCTGCGCATCGAGCAAGTGGTGCAGCGTTTGTTGAACGATTTTGTCGACGACCCGGCGATTTTTTCCGAGGTGCTGGCCGAGTTCCTGGCGTTCACCAGCGACGAGCGTCGTCGCTGTGAGTTGTTGGAGCAACGCATTCGAGACGCTGAAGAAGGGCGGGCAAAGGCCGAACTGGCGCGCCAGCGAGTCGAAGGCGCGCTGAACCAGGTCATGCTGGGCAAGCTCTTGCCCCAGGCCGTGGTGGACTTTGTGCAGCAAGCCTGGAGCCAGGTGTTGCTGCTGACCGGCTTCAAGCATGGCGAGCATTCAGTTGAATGGAAGGCAGACGTGCTGACGCTCGAACAATTGGTCTGGAGTGTCCAGCACCACGAAGAGTCCGACGCGGGCCTGCGTTTGCTGGCGATGGTGCCGGAATTGCTCAAGGCCTTGCGCGAGGGCTTGAGCCGCTCGGCGTTCGATCCGTTCGCCACCAGCGAATTTTTCAGCGAGCTGGAAGTGCTTCACGTCCAGGCCCTCCAGCGGATGGGTCAGGCATCCGAGCAGGCTGAACCGGCCGATTCGCCGGTCATGGTCGAGGTGGCGGAGCCTATCGTCCTGCGGACTGCGCCGAAAACGCCCATGGAGGAGACGACTGTTCGTCTGCCGGCCGACGATGTAGGCCTGCTCCAGGTCGACCAATTGCGCCTGGGGAGCTGGGTCGAATTCCAAGAGGACGAAGACAACAGCCTTCGTTGCAAGCTTGCGGCGATCATCCAGGCTACCGGCAAGTTTGTCTTCGTCAACCGCACCGGCCTCAAGGTCCTGGAGCACAGCCGCACTAGCCTGGCCTTGGAATTCCGCCGGGGAGCGGCGCGGCTGTTGGACGATACCCTGCTGTTCGACCGGGCGCTGGAATCGGTTCTGGGCAATCTGCGCCAGCTCAATCGCGGCAAGTGATCGCGCAGCCGAGGTCGATCGCGGCATACTGGCGGCATTCACTGTCGTCATCGAAGGAACCTGTATGCAGCTGGACCCCGCAAGCGGTTGGTGCGATGGCGCGCGTCATTGCCCATCGCCTAATTTCAATGCGCGCCCCGAGGGCGAAATCTCCCTGCTGGTGATCCACAACATCAGCTTGCCGCCGGCACAGTTCGCGACGGGCAAGGTGCAGGAATTTTTCCAGAATCGCTTGGATGTCACGGAACATCCCTATTTTGCCGGTATCGCAGAGCTGCGCGTCTCGGCGCACTTCCTGATTGAACGTGACGGCGTCATCAGCCAATTTGTCTCCTGCCTGGATCGTGCCTGGCATGCGGGCGTTTCATGCTTCGAAGGGCGAGAGACGTGTAACGATTTTTCCATTGGCATCGAACTTGAAGGCACCGATGATCTGCCATTTACCGACGCACAGTATGCCGCGCTGGTGGATCTGACCCGGCAGTTGCAGGCGGCGTTCAAGGCGATCACCGTGCCACGAATCTGCGGGCACAGCGACATCGCTCCGGGGCGCAAGACCGATCCGGGACCGGCATTCGACTGGGCGCGCTATCGCGCGGCCCTGATAGAAGGGGAAGGACAATGAGTTTTCTGGTGTTGCTGCTGGCGGTCTGGATCGAGAAGTTCTCGGCCTTGCGCCAGCGGGTCCAGCGTGATGGCGGCTGGCTGGGCGAGCTGAACAAGTTGGAGGTGAGCCCTCGCTGGGTCAACCGGCCCTGGTTGGTGCTGGTGGTCATGGTCCTCCTGCCAGTGGCGCTGCTGGCACTGTTGCTATGGGTGTTGGAGCCGGTGGCCTATGGGTTGCTGGCATTGCCGGTGCATCTGTTGGTGGTGATCTACAGTCTGGGGCGCGGCGACCTGTTGGCTGACCTGGGTCCGTTTCGCGATGCCTGGCGTCGGGAAGACCTGCAAGCGGCCACTCATGTCGCCAAGCGAGACCTGGGCATCGACGCCGACGACGGCGAGCAGTTGCTGGAACGGGTCCAAGGTCATTTGCTGTGGGAGGCTTACCAGAGTTTTTTCGCGGTCATTTTCTGGTACTTCCTGCTCGGCCCCGTGGCTGCGCTGAGCTATCGATTGCTGGCGCTGGCCGCCGACCACAGCCACAACCCCGGGGTGGCCGAGCGGGCGGCGCAACTGCGCCATGCCTTCGACTGGGTGCCGGTCCGGTTGCTGGCGGCGAGTTTCGCCCTGGTGGGCAACTTCGTGGCGGTCAGCCGCGTCATGCTGCACGAATTGCTCAACTGGAACATCAGCGCCGCCGACCTTATCGACAAGGTTGGACTGGTGGCGGGCGAGATTCCGAAACCAGTCGCCGGCCCGGACGGCATCAACAGCCTGGATCGGCTCTGGGAACTGTTGCTGCGCGCTGCGGTGCTCTGGTATGCCGGCTTTGCGTTGTGGACGGTGTTGGCGTAGACGAGCCTGTTTTCCGTGGCGAGGGGATAAATCCCTCGCCACAACAGACCGCTTTCAGCCCTCTCGTTAACCTTAAGTTACAAATCTCCCTGGCGATTTAAGCTATACAGACGCAGCGCCCGCGTAGTGGCTTTCTGCTGCTTCTGCGTGCGTGCCCCATAAAAATAAAAAGCTACCGGGAGACTTCCTTGTGAAGAGTTTGCTCTGGCCCGCCGTTGCCCTGATGAATCGCCTGAGCTTCGGCATGAAGTTCAGCTTGATCAGCGTGCTGTTCCTGCTGCCGATGCTGGTGACCAACTTCTTTCTGGTGCGCGACTCCTATCGGGAGTTTCAGGGCACGCAAGTGGAGCTGCAAAGCCTCGACCTGCTGGGCAGCAGCCTGACCTTGCGTCGAGACCTGGAGACGCTGAACAACCTGGTGCAAATCAACGCCAGCTTGGGCCAGTCGGGCAAGGCCGGCGACGTGGAAGCGAAAATCACCGCCCTTGAGCAACAGGTGCTCTCGCGCCTGCAAAGCATGAACGCCATGGCCGTGGAGCCAGAGCACGTCAGCGCCTTCGATGCCAAGCGCGACGAAATGATCGCTGCCTTCAAGGTCCAGCAGGCCGAAATAAATTGCTCAATAACGCGCAGATGTTTGGCCAGATCATCGCCAGTCAGGCGGGCTTGAGCAGGGACAACCAGGGCGACATTCGCCAGCTCAGCGATCTGATTATCGGCGTAACGCCCAAGGTCACTCAAATTCTGGGTGAAGGTCGCGCGTTGGGTGCTTCGTCCTTGGGGCAGGGTTTTCTCAATTCGGCGTCGAGCACCCGGTTCGACGAGTTGCTGGTGCAGATCGAAAAACTCCAGGGCGAATATGACCTGAAACTGCAGGATGCCCTGGGCTCCAGCCAGGCGGCTCGGCAGACGCTGGTCGATCAGGCCGGCGGCAGCAAAAGCACGCTCAAACAGGCCGCCGAACTGATCGAAGAACAGGTGGTGATGGCGGACACGCTGGATGCGCCTTGGCCGGCTTTTTTTGAGCAGGTCAGCGGCTTGATGGAACAGACCTATCGGTTGAATGAAGCAACGCTGGGCTTTCTCGATGTGCAGTTGCAGCATCGCCTGGAGCAGAACCGCAGCCACATGGTGCTGCAAGCCGCGGCATTGGCGGCCGTCTTCCTATCGATTTTTTATCTGTATGCCGGCTTCTACGCCTCGACGCGCACCACCCTCAAACATCTGGGTGCGATGATGGACAAGGTCGCAGCCGGCGACATGACGGTCAACTTCGTGGCCCGCAGCAAAGACGAACTGGGCGAGCTGGGTGAAGTGTTCAACGGCACGGTGGCGAAGATCCATGACCTGATCGAACAAGTCGGCCGCACCGTTGCCGAGGTTGAACGTCAGGCCGGGCAGGTGGAAGCGGTGTCGGCCCAGAGCAATCAGGCCGTTGCCGGGCAGCGCAGCCAGATCGAGCTGGTCGCCACGGCGATGAACCAGATGTCTGCCACCGCCCAGGAAGTTGCCCGCAGCGCCGCCGCGGCGGTCAGCAGCGCTCACAGCGTCAACGACGAAACCCTCAGCGGGCGCGGCCTGGTGGAGTCCCAGCAAGGCAGCATCGCCCGGTTGGCCAATGAGATCGATCAGTCGGTGCAGGTCATCAATCAGCTGGCGACCGACAGCCAGGCCATCAGCCGTGTGCTGGACGTGATCAAAAGCATTGCCGAGCAGACCAACCTGTTGGCGCTCAACGCCGCTATCGAAGCGGCCCGGGCCGGAGAGCAAGGGCGCGGCTTCGCAGTGGTGGCCGATGAAGTGCGAACCCTGGCCAAGCGGACCCAGCAATCGACCGAAGAAATCGAAGCAATGATCAGCCGTCTTCACGGTGGCGTGGGCGCAGCGGTAAAAGCGATGGGCACCAGTCACGAGATGGCCAGCGGCACCGTCAGTCAGTCGGAAAAGGTCCAGCAGGCGTTGGAAAATATCCTCGGCGCGGTCGGCATGATCGTCGACCAGAACCAGCAGATCGCCGCTGCCGTGGAACAGCAAACAGCCGTGGCCCACGACATCGACCAGAACATCGTCGAAATCAACCGCGCCGGCGAACGCACCGCCGAGGGCGCGCACCAGACTGAAGACGCCAGCCGCGAACTGTCCGCCCAGGTGGTGCAGCTCAAGCAGTTGATCAATGCGTTTCGGGTGTGAAACCTAGGTAGCGCGTCTACCAGTTGAACAGTTGGCAGGCGTTAGCCGTGCTGGCCTCGGCCAGTCGCTCAGGGCTGATATTCATGATCCCCGCCAGCGCCTCGCAAATCGCTGGCAAATGCGCCGGGCTGTTGCGCTGGCCGGGGAACATCGCCGGCGCCATGTCTGGTGAGTCGGTTTCCAGCACCACCGCTTCGAGCGGCAGCCTTGGCAGCACCCGGTGCATGCGCAGGGCCTGGGGCCAGGTGGCGGCGCCGCCGAGACCGAGCTTGAAACCGAGCTTGATGTACTCGCGAGCCTCTTCGAAGCTGCCGGCGAAAGCGTGGATGATGCCGGCCCGCTCGGGACAGATACGTTTAAGCGTGGCGATCACGGCGGCGTGACTGCGGCGCACATGGATCAGCGCCGGCAGTTGAAACTCCACGGCCAGTTCCAGTTGCGCTTCGAACAGTGCTTGCTGGCGATCACGGTCCAGGGTTTGGACGTAATAGTCCAAGCCGATTTCCCCCACCGCACACAACTGCCGATGCCCGACCAGGCGGCTCAGCCACTGGCGTAACAGGGCTAAATCCTCGTGGCGATGCTGGTCAAGGTAAACCGGATGCAGGCCCAGCGCGGCGTACAAGTCCGAGTCGCTTTGCACCAGGTCCCAGACCCGCTGCCAGTTGTCCCGATACACCCCCAGCACCACCATTTGCCGGACACCCGAGGCGCGGCTTTCGGCCAGCAGCGCCGGACGATCCGCATCGAAATCGGGGAAGTCCAGGTGAGTGTGAGTGTCGATCAGTTCCATGCTTCGATCCGCGGGAGCCTTCAGCCTTGGTGGATACGCTGCTTGAATGTACGGGCAATCGCCTGTACACCGGGCTGATAGTCATTGTTTTCGATAGCTGCCAGCGCCAGCGCCAGGGCTTTTTCAGCGATCAGTTGGTGTTGTTGGGACATGGCGTTGACCGGCAGCGGCAGGAAATCCAACAGTTGCGTGTCACCAAACGTGCCCAGGCGCAGCGGCCGCGACTTGAGCGGGAAGTCATGCAGGGCGTCGAACACTCCTTGGAGCAGCACGTAGGAGGTGGTGATCAACGCGTCGGGCAAATGTCCCAGGCGCGCGAGCATTTCGTCCATAAGCTGTCGGCCGCATTCCCGACTGAAGGACTCGCCATGCTCGATCAGCACCTGGCCGTCGAACCCGGCAAGCGCCTCGCGAAAACCGGCGGTCCGCTCCTGGCTGACGCTCAGTTCGGGACGTGCGCTGATCAACGCGATCTGCTGTGGGTGGGTCTCCAGCAGGCTGCGGGTCAGTTGCAGGCTGGCCTGGCGGTCATCGCTGATTACCGAGCAGAAATGCGTGGGTTCCATCACCCGGTCGATGGCGATGATAGGGATGCCCTTGGCCTGCAACTGGCGATAACTGTCGTCTTCGGCGGGCAGGCAACTGGCGACGATCAACGCATCGCAGCGCCGTGCGCGGAACAGCTGCAACAGTTGTCGCTCGCTGTCGGGCGCGTCGTCGGAGCTGGCGATCAAGAGCTGATAGCCTCGGGCGCGGGCGCCTTGTTCCAACAGCTTGGCGATGCGCGCGTAACTGGGGTTTTCCAGGTCCGGCAGGATGAAACCCAAGGTGCGGGTATGCCGGCTGCGCAGCCCGGCGGCCTGGGGGTTGGGCGTGAAGCCGTGTTCCTCGACCACCGCCCGCACCCGTTCGACGGTCGCGTTGCTGATGCGTTGCTGTTCGGCCTTGCCGTTGATGACGTAGCTGGCGGTGGTCACGGACACACCGGCAAGCTGGGCGATATCACTGAGTTTCAACCCGGTTTTTCCTTGTTTTTTCGAGTGTGTCCCGACAATGAAGGCTCATCCTACCCGATTCCCGGCGATGGTCATCCTGCGAGCCGTTTCGACAAGTTGCACTTCAAGGATGAGAGATTATCGAGTAACGTGCCAATCTTTCTAGATTAAACGTTTCAGCAAGCGTATTTTCAAGGCTCTCAGGATTTTTGGCCGCACTGCCGCGATACCGCCAAAAGCTGTCCTGCAACGCTAAGCTGATTCATTCAAAACAATACCTGGCGCCCACCGGACGCCAAAAAGGAGAAAGCATGCTCGAGCTCACTCTAGAGCAGATATCCATGGCCCAGGTGGCTGTGGATAAAGACGCCGCGCTGCAATTGCTCGCTGACAAACTGGTGGCCGATGGCTTGGTAGCCGAGGGCTATCTTGCCGGGTTGCAGGCCCGCGAGGCCCAGGGCTCGACCTTTCTTGGCCAAGGTATTGCAATCCCCCACGGTACCCCGCAAACCCGCGACCTGGTGTATTCGACTGGCGTGCGCTTGCTGCAATTTCCCGAGGGCGTGGATTGGGGTGACGGTCAGATCGTTTACCTGGCCATTGGCATTGCGGCCAAATCCGATGAACACCTGCGCCTGCTGCAACTGTTGACCCGCGCCCTCGGCGAGACCGACCTGGGCCAGGCTTTGCGCCGCGCCGGCTCCGCCGAAGCCTTGTTGAAGCTCTTGCAAGGTGCGCCGCAGGAACTGGCGCTGGACGCGCAAATGATCGGTCTTGGCGTGTCGGCCGACGATTTCGAAGAACTGGTGTGGCGTGGCGCTCGCCTGTTGCGCCAGGCCGATTGCGTGAGCAACGGTTTTGCCGGTGTGTTGCAGCAGGTCGAGGCGCTGCCATTGGGCGACGGCCTGTGGTGGTTGCACAGCGAACAGACCGTCAAGCGTCCGGGCCTGGCCTTCGTCACGCCGGACAAACCGATCCGCTACCTCGGCCAGCCCCTGAGTGGATTGTTCTGCCTGGCCAGCCTCGGCGAGGCCCACCAGGCCTTGCTGGAAAGACTCTGCGCTTTGCTGATCGAAGGTCGTGGCCATGAACTGGGCCGTGCCACCAGCAGCCGCAAGGTCCTGGAAGTGCTCGGCGGCGAGTTGCCCGCCGACTGGCCCAGCGCACGCATCGGCCTGGCCAATGCCCACGGGTTGCACGCGCGTCCGGCGAAAATTCTCGCGCAGTTGGCGAAAAGCTTCGAAGGCGAGATCCGTGTGCGCATCGTCGACGGCCAGGACAGCGCCGTGTCGGCCAAGAGCCTGAGCAAATTGCTGAGTCTGGGCGCCCGTCGCGGCCAGGTCCTGGAATTCATCGCCGAGCCGAGCATTGCCGCCGATGCGTTGCCGGCGCTGCTGGCAGCCATCGAAGAAGGCCTGGGTGAAGAGGTCGAGCCGCTGCCGCCTCCGAGCGCGCCGCGAGAGACGCCCATGGCTGAAATCGCCAGCGTGATGCTCGCGCCGGAACCCGGGAGCTTGATCCAGGCTGTCGCCGCCGCACCGGGTATCGCCATCGGCCCGGCTCATATCCAAGTGTTGCAAGACATCGACTACCCGCTGCGCGGCGAGTCACCGGCCATCGAGCGCGAACGGCTGCAAAAAGCCTTGAGCCAGGTTCGCCGCGACATCGAAGGCTTGATCGAACGCGCGAAGGCCAAGGCCATCCGCGAGATCTTCATCACTCACCAGGAAATGCTCGACGACCCGGAACTGACCGACGAAGTCGACACCCGCTTGAAGCTCGGTGAGAGCGCGCAAGCGGCGTGGATGGGCGTGATCGAAGCCGCGGCGAAAGAGCAGGAAGCCTTGCAGGATGCGTTGCTTGCCGAGCGTGCGGCCGATTTGCGCGACGTTGGCCGTCGTGTTCTGGCGCAACTGTGCGGACTCGAGACGCCGCCGGAACCCGAACAACCCTACATCCTGGTGATGGACGAGGTCGGCCCGTCCGATGTGGCTCGCCTGGACCCGGCCCGCGTGGCGGGGATTCTCACCGCCCGTGGCGGCGCCACTGCCCATAGCGCGATTGTCGCCCGTGCGTTGGGCATCCCGGCGCTGGTGGGCGCTGGGGCCGCGGTGTTGTTGCTGGCGCCGGGCACCTCCTTGCTGCTGGACGGTCAGCGCGGTCGCCTGCACGTCGACCCGAATGCCGCCACGTTGCAGCGGGCCAAGGAAGAACGCGACACCCGCGAGCAGCGCCTCAAGGTCGCCGCCGAGCAGCGGCATCAGCCGGCGGTGACCCGTGACGGTCACGCGGTGGAGGTGTTTGCCAACATCGGCGAAAGCGCCGGCGTCACCAGCGCGGTGGAGCAGGGCGCCGAAGGCATTGGCCTGTTGCGCACCGAACTGATTTTCATGGCCCACAACGAGGCCCCGGACGAAGCGACCCAGGAAGCCGAATACCGCAAGGTGCTCGACGGCCTCGCCGGTCGGCCGCTGGTGGTACGTACCCTCGACGTGGGCGGTGACAAGCCGCTGCCGTACTGGCCCATCGCGAAAGAAGAAAACCCCTTCCTCGGCGTGCGCGGCATTCGCCTGACCTTGCAGCGCCCGCACATCATGGAAGCGCAGTTGCGCGCGTTGCTGCGTTCGGCGGACAACCGTCCGCTGCGGATCATGTTCCCCATGGTCGGCAGCGTCGATGAATGGCGCCAGGCCCGGGACATGACCGAGCGCCTGCGCCTGGAAATTCCCGTGGCGGACTTGCAACTGGGGATCATGATCGAAGTGCCGTCCGCCGCGCTGCTGGCGCCGGTGCTTGCCAAGGAAGTCGATTTCTTCAGTGTCGGCACCAACGACCTGACCCAGTACACGCTGGCGATCGACCGCGGTCACCCGACCTTGTCGGCCCAGGCCGATGGCTTGCATCCGGCGGTGCTGCAATTGATCGACATCACCGTGCGGGCCGCCCATGCCCACGGCAAATGGGTGGGCGTATGCGGCGAGCTGGCCGCGGACCCGCTGGCGGTGCCGGTGCTGGTGGGCCTGGGCGTGGACGAACTGAGCGTTTCGGCCCGCAGCATTGCCGAGGTGAAGGCGCGGGTTCGCGAGCTGAGCCTGGCGCAAGTACAAACCCTGGCCCAAGAGGCATTAGCCGTGGGCAGCGCCGATGACGTGCGCGCATTAGTGGAGGCGCTGTAATGGCGAAGATTCTTACCCTGACCCTCAACCCGGCGCTCGACCTCACGGTGGAGTTGGCGCGCCTGGAACCGGGCCAGGTCAACCGCAGCGACGCCATGCACGCCCACGCCGCCGGCAAGGGTGTGAACGTGGCCCAGGTGTTGGCCGATCTCGGCCACACCCTGACGGTCAGCGGCTTTCTCGGCCAGGACAACGCCCAGGTGTTCGAGACGCTGTTCGCCCAGCGGGGCTTTGTCGATGCCTTTATCCGCGTCCCCGGCGAAACCCGCAGCAACATCAAGCTGGCCGAGCGGGACGGGCGCATCACCGATCTCAACGGCCCGGGGCCGGTGGTCGATGAAGCCGCGCAGCAAGCGTTGTTGACGCGACTGGAGCAAATCGCCCCCGGCCACGATGTGGTGGTCGTGGCGGGCAGCTTGCCCCGTGGCGTCAGCCCGCAATGGTTGCAGGCGCTGATTACGCGCTTGAAACGACTCGGCCTGAATGTGGCCCTCGACACCAGTGGCGAGGCCTTGCGCGTGGCCTTGGCGGCTGGGCCTTGGCTGATCAAGCCGAACACCGAGGAGCTGGCCGATGCGCTGGGCTGCGAGGTGGTCACGGAGTTGGCTCAAGCCCAAGCGGCCGAGCGGCTGCATGCCCAGGGCATCGAGCACGTGGTGATTTCCCACGGCGCTGACGGGGTCAACTGGTTCAGTGTCGGCGCGGCGCTGCACGCCTCGCCGCCCAAGGTCAGCGTCGCCAGCACCGTGGGCGCCGGGGATTCGTTGCTCGCCGGAATGCTGCATGGATTGCTCAGCGCCGACACCCCGGAGCAGACCCTGCGCACTGCCACGGCCATCGCCGCCATGGCGGTCACCCAGATCGGTTTTGGCATCCACGACACCGCGTTGCTGGCGTCGCTTGAACAGGGCGTGCGCGTGCGCCCCCTGACAGAACAATAAGAGGGTTCGCAAGATGAAATTAGCCATTGTGACGGCCTGCCCGAACGGCATGGTTACCAGTGTGTTGTGCGCCCGCCTGCTGGATGCGGCGGCCCAGCGCCACGGCTGGAGCACCAGCGTCGAAGTCCATGACGCCGCCCATCCGGAGCGTCAATTGTCAGCCGCCACGCTTGAAGCGGCCGAGTGGGTGTTGCTGGTCGCCAGCGGCCCGGTGGACTTGTCGCGGTTCGTCGGCAAGCGCGTGTTCCGCAGCACCCCGGCCGTGGCTTTGCAAGACGTTGATGCGGTGCTACGGCGCGGCGCCGAAGAGGCCCGGGTGCTGGCCGAAGCCGACTTGCTCGCCGAGGAACCGCTGGCGTCGACGGAGCGCGCCCCACGCCTGGTGGCGATCACCGCTTGCCCGACCGGCGTTGCTCACACTTTCATGGCCGCCGAAGCCTTGCAGCAGGCCGCCGCCCGATTGGGCTACGACCTGCAAGTGGAAACCCAAGGCTCGGTGGGTGCGCGCAATCCCCTCAGCTCCCAGGCGATTGCCGAGGCTGACGTGGTGCTGCTGGCCACCGATATCGAAGTCGCCACCGAGCGCTTCGCCGGCAAGAGAATCTACCGCTGCGGCACCGGCATCGCCTTGAAACAGGCCGAAGCCACGTTGCAAAAAGCCTTGGCCGAAGCCCAACAGGAAACCGCTGCGAGTGGCGCGTCCGGGGGGCCGGCGAAGGCGGAAAAAAGCGGTGTCTACAAGCATCTGCTAACCGGCGTGTCGTTCATGCTGCCGATGGTGGTGGCCGGTGGCTTGATGATCGCCTTGTCGTTCGTGTTCGGCATCGAGGCCTTCAAGGAACCAGGCACCCTCGCGGCGGCGCTGATGCAGATCGGCGGCGACACCGCGTTCAAACTGATGGTGCCGCTGCTGGCGGGCTACATTGCCTATTCCATTGCCGACCGGCCGGGCCTGGCGCCAGGGATGATCGGCGGGATGCTCGCAAGCACCCTCGGCGCTGGCTTCATTGGCGGGATCATCGCCGGCTTCCTGGCTGGTTATGCGGCCAAGGCGATCAACCGCTACGCGCGCCTGCCCCAGAGCCTGGAAGCGCTCAAGCCGATCCTGATCATTCCGTTGCTGGCGAGCCTGTTCACCGGCCTGGTGATGATTTACATCGTCGGCAAACCGGTGGCGGGCATGCTTGAAGGCCTGACCCACTTCCTCGACAGCATGGGCACCACCAACGCGATCCTCTTGGGCGTGCTGCTGGGGGCGATGATGTGCGTCGACCTTGGCGGGCCGATCAACAAGGCTGCCTATGCGTTTTCGGTGGGGTTGCTGGCGTCGCAAAGTTACGCACCGATGGCCGCGACCATGGCCGCCGGCATGGTGCCGCCAATTGGCCTGGGCATCGCCACGTTCATCGCCCGCCGCAAGTTCGCCAAGACCGAGCGCGAGGCTGGTAAAGCGGCGTTGGTGTTGGGGCTGTGCTTCATTTCCGAAGGGGCGATTCCGTTCGCCGCCAAGGATCCGTTGCGAGTGATCCCGGCCAGCATCGCCGGTGGCGCGTTGACCGGTGCGCTGTCGATGTATTTCGGCTGCAAGCTCATGGCGCCCCACGGCGGGTTGTTCGTGATGCTGATCCCCAACGCCATCAACCATGCGTTGCTGTACTTGCTGGCGATCGTCGCGGGCAGTCTGGTGACGGCGGTGGCGTACGCGCTGCTCAAGCGGCCGGAAATGGTAGAGATGGCGATGGAGCCGGCCAAGGCCTGAACCAACCATCCGCGTGGGGGCGGGCGGGCAAGCCGCTCCCGCCTCTTCTCACCTCTGTCACATCCGATTCACACAGCCATGCTTAAGTTTTTCCATTTGGGAGAAACTTCATGAGCGAATTCGACCTGGGCCGTCGCCGAGTGATGCAAGCCGCGGGCGCGGGGTTGTTGTTGCCCGGATTGGCGCCGGCGGTGATAGCGTCGGTCAAGGATCGACCATTACTCACCGACGGCGTGCAGTCCGGCGACTTGCAGGGCGACCGGGCGATGATCTGGAGTCGCAGTGATCGTCCCTCGCGGATGGTGGTGGAATGGGACACCCGTAGCCAGTTTTCCAATCCTCGACGCTTTGTCTCGCCGTTGGCTGACGGCCGCAGCGATTTCACCGCCCGGGTCGAACTCACCGGCCTGCCGCCCGACCAGGCGATTTTCTATCGGGTACATTTCGAAGACGCCCAAAGCGGCGTGGCCAGCGAGCCCTGGCTCGGTCATCTGCGCAGCGTGCCGCAGCTCAAGCGCAACATCCGTTTTGTCTGGAGCGGCGATACCGTCGGCCAGGGCTTCGGCATCAACCCGGACATTGGCGGCATGCGCATCTACGAAGCCATGCGCCTGCGCCTGCCAGATTTTTTTATCCACAGCGGCGACACCATCTACGCCGACGGCCCGGTGCCTGCGCAGCTTACCGCCGAGGACGGGCGTATCTGGCGCAACCTCACCACCGAGGCCAAGAGCAAGGTGGCCGAGACGCTGGACGAGTATCGCGGCAACTACCGCTACAACCTGATGGACGAAAACGTGCGCCGCTTCAACGCCGAAGTGCCGCAGATCTGGCAGTGGGACGATCACGAGGTGGTCAATAACTGGTCGCCCGGCAAGCAACTGGACGAGCGCTACCAGACAAAGGATATCCACAGCCTGGTAGGTCGTGCGCGGCAAGCGTGGCTGGAATACGCGCCGATGCGCTTGCAAAAAGGCGATGGCGCAGCACGTATCTACCGCAAGCTCGGTTATGGGCCGATGCTGGATGTATTTGTACTGGACATGCGCAGCTACCGTGAAGCCAATGATGCCAATCTCGGCGCGGCCAAACCTTTCCTCGGCCGTGAGCAACTGGATTGGCTCAAGCGTGAACTGAAGCAATCCCGGGCGCAGTGGAAAGTCATCGCCGCCGACATGCCCATCGGCCTCGGCGTGCCGGATGGCGAGGTCAGCCCTGGCGTGCCGCGCTGGGAAGCGGTCGCCAACGGTGACCCGGGCGCTGCCCAGGGGCGCGAGGTGGAAATTGCCGAGTTGCTCGGCTACTTGCGCAAACATCAGCTGCGCAATTACGTCTGGCTCACGGCCGATGTCCATTATTGCGCCGCCCATCACTACCACCCCGAACATGCCGCGTTCCAGGATTTCGAACCGTTCTGGGAGTTTGTCGCGGGGCCGCTGAATGCCGGCAGTTTCGGGCCTAACGCCTTGGACAAGACCTTCGGCCCTGAAGTGGTCTTCCAGAAAGCTCCGCCGGCCCAGAACACTTCGCCGTTTGCGGGGTATCAGTTTTTCGGCGAGGTGAACATCGACGGGCAGAGCGGGGAGATGAGCGTGGTCTTGCGGGATCTGGAAGGGACGGCGGTGTTCGAGAAAAAGTTGCAGCCGGTTTGAGTGCACGGATCGTTCCCACGGGCGCGTGGGAGCGATCAGTAAACCACGTCAGTAGACGTCCCGCCGATACCGACCCTGCTCGATCAGCCGTTCCACTTCCTCGCGCCCCAGCACCAGGTTGAGCACATGATCGACCCCCGAGGCCATTCCTTTCAGGCTGCCGCACACGTAGATCACCGCGCCGTCGGCCAGCCATTGCTTGAGCAGCGCCGCCGATTCCAGCAGGCGGTCCTGGACGTAGATTTTCCGTTCCTGATCCCGTGAGAACGCCAGGTCAAGGCGTTCCAGATCGCCGGAGGTTACCCATTCCTGCAGCTCATCGCGGCAGTGGAAATCGTGCTCGCGGTTGCGCTCGCCAAACAACAGCCAGTTGCGCTGCATGCCTTCGTCGACGCGGGCCTTGAGCAAGCTGCGCAGGCCGGCCAGGCCGGTGCCGTTGCCCAGCAGAATCATCGGCACGCCTTGGGGCGGCAAATGGAAGCTGCTGTTGCGCCGCACCCGCAGACTGATGGCGCTGCCCAACGGTGCATGTTCGGTGAGCCAGCCGGAGCCGACGCCCAGGCTGCCATCGCCATGGCGTTCCTGGCGCACGATCAGCTCCAGTACACCGTCGGCCGGGATCGATGCGATGGAGTATTCGCGCATGCCGAGAGGCGCCAACGCGTCCACCAGGGCTTGGGCGTGCAAGCCCACCAGATGGGTGCGATTTTCCGGCAGTTGGCGCGTCGCGAGGGCTTGTTCGAGCGTCTGCTGCAAACCATCGACCTGCACCCGAGCGAGCCCGGCGATGCCCAGGCCATCGAGGAAATGTTCGATGGCCCACGGCTCGTTGCGTGGCAGGACTTCCACCAAGTCGCCGGCCAGCCAACTGCTCGGGCTGGGGGCGGTGAGGCCCAGCAGGTAGACGCCCGAACCGCTGCTGTCGGGATTGAGCAGGGTGCGTTGGCTCAGCGTCCAGTTCTCGAAGCTCGGTGGCTGCCAGGTATTCGCCGGGGCCTGGCCGGTCAATTCGGCCAGTTGCTGTTGCCAATGACGCAAGGCGTAAGGGTCGCCGCTGTCGACTTCCACCGGCGCGAACAACGTCTTGCCGCCGTGTTCCGCCAGCCAGGCGTGCAGGCGCCGAGCGAAGCCGCAGAAGTTTTCATATTGCCGGTCGCCCAGGCCCAGCACCGAGTACTGCAGGCTTTCCAGGCTCAGGGCGCGGCCCAGCACCTTGCGCTCGAAGCCGCGAGCGCTGTCGGGGCCCTCGCCGTCGCCAAACGTACTGACCACGAACAAGGCACGGGTGGAAGTGCTCAGGTCCTGCTCGCTGACGCCGGCCAGCGGCCGGACCTTTACCGGCAACCCGGCGGCCTGCAGTTGGCCGGCAGTCTGCCAGGCCAGTTGTTCGGCGAAACCGCTCTGGCTGGCGAAGCCGATCAGCCACGCCGGGGCATCGCCGGGAGGGCTGGCGAGCGCTTGGCGAGCCTGCCGGACCTGGCGTTTTTTGCGCCGACGGTCCAGGTACAGCAACCAGCCGGTGATGAAAAACAGCGGCATGGCCAGGGCGGCGACGGTCACCAGAATCCGTCCAACCAGGCCGAAATAGCTGCCGACATGCAGCGCATAGATGCTGGTCAGCAGTTGCGCCTTGAAGCTTTTATCGCTGTAGCGGCTGTGACGGCTGATCACACCGGTGGCCGGGTCGAGCATGATCTGGTTCAGCGCCCGGTCGTGGGGTGAGTTCTTCAGCAGATAGAACACTGTCGCCGGTTCACCCGCCACCGGCGGCATGCGCACGTTATACGCGGACAGGCCGGGACCGGCGGCGCTGTAGATGCTGCTCCACATCGCCCGATAATCGGCGATCGGCGCCGGGCCGCTCGGTGCGGGACCACGGGTGCGCACGCGCTCTTCGTTGGGCGAGTCGGAGAGCAGGCGGGTCACGCCTTTGTTGTACCACTCGTAGGACCAGGTCAGCCCGGTCAGTGCGGCCAATAGATAAAAGACCAAGCACCAGGTGCCCGCAACCGAATGCAGGTCCCAGTTGAAGCTGCGGCCCTTCTTCGCCCAATCGAGGGTCAGCCAGGCGCGCCAGTTTTTCCACTGGCGCGGCCAGCGCAGGTACAGCCCGGACAGGCAGAAGAACACCAGGATCAGGGTACAGGCGCCAGTGATCTGCCGGCCGATGTCGTCCAGAGTCAGGACCCGGTGCAGCCTGAGCATCAGGCCGAAGAAGTCCTGGCCCACCACTTCGCCCATGAACTGCGCGTTGTAGGGATTGAAGTAGCGAATCGGCCCGCGTTTCTCTCCGGGCGGGGCCGTGAAAATCGCCCGCGCGGCGTTGCCGCTGTCGGTCTCGACCCAGAGCATGGCGACGGTCTTGCCGGTCGCGGCTTCAATTTGTTCCACCAGTTCGGCGGGCGGCAGCACGCCAGCCGGTTGCTTCTCAACCGTCAAAACCTGAGGGTTCAGCGCCCGCAGGATCTCGTCCTGGAACGACACCACCGCACCGGTAACGCCCATCAACGCCAGGACCAGCCCGGCACTGATGCCGAAGAACCAGTGCAACTGGAACAGGGATTTCTTCAACATGTCGCCCGCCTTGTTCATTCGTTACATTCATCACGGCGTGCATTATGCCGTGTGTTATCGAGAACCATTCATAAACACACCAAAAAGTCCCGGTACATTTGCGCGAGCGGTTTTTTTGCCTACCGCTTTCCCTGTGGCGAGGGAGCTTGCTCCCGCTCGGCTGCGCAGCAGTCGTCACCCAAGAAGGGGGGCGCTTTGCGGCCCAGCGGGAGCAAGCTCCCTCGCCACAGGAATCGGGGCTGGCTTAGAAGTGAAAGTTGGTGCCCAGCAAAGCGCTGCGCAGTGCGAATCATGCTGAACTACGCACCATGGCCTGTGCCTATCGGCGTTGATCGCTCAGTTGACCGGCGGTCACAATTACCGTAACTCGACCTGCCGTCTGTCTTTTTTCGCTGAGAAATTTTGCGGCGATAAAAGCAGGCGGTTTCCGGTTTTAGAATTTTAATAAGTCGAGTCAGATGATTTGCTCTTTGGCGTGTCTGGGTGTTTTGTTTGTTAATACTTGAGGTGTTGTGAGGTGTCGCAGCAATGCCCTAGAGTCTTCTTGCTCGCTGTGGTAATTGATGTAATAAATAATGATTAACTTAATGACAGGAAGTCTATGATGGGATTCAAATTGGAAGATGAGGTTGTCGAGGCGGCCGTCGACGCGCCAAAAGTGTTTGTTGAAGCGTCTCTGGGTGAGGATGGCCAGTACAACAGGGAACCGGGAATTCAACTGACCAAGGAGCAGATCATCAGCCTGAGGAAGTATGAAGTGCTGGGGTTGTCGCTTCCTTATCGAATAAATGATGTGGTGGCTTACTTGAATTACGGGGCTGGAGATACAGGCGGTCCAGGATTGCGGGCCATGGATTTTTTGGACACGTTCACCGCTACGTATGATCATGCCCGGCGTTGGTCGCCGCTGCGTGAACAAATTCAGCTGACAGGAGCTGAGTTGGAAGGTTTTGCTAATGTCATCATTCAGTACGGTGACTCGCTTGATGAAGTCTATCGCGAACATAAGTCTTCAGGGTACTTGGAAGAGCATGATATCAATACGGTTGAAGATTATCTTAGGCTCCAACTTGACCTTCCCCATCTGCCGCGGGTGGAACTGTCGTCGGGTGATACTCAGGATATAGAGTACTATCTTAACCAGATACTCATTGGGGTTAGATCCCGACAGGCGCGGGCGCAAGCTGTACGGTCGGCGTTGGACAGTTTCGGAACCGACATGCGGGAATTGGTTTTGCCTAAAATAAAAGTGCGCCTGAAAGCAGTCAGTGAGAACACTTATGAGAAGCAGGTCCAAGACATACAAGAAGAAATCGACCAGCGTGCCGATGAGATTGATGAACTCAATAAACAATACGCCGATATGGTTAAGGAGGCTATCGTCGCTGCAGCGACCCTGAATATCGGTGGACTGATCTTAGGTATCTACCAAGGCGTGCAGGCAGAAAAATTACGCAAGCGGCGTAACGAGCTCAAGGATGCTCAAGATGGTGCTATTCAGAAACTTGGCAGTAAAAATCAGACGCTCAGTTCTTTGAATCGAGTACGAGGTGATCTTCAAAATCTAAGCAGTGTCACGATTGAGGCTGAAGCAGCGACGCAGAACCTGATGTTGGTCTGGAGTGCGCTTAGCCAATACATCGAAGATTCTCTTAACCAAGTCGATAAGGTGCGAGATGCGCCGACCCTGAGGTCATTCAACAATACTCTAAAAGCAGTGGTCAGGCCTTGGAGGCAAGATATTAGCCTTGCTTCCAAGGCCCTGAACGCAATTTTTGAAGAGGCTCAACGGGAAATTGATGCCGATAATTTTATCAAAGGAAGGATGACGGAAATGTATTCGATATCGGACGACTTGGACTATCCGAGTGTAAATATTACGGCGATGGTTGGTTATAATTCAGACGTTCAACGCTTCAGGACGCAGACGCAGCACCTTGCTGATCGGCATGATTATTTGCCAGACGTGGTGGATAGGATGATTAAGCTGGCGACCGCTATCAATGGTAAGACGTACGCTCTACGCGTCAGCACACAGACGGCAAAAATTGCCCTGGAAGCTGCAGACGAGGCTCTCAAAGACTATCAAGAGGAGTTTGAAGATGCAGACACGGACGGCCTTAAGCAGGAAATCCGGGCGGACATGGAGAAGAGTCTTCGTGAGGTATTTCGTAAAATAAGCGAGCAAGCCATTGAGCTGAAAGAGATTCAACTTAATCTCAGCGTGCGCTACGACAGGGACGCATCAAAGCAGTGGGTGATTGCGTTGGAGAAGGATCGGGAATTTGCAGAAGAACAAAAAAATCGAGCTGAAGCTAAACGTGCTGAATTAGTCGTACGGATGAAGGAAGTGTCCGATGCGATTGATTTGCTCGGGAGAAGTGGCATCGAGAGAATTGGTCAGGAGGCCCAGTTGACAGCTGAGCGCCTGATGGAGATGGCCTTGACGCCTCCTCAACTGCAAATTGCAGTGGAGGCTATGAAAATTCTGAAAAAAGCGATCGCTGGTTTGGGTGAAACTCTCTCCTATCTCAATATGGTTGCCGGGTACAACACTCTTACCGAGAGGGCGAGTGAGCTGAGGGTGCAAGTAGAAAACAGCAGTCGGGAGATTTCCGCGGCTCAAGGAAAAATAGACTTGGTCGAGAGTATGGATGGCTTGGACGGTGTCCGCTGGGATTACATTAAGGAATTTTCCAATGTAGTTGCTGCCTTCGAAATATTCTCAAGCGTCTTCGAGCGAGAAGAAACGCTGCCTGTCGAGGATCATGTCAGCAATGCGCGCGCCGTTATTCCCGGTATCCTTCGATATCTGCGCCCCCTATATCAGCAATAAGAGTCGACATGGAGCCGGCGTGAGCTGATCGATGTATTCATATTAACGGTGGCGGCCCGAGAGGCCGCCATCATCAAGGCATATCATGAACTCATTAAAAAGTAGTTTTACCGAGACTCAGCGCAGGACTCTAGATCGCCGCATCTATTTTCTCGATACGCTGCGCTCGGTCTTTGACAAGTTTCCGGTCGTCTTGGAGCGACGTCGCATAGCCGGTCATCAGCCTGCTACATTGGCTGCGGATACACGTTTGAACAATGCGTACTTCCATGCGAAGTATCTTTTGGCATTGGAGCAAGACGTTAATGACATTAGGGTGTCCTGCGGCGCCGATACGGAGGAGCTGAGATTGTTCACCCAGGAGGCGCTGGATATCACGGCCCAGACCTCAAGACGGCAGCTCCTCGCCGACCTGGATTTTCGACAGTTCAGTTTTTCCCGTACCGAGCGCTGGACGATAAGGCCACCAAAGAACATCGGGGACTTGGTCCATGAGTTTTACGTTCGCTTCATTACCGCCAGGAGCTCAATCAGACAGCTGGTGTACAAGTTCACCGAGCTGAACGATGAGTCGTTTGGTGTGAACGCGGTGTTTACCAGCGCCATGGATCATCGGTCCTGCCATTGTCATGCTCAACCGACGCTAGCGCAGGCATTGTTCCAAGAGGTCGATACCACACCGCCCTGGGATATTGTTTATTCCTCCCGGGATGCCTCGGTCAGGGCTGCGGAATACAAGGCTGATATCGCATCCTTGTCCAGTGCTTTCGTCAATTTGAATTCACACATGAGCTTGCTGGCCCAAGCGCTGTTCCAGCGGATGCAGAGCGTAGTGGAGGAACTCGACCGAGCGATTCCCTCGCGCACCTTGGGAGAGCTGAATTTGAAATTGGATACGGCGATAACGACGCTCGACCATTGTTTGACTGAGTTAAAGGATTTTGAAACCTGGCTACGAAAATAAAAAAAAGGTCCATGATTGCATGGACCTTCTCTTTGGCTGTCGGGGGTTACACGTAAAACGACTTCAACGGCGGAAACCCATTGAACTCCACCGCGCTGTAGCTGGTGGTATAGGCCCCGGTCGACAACCAATACAGGCGATCACCGATGGCCAGGTTCAACGGCAAACCGTACTTGTAGTTTTCGTACATGATGTCGGCGCTGTCGCAGGTAGGGCCGGCGATGACCACTTCTTCCATCTCGCCTTTCTTCTCGGTCCAGATCGGGAACTTGATGGCTTCGTCCATGGTTTCGATCAGGCCGGAGAACTTGCCCACATCCGTGTACACCCAACGCTCGACGGCGGTACGGGACTTGCGCGCCACCAGCACCACTTCGCTGACCAGGATACCGGCGTTGGCGATCAGCGAACGGCCCGGTTCCAGGATGATTTCCGGCAGGTCATCGCCGAAGTCTTCCTTGAGGAAACGGATTATTTCCTCGGCGTAGGTTTCCAGGCTGTTGGTGCGGGTGATGTAGTTGGCAGGAAAACCGCCACCCATGTTGATCAATTGCAGGACGATGCCGTCTTCTTCCTTCAGGCGCTCGAAGATCACCTTGACCTTGGCGATGGCCGCGTCCCAGACGCTGATGTCGCGCTGTTGCGAGCCGACGTGGAACGAAATGCCGTACGGCACCAGGCCCAGGTCGCGGGCCAGGATCAGCAGGTCCATGGCCATGTCGGTCTGGCAGCCGAACTTGCGCGACAACGGCCAGTCAGCGGTAGTCGAGCCTTCGGTGAGGATCCGTACATAGACTTTCGAGCCCGGCGCGGCCTTGGCGATGTTGCGCAGGTCGGCTTCGGAGTCGGTGGCGTACAGGCGCACGCCCTTCTCGTAGAAGTAGCGGATGTCGCGGGATTTCTTGATGGTGTTGCCGTAGCTGATCTGCTCCGGGCCGACGCCACGGCTCATGACTTTATCCAGCTCATAGATCGAGGCGATGTCGAAGTTCGAGCCCTTTCCCTTGAGCAGGTCGATGATTTCCACCGCCGGGTTGGCCTTGACGGCGTAATAGACCTTGGCGAAGTCGAAACCGGCGCGCAGGTCGTCATAGGCCTTGGAGATCATCGCGGTGTCGATCACCACGAACGGGGTTTCCTGCTTGTCGGCGAACGCTTTCATTTTCTCGAAAGTTTCGCGCGCGAAATAATCTTCGACCTGGATCGACATACTTGGGACTCCTACTGGCAAACATCAGGATCAATGGGTGTGAGGGCAAGCAGCCCTCGTGAACGTCCTCCGTATCCCCACTTTGGTTCGCCTACTTCCCAAGGCATGTCGCCGAAAGCAAAAAAGGCCATGGGATACATGATTCCCTTGGCCTTGCTGTCTCGTCGTCAGTACTTGAGCCGGATGGATCGTTTCCAGCATGGACGTTCGGCGCGAACTTTAGGGCGTGAGGGGCCTGAGATCAACTAAAAATGTCGCGTTTTTGCACACATCCGTCGTGCGGCGCGCGACAGCTCATGATGTAACCGACCGGTG
Organism: Pseudomonas sp. SWRI92; assembly: GCF_014268685.1. Classification (NCBI taxonomy): domain Bacteria; kingdom Pseudomonadati; phylum Pseudomonadota; class Gammaproteobacteria; order Pseudomonadales; family Pseudomonadaceae; genus Pseudomonas; species Pseudomonas sp. SWRI92. The sequence goes on from NZ_JABWQY010000012.1 coordinate 152,681, forward strand.
TGACAGGTTGATGTTCCCTTTGATCTGTTTCGCTGCCCTCTGGATGCAGCGCCCGCTCTTGTGGCGAGGGAGCTTGCTCCCGCTTGGGTGCGAAGCGCCCATCGCTTTTTAGGGCCGCTGCGCGACCCAGCGGGAGCAAGCTCCCTCGCCACAAAGAGCAGTCGTGCCTGGTCAGGCGGACGCGGTCTCGGCCGGCGAGACAATACTGGTCTTGCCCCCACGGGACTTGCCGGAGCTCAGGTACTCGGCAATCGATTCCTGAGTCACTTCGCCAAGGAACACCCGCTCGGCATCCATCACCGGCAGCCACGAGCGGTTGAATTCGTACATGCGCGACAACAGGATCCGCAGGTGTTCGTCATAGGCTGCGGTGGCGTTGAATTCCCGCAGGTATTGGCTGCAGGTGCCGGTCTGGCGATGCAGGTCGCGACGGCGGACATAGCCCAGGGCCTTGTTCTCGGCACAGGTGACCACCACGTAGCGACGGTCATGTTCGTCCATCAACTCCAACGCTTCACTTACCGGCGTTTCGGGGCTGACCGACGGGGCGTTGTCGGCGGCGTCTTCGGCCTTGACCAGCAACAGGCGCTTGAGCGTGCTGTCCTGGCCAACGAAGTTGCTGACGAACTCATCGGCCGGGTGCGCCAGCAACGTGTCCGGGTGATCGCACTGGATCAGCTTGCCGGCGCGGAAGATTGCAATCTTGTCCCCCAGCTTGATGGCCTCGTCGATGTCGTGGCTGACCATGATCACGGTCTTGTTCAACGCCCGCTGCATCTCGAAGAACTCGTTCTGGATCATCTCGCGGTTGATCGGGTCGACCGCGCCGAAGGGCTCGTCCATCAGCAGCAACGGCGCATCGGCCGCCAGGGCGCGGATCACGCCGATCCGCTGTTGCTGGCCACCGGACAATTCGCGCGGGTAGCGATGCAGGTACTGCTTGGGTTCGAGCTTGATCATGCTCATCAGTTCGCGGGCGCGGTCGTGGCACTTCTGCTTGTCCCAGCCGAGCAGGCGCGGGACCACGGTGATGTTTTCCTCGATGGTCATGTTCGGGAACAGGCCGATCTGCTGGATCACGTAGCCGATGTTGCGACGCAGGGTCACTTCGTCGAGGCCGGTGGTGTCCTCGCCGTTGATCAATACCTTGCCCGAGGTGGGCGGGATCAAGCGGTTGATCATCTTCAGCGTGGTGCTTTTGCCACAGCCCGACGGCCCGAGGAACACGCAGATCTCGCCTTCGTTGACGATCAGGTTCACCGAGTCCACGGCCTTGACGTCCTTGCCGTTGCTCTTGAAGGTTTTGCTGAGGTTTTGAAGTTCGATCATTTCAGTAATCCTTTGGGGGTCAGCGTACGTTGCAGCCATTGCAGAAGCAGGTCGGCGAAGATGGCCAGGAGACTGACCAGCACGGCGCCGACGATCAGCATCGACATGTCGCTGCGGCTGATGGAAGCGAGGATGAGCACGCCCAGGCCACCGGCACCGATGGTGGCGGCGATGGTCATGACACCGATGTTCATGACCACGGCAGTGCGTACGCCGGCGAGGATCACCGGCACGGCGATGGGCAACTCGACCATGCGCAGGCGCTGGCCGAAGGTCATGCCGATGCCGCGGGCGGCTTCACGGATGCCCGGTTCGACGCCGGTCAGGGCCAGGTAGGTGTTACGCATGATCGGCAGCAGGGAATAGAGGAACACCGCGGTGATTGCCGGCATCGGGCCCAAGCCCTGGCCGAACTTGGAGTAGAACGGCAAGAGTAGGCCGAACAGCGCGATTGACGGGATCGTCAACAGCACCGTGGCGCTGGCTTGCAGAGGGCCGGCAAGCGCCGGGAAGCGGGTCATGAAAATGCCCAGCGGCACGCCGACCACAATCGCCAGGGTCACGGCGATGCCCACCAGGGTGATGTGCTGCCAGGTCAGGTGCAGCACCAGCGGCCAGTCCAGATGGGAAAAGGCGTCAAGAAAATCCATGGCTTTTCCTCCAGGTCATTGGGTTGAGAGCAGCGAATGCTGGCGCAGGAAATCGGCGGCAACGGCGGAAGGACTTTCGTGATCGACGTCCACCCGGGCGTTGAGCTGGCGCATGGTTGCGTCATCAAACAGCTCGGCCAGCGGCTTGAGTTGTGCAGCGAGTTGTGGGTGTGCGTCGAGGAATGCCTGGCGCACCACCGGCGCGGCGGTGTAGTCGGGGAAGTAGTGTTTGTCGTCTTCCAGCAACTTCAGTTTGAACGCGTTCAAGCGCCCGTCGGTGGTGTAGACCAACCCCGCAAACACTTGGCTGTTGCGCAGGGCGGTGTAGACCAGGCCTGCATCCATCTGCCGGATATTCTTGCGGGTCAGGTTCATGCCGTACTGTTCGACCATGCCGGCCAGACCGTCGGAGCGGTTGGCGAACTCGGTGTCCAGCGCCACCAGGTGATTTTCGCCGGCCTCGGCCTGCAACACCGTATTCAATTGGCTGATGGAGTTGATCTGCGGGTACTTCTTCGCGACTTTCTCCGGCAGCGCCAAGGCGTAGGTGTTGCTGAATTTCGACGGCGTCAGCCAGACCAGGCCTTTTTTCCCGTCGAGTTCTTTTACCCGGGCGTAGGACTGGGCGCTGTCGAGTTTCTCGGTGACGTGGTTGTAGGCCACCAGCGACACGCCGGTGTATTCCCACAGCAGGTCCAGCTGCCCGGTTTCATGAGCGCTGCGGGCCAGGTTGCTGCCCAGGCCGCCGGTGATCTGCGCGTCGTAGCCTTTGCTGCGCAGGTATTGGGCGGTGATTTCCGCCAGCAAGGTCTGTTCGGTAAAAACCCGTGCGCCGAGGCGGATCAATGGTTTTTCAGCTGCTTGGACAAACCCTGCCAATAGCAGGACGCAGCCCAGGATCAAGCTCAACTTCTTCATAACGATTCCTTTATCCAGCCAGGCTCAGGACGGGCGCAAGCCACGTTCCAGCCAGAGGCGGCTGGCGAGGGTCACCAGACCGTCGAGCAGCAATGCCAGCAGCGCCGTGCAAGCGGCGCCGAGCAACAATTGCGGCTGGTTGTTCAAGGCAATGCCGGGGAAGATCAGGCTGCCAAGGCTATTGGCACCGATCAGGAAAGCCAGCGGGGCGGTGCCGACGTTGATCGCCAACGCTACGCGCACGCCACCGACGATGATCGGCACGGCGTTGGGCAGTTCGACTTTCCAGAGCACTTGGCGTGGGGTCATGCCGATGCCGACGGCAGCTTCCTTGAGCGAGCCCTGGACATTCTTCAAGCCTTCGTAGGTGTTGCGCACGATGGGCAGCAGCGAGGCGAGGAACAGAGCGAAGACGGCGGGTCCGCTGCCGATACCCAGGATGCCCAGGGCGATGGCCAGCACGGCCAGGGGCGGTACGGTATTGCCGATGTTGAACACCTGCATGAAGCGTTCGGCGCGCCCGACCATGCCGGGGCGGCTGAGGGCGATGCCGGCGGGGATGCCGACGATCAGGGCCGCCAGCATGGAGGCCAATACAAGCATCAGGTGCGCTTGCAAGTAAAACAGCAGGTCGTCGCGGTAACGGTGGATCGTATCGATGCCGATCCAGTGGACCAACAAGGCCAGGAGGGCGACGACGACCGCACCCCCGATAAGCCCTTTGCCATAGCGGATAGCCACAGGCGGACTCCTTTTTTTTCAGTCGGCGCACGCTTACCCGGGCGGCAAACCATCACTGGTTGCCGGGAAAACGTTCGCGAGAAGCAGCTCTTTTCGAGGCCGGTAAAACGACGTCGAAGCGAGCCATGAGCGCAGCCTCGTCAGGCTAACTTGCTGATTTTTCAGACCCTGACGGACGGCCGTAGCAAAGGGAGTGGACGTATGCACCGGTCAAAAGGTTCCCTGGGGCTTGCTCTCGGTGATCACTTCTCTTCCGTTCGGTTGACAAGATCATTCTTTTTTTTATTTCAAATAAGTATTAAGCGCTGTGAAAGTTGACAGGTGTTCGAAGGGGATCGCTTCTGTAGCGTAGATCAAGTTCTTAGCGAGATAAGCGTGAAGAAACACCGCTAATTTAGCGCCTTGTTCGTTCATGTAAGGAAACCTGAAATGAAAAGACAATTTTACATTGCGCTGTTTTTATTATTGACAGCTGGCTGTGCGACACATGAATTGGAAACGAGCACTGTGCATGAGCTGCCAGGGCAGACTGTCGACTCTCATGGCGCTGGGGTCCAAGGCGCAGGTACCGGTCCAGAAATAGCGGCCTATCTCACGGAAGCCTACAACAACGTCTTGCCCATGTGTCGCAACAACCCCTCGGCGCCGTCGTTCTTATGCACAGGGGTGACGCTACGGGCAACCCAACACTCTACGCAGTTTCATTTCTGGAATCCCAACCCGACATCCACGGGCGTTTCTTTCTCTTGGTTGCGTAAAGACGCGAAGTTCGGCAAATTGGTATTTGGCTACAATAATGGTTTTATTCTTTATCCAGAGTTCTTTAAACCGACGGGAAAGATCTCATTGGCGGTGCTGTGTTTCTTTCCAGTCGACGGCGCCACCGACCATCGACCTGACGAAGGTTGTGGCCAATACCCAAATCGCCCCAACAGCCGACCTTGCCAATCCCAAGGTATTACCACAGCCGCGCAATATATTGCCCACTTCAACGCTAACGCGGGTATGTACGGCGCATTGTGTGGCTTCGATGTTCGTGACGAGCTGAATGAACAAGGCGCCCGTGCGTTCACTGAGGGCGTGAAGGCCCTGGGGCAACTTCCAGCCTCCGCCTTTCCTGTGCAGAATGAATTCCGCATAAAAAAATGGGCGCAAAATCTTGGCCAGACCCTTCCGATTGAGGCGGTTTTTTACATCGATAATACGGGTAAGGTTGGCGCTCGATATGATCAACGGGACTTTAAAACGCAGACCGGCATTTGGATTCCCATGATCAAGATTACGCTTCCTCAAACGGCCGCCAATGACGCGAAATTTGAGTTTATTCCCGCTGATCAGGCTATCTCCTCCTGAACCGCTGGGGCTGGGCAGCGGAGAAGAAGATGTCTGATTCGTGCGTTGGGCGTGCGCTGTCAATGGAGGCGGGTCGTTAGGCTGCGCTTGGGCAGGTGGTCCCTAGGAAGGGTTCTGAGCTATAATCGGCGCCCTTTTTTGAATCACCTGCCAGGCGATTTCCCATGACCAAACAGGCCGCCGAAGTCGCGAAACGCCGCACTTTCGCCATTATTTCCCACCCCGATGCCGGTAAAACCACCATCACCGAAAAGCTCTTGCTGATGGGCAAGGCGATTGCGGTCGCCGGCACGGTGAGATCCCGCAAGTCCGACCGCCATGCCACCTCCGACTGGATGGAAATGGAAAAACAACGGGGTATTTCGATTACCACGTCGGTCATGCAGTTCCCGTATCGCGATCACATGATCAACCTGCTCGACACCCCTGGTCACGAAGACTTCTCCGAAGACACCTACCGCACCCTGACCGCGGTGGACTCGGCCTTGATGGTCCTCGACGGCGGTAAGGGCGTCGAGCCACGGACCATCGCGCTGATGGACGTCTGCCGTCTGCGGGACACGCCGATTGTCAGCTTCATCAACAAACTCGACCGCGACATCCGCGACCCGATCGAACTGCTCGACGAAATCGAAGCGGTCCTGAAGATCAAGGCGGCGCCGATCACCTGGCCGATCGGTTGCTACCGCGACTTCAAGGGCGTGTACCACCTGGCCGACGACTACATCATCGTCTACACCGCCGGTCACGGGCACGAGCGCACCGACGTCAAGATCATCGAGAAGCTCGATTCCGACGAGGCTCGTGCGCACCTGGGCGACGAGTACGACCGCTTCGTCGACCAGTTGGAACTGGTGCAGGGCGCCTGCCATGAGTTCAACCAGCAGGAATTCCTCGACGGCCAACTGACCCCGGTGTTCTTCGGCACCGCCCTGGGCAACTTCGGCGTCGACCATGTGCTCGACGCGGTGGTCGACTGGGCCCCCCGCCCGCTGCCCCGCGTCGCCAACGAGCGCACCGTGGAGCCGGTGGAAGAAAAATTCGCCGGCTTCGTGTTCAAGATCCAGGCGAACATGGACCCCAAGCACCGCGACCGCATCGCCTTCATGCGCATCTGCTCCGGCAAATACGAAAAAGGCATGAAGATGCGCCATGTGCGCACCGGCAAGGACGTGCGCATCGGCGACGCCTTGACCTTCTTCTCCTCGGAGCGCGAGCAACTGGAAGAAGCCTTCGCCGGTGACATCATCGGTTTGCACAACCACGGCACTATCCAGATCGGCGACACCTTCACCGAAGGCGAGGCCCTGGGCTTCACCGGCATCCCGCACTTCGCCCCGGAACTGTTCCGCCGCGTGCGCCTGAAGGACCCGCTCAAGTCCAAGCAGCTGCGCCAAGGTTTGCAGCAACTGGCTGAAGAGGGCGCCACCCAGGTGTTCTTCCCGGAGCGCAGCAACGACATCATCCTCGGCGCCGTCGGTGTGCTGCAGTTCGACGTCGTCGCCAGCCGTTTGAAAGAGGAATACAAGGTCGAGTGCTCCTACGAGCCGATCACCGTGTACTCCGCCCGTTGGATCGAATGCGGCGACAAGAAAAAGCTCGAGGAATTCTCCAACAAGGCCGTGGAAAACCTCGCGCTGGATGGCGGTGGTCATTTGACCTACCTGGCGCCTACGCGGGTGAATCTGGCACTGATGGAAGAGCGCTGGCCGGATGTGAAATTCCGCGCGACGCGTGAGCATCACTAAGCATCAAGCGTTGAAACCGAAAACCCCGCTGCGAAAGTTGCGGGGTTTTTTATTGTCTGCACTTGTCTTAACCATGAGTAATTATCTGTGGGAGCGATTGCTCGCGATGGCAGTGGGTCAGCATGCATGGACGGGCTGCCGGCCTTGTAGTCGAGGCACCTACAAATGCCGGCCACCCTTTTGATGTGCGGCGAGTTGCTAGCGTGGATCGGCGATATCCAGCGCCCGATTCGCCAGCAGTTCACTCACCTCAATCACCTGCAGGATCCCCATCGCAACATGTCGGCGAGAACCTTCAAGGTCAAATGCCAGGTCACTGATCATGGCGTTGGCGGAGGCCAGGTTTTCGCTGAGGTTGGCGAGCAGGCTTTCAGTGTCGATGCTCTCGACGACTGTGAAGAGCTGACTTGCTGGTAGATCTTTCTTGGGCTTTGCCTGTTCCGGCTTCAGATAATAATCGAGCGCCCGCTCAGTGGCTTCGTGGAATTTTTCCGGGTCGAGGCTTGAGTAGGCAGAGGTGGGATCTGATTCAGGGGGATTGGGTGTGGCTTTGAACATGATGACGCTCCTATGGGAAATGAGAGCCGCCAAGACCTGTCGCTAAACAGAATGGTGGCGACTGCACGCAGGTTAGCGAACCGGACATAGGCACCCGGTAGACCCGAAGGTCTCCTACATACAGCCGCCATAACGTAGTTGCGGGTTGGACCCTACAACGAAGCATGGTTGCTTATGTGCCTATGGTTCGGGTCGCTAAACCCGACCGCTGATTTTCAGCGACCCGGTAACCATAAAGTCCCGCTCCAAGGCGCACAAGCGGGCGGATTCTGGCTTAGTTGTAGGCAAAGGCGCAAGGCAACGTAGCCTCGGGACTAGCGCATCGTGTTGCTGGGTATTTTTCTGTAAGGCTTTATGAGGACAGGTGTTAGCACCTATATCGTGCGGACCCCACAGAGGGGTGGCGTTAGTTGGATTGGATTTAACGCTTATTCGAAACCATTCTTTCGGGCGAGGGCATTTCTGCTGGTTCGGTGGCGTCTTATCTGGTGAACCGGCCTGTTCAGAACTAGATTTTCCTGAGCGCCGTCGGGCCCCGGCTTTATCCGGAACAGAAGGAATGGGTTATGAATAAGCTGCTACGCATGATGTTTTTGCTAAAGGTATTGGTGATGTTGTCCCTCGGTTCCACCGCTGCGTGGGCCGAATGCGATGAGCATGAGAAGCACGCGTCGAGTGGTTCGGTGGTTCAGGGTGAGTTGATGCTTGCCGCGACCGATGCGGATGCGGGGGATCCGGACGATGGCGAGGATGATGATGGTTCGCCAATCGATACGCCGGATGGCGATGAGGATGCAGAAGGCGATAGCCAGACGTAGATTCCTGACCTGAAGAAAACCCCTCCAGCCCCCACTGAGACTCAGGTGGGGCTGGAGGGGTTTTTCATTCTGGGTGCATGACCCAAGGTGAAGATTTACCTCTGTGGCGAGGGGATTTATCCCCGCTGGGCTGCGCAGCAGCCCTAAACCAGGCAACTCGGTGTGCCGGGAAGATTGCGTTCATTGCTTTAGGGCTGCTGCGCAGCCCAACGGGGATAAATCCCCTCGCCACAAGTGCCCTATCTGCTTTGCCCTACACCTTACGCCGCACCGTCGAGGAACCGCTCGGCGTAGTGACACGCCACCAACCGGTTATCCAACGGGCGCAAGGCCGGTTCTTCAGTTTTGCAACGCTCAGTCGCGTACGGGCAGCGCTTGTGGAAGGCGCAGCCGGACGGTGGGTTGAGCGGGTTGGGCAGTTCGCCGACGATCTTGATCTTCGGCTTGTTCGGGTCCGGGTGGATGGTCGGGGTGGCCGACAGCAGCGCCTGGGTGTACGGGTGCAGCGGGCGGCTGTAGATGGACTCGTTGGGGCCCATTTCCACTGGGCGGCCGAGGTACATCACCATCACGTCATCGGCGACGTGTTGCACCACCGCCAGGTTGTGGGAAATGAACACGTAGGCAGTGTTGAATTCCTGCTGCAGGTCCATGAACAGGTTCAACACTTGGGCCTGGATCGACACGTCCAGGGCCGAGGTCGGTTCGTCCGCCACCAACACCTTGGGTTGCAGCATCATGGCGCGGGCCAGGGCGATGCGCTGGCGCTGGCCGCCGGAGAACATATGCGGGTAGCGCTGGTAATGCTCGGGACGCAAGCCCACCTGCTTCATCATCGCCTGGACTTTGTCGCGCCGTTCGGTGGCCGACAGGTTGGTGTTGATCAGCAATGGCTCAGCCAGTTGATCACCGATCTTCTGCCGTGGGTTGAGGGACGCGTAGGGGCTCTGGAAGACCATCTGCACGTCTTTGCGCAGTTGTTTGCGTTCGGCCTTGTTGGCCCCGGCCACTTCCTGGCCGGCGATTTTCAAGGAGCCGGAGGACGGCTCTTCGATCAGCGTCAGGGCACGGGCGAGGGTGGATTTGCCGCAACCGGATTCGCCCACCACGGCCAGGGTCTTGCCGGCTTCGAGTTCGAACGACACGCCGTTGAGGGCGCGCACGGTCGCATGGCCCTTGAACATGCCACGGGACACTTCGTAATGACGGGTCAGGTCACGGGCGGTAAGTACGACGGCCATCACGCCACCTCCTGGTTCAACGGGTAGAAGCAGCGGGCGAGGCTGTTGGATTTCGGGTCGAGGGCTGGGCGCTCGTGGCGGCAATTATCGCGCACGTACGGGCAGCGCGGCGACAGCAGGCAGCCCTTCGGGCGGTCGTAGCGGCCGGGCACGATGCCGGGCAAGGTCGCCAGGCGCTCGGCGCCCATGCTGTGCTCCGGAATCGCCGCCAGCAGCGCTTCGCTGTAGGGGTGCGCCGGGATGTCGAACAGCTCCGGCACCTGGCCCACTTCCACGGCTTGGCCGGCGTACATCACGCACACGCGCTGGGCGGTTTCGGCCACCACGGCGAGGTCGTGGGTGATCAGCACCAGGCCCATGTCCTGTTCTTTTTGCAGGGCCAGCAGCAGGTCCATGATCTGCGCCTGGATGGTCACGTCGAGGGCGGTGGTCGGTTCGTCGGCGATCAACAGTTTTGGCTCGCCGGCAATCGCCATGGCAATCGCCACGCGCTGGCTCATGCCGCCGGACAGTTGATGCGGGTAGGCGTCCATGCGGCTGGAGGCGCCGGGGATCTCGACTTTTTCCAGCAATTCGATAGCGCGCTTGCGGGCGGCCTTGCCGGACATCTTCAAATGCAGGCGCAGCACTTCTTCGATCTGGAAACCCACGGTGTAGCTGGGGTTGAGCGCGGTCATCGGGTCCTGGAAGACCATCGCCAGGTCCTTGCCGACGATCTGGCGGCGCTGGCGGTTGCTCAGCTTGAGCATGTTCTTGCCGTCGAAGTTCAGCGCATCGGCGGTGACGATGCCGGGGTGCTCGATCAGGCCCATCAGCGCCATCATGGTCACGGATTTACCCGAGCCCGATTCGCCGACGATGGCCAATACTTCGCCTTTATCCACGCTCAGGTCCAGGCCGTCGACCACCGGCACGGCGGTGGCGTCGCCGAAGCGGACGTTGAGATTCTTGATTTCTAGCAGTGACATGGGAATCTCCTCAGGCGGCATTCTTGAGTTTGGGGTCCAGCGCATCGCGCAGCCCGTCGCCCATCAGGTTGATTGCCAGCACGCTGAGCAAAATGGTCAAGCCAGGCAGGCTCACGACCCACCACGCGCGTTCGATGTAGTCGCGGGCCGAAGCCAGCATGGTGCCCCACTCAGGGGTTGGCGGTTGTACGCCGAGGCCGAGGAAACCCAGGGCGGCGGCATCGAGGATCGCCGAGGAAAAGCTCAGCGTCGCCTGGACGATCAGCGGTGCCATGCAGTTGGGCAGCACGGTGATGAACATCAGGCGCGGCAGGCCGGCACCGGCCAGGCGGGCGGCGGTCACGTAGTCGCGGTTCAGTTCGCCCATCACGGCGGCGCGGGTCAGGCGCACGTAGGACGGCAGCGAGACGATGGCGATGGCGATCACGGTGTTGATCAGGCCTGGGCCGAGGATGGCGACGATCGCCACGGCCAGCAGCAGCGATGGCAGGGCGAGCATGATGTCCATCAGGCGCATGATGGTCGGGCCGAGGATGCGCGGGAAGAACCCGGCGAACAGCCCCAGCAGGATGCCCGGGATCAGCGACATCACCACCGACGACAAGCCGATCAGCAGCGACAGGCGCGAACCCTGGATCAGGCGCGACAGCAGGTCGCGGCCCAGCTCGTCGGTGCCCAGCAGGAATTGCATTTGCCCGCCTTCTAGCCACGCCGGCGGCGTCAGCAGGAAGTCACGGTATTGCTCGCTCGGGTCGTGCGGCGCGACCCACGGCGCGAAGAGTGCGCAGAACACGATCAGGATCATGAACATCAGCCCGGCCACGGCGCCCTTGTTGCGGGAAAACGCCTGCCAGAATTCTTTGTAAGGGGACGGATACAGCAGGCTTTGATCGACTGCTACCGCGGTAGTTGGAGTACTCATGGTTTTGATCTCAGCGCTGGTGACGGATGCGTGGGTTGGCAAAGCCGTAGAGGATGTCCACGACGAAGTTGACCAGAATCACCAGGCAGGCGATTAACAGGATGCCGTTCTGCACCACGGGATAGTCCCGGGCGCCGATGGCTTCGATCAGCCACTTGCCGATGCCCGGCCAGGAGAAGATCGTTTCGGTCAGGACCGCACCGGCCAGCAGAGTGCCGACTTGCAGGCCGACCACGGTCAGCACCGGAATCAGTGCGTTGCGCAGGCCATGCACGAACACCACGCGCGACGGCGACAGGCCTTTGGCGCGGGCGGTGCGGATGTAGTCCTCGCGCAGCACTTCGAGCATCGAGGAACGGGTCATGCGGGCGATCACCGCCAGCGGAATGGTGCCCAGCACGATGGCCGGCAGGATCAGGTGGTGCAAGGCATCGAGGAACGCGCCCGGCTCATCGGCCAGCAGTGTGTCGATCAGCATGAAACCGGTTTTCGGCTCGATGTCGTAGAGCAGGTCGATCCGTCCCGACACCGGCGTCCAGCCCAGGGACACCGAGAAGAACATGATCAGGATCAGGCCCCACCAGAAGATCGGCATCGAATACCCCGCCAGGGAGATGCCCATCACCCCATGGTCGAACAGGGATCCTCGTTTGAGTGCCGCAATCACCCCGGCCAGCAGGCCCAGGATGCCGGCGAACAACAGCGCGGCCAGGGACAATTCCAGGGTCGCGGGAAACAGGGAGCTGAACTCGGTCCAGACGCTTTCGCGGGTGCGCAGCGATTCGCCGAGATCGCCCTGGGCCAGTTTGCCGATGTAGTCCAGGTACTGGGCATACAGCGGTTTGTTGAGGCCAAGGCGTTCCATTGCCTGTGCATGCATTTCGGGATCGACCCGACGTTCGCCCATCATCACTTCCACGGGGTCGCCGGGGATCATGCGAATCAACGCGAAAGTCAGCAAGGTGATGCCGAAGAACGTGGGGATCAATAACCCCAGTCGGCGGGCAATAAAACTAAACATCTTCAGGTGTACCTCATCAGCCGGTTAGGCGTGTCCTTGGACGCTTGGGGTCAAGCGTCCAAGGACGTTTTCTTATCTACTTCACCTGGGTGGTGGCGAAGTTATTGGTGGTGAGCGGGCTAATCACGTAGCCCTCTACGTTCTTGCGCATTGCCGTGAACATCCGGGTGTGGGCCATGCTGATCCATGGCTGGTCCTGGTTGAAAATCACCTGGGCCTGTTCATAGAGCTTGGCGCGCTCCTCGGGGTTCACTGTGGCGCGTGCCTGGTCGAGCAGCGCCTGGAATTTCTCATTGCACCAGCGCGCGTAGTTTTCGCCGTTCTTGGCCGCTTCGCAACTGAGCATAGGCGTCAGGAAGTTATCCGGGTCGCCGTTGTCGCCCGCCCATCCGGCGGAGACCATGTCGTGCTCGCCGTTTTTCGCGCGCTTGAGCATTTCGCCCCATTCCATCACGCGGATATCGACCTTGATCCCGACTTTCGCCAGGTCGGCCTGCATCATCTGCGCGCCGAGCATCGGATTGGGGTTGGTCGGGCCACCGCCGTTGCGGGTGAACAGGGTGAACACGGTGCCTTCCGGCACGCCGGCTTCCTTGAGTAACTGGCGAGCCTTGTCCAGGTCGCGGGTCGGGTTCTTCAGGTCGTGGTTGTAGCCCAGCAGCGTTGGCGGGTACGGGTTGACCGCGACGGTGGCGTTGCCCTTGCCAAACAGCGCGTTGACGTAGGCTTCCTTGTCGAAGGCCAGGTCGATGGCTTTGCGCACCCGCACGTCGCTCATGTATTTGTGGCTGGTGTTCAGCGCGGTGTAGGAAACGGTCATCGCGTCCAGCTCGGTGACCTTCAGGTTCGGGTCTTTCTTGATGCTGGGGATGTCATCGGGCTTGGGGTACAGCGCAATCTGGCACTCATTGGTCTTGAGCTTCTGCATGCGCACGTTGTTGTCGGTGGCGATGGCCAAAATCAGTGCATCGGCCGGCGGCTTGCCACGGAAGTAGTCCGGGTTGGCCTTGAAGCGAACCTGGGCGTCCTTGTTGTAGCGCTGGAACACGAAGGGGCCGGTGCCGATCGGCTTGCTGTTCAAGTCGCCGGCCTTATTGGCCTTGAGCAACTGGTCGGCGTATTCGGCCGGGTAGATCGAGGAGAAGGCCATGGCGATGTCGGCCAGGAACGGCGCTTCGCGGCGGGTCAGGGTGAACTTGACCGTGTGCTCATCGACTTTCTCGACGTTTTTCAACAGTTCCTTGAAACCCATGCTTTCAAAGTACGGGAAGCCCACGCTCGACAGTTTGTGCCACGGGTGATTCGGGTCCAGCTGGCGCTGGAAGCTCCAGACCACATCGTCAGCGTTCATGTCGCGGGTCGGCTTGAAGTATTCGGTGGTGTGGAACTTGACGCCTTTGCGCAGGTGAAAGGTGTACGTCAGGCCGTCGTCACTGATGTCCCAGGATTCAGCCAGGGCCGGAATCACATCGGTGGTGCCGGGCTTGAAGTCGGCCAGGCGATTGAAAATGGTTTCTGCCGCGGCGTCGGCGGTGACTGCAGTCGTGTACTGGACAATGTCGAAGCCTTCCGGGCTGGCTTCTGTACAAACCACCAAGGGTTTGGCCGTGGCGCCAACGGCGACACTCAGCAGCGCGGCGGCGATGGCGGCGCGTAGGGGAATCATGTTCATCGTCAATCCTCTGCAATCGGTTGAACGGCAAAAAACCGAGCGGTCGACCTTGTGGGTCGACCGTCGGTGGAAAGGTTAGAGAATGTTGAACGGGATGGTGGTGACCAGGCGGAATTCGTTGAGGTTGCCATCAGCCTGGTTTTCGCTGGCGCGGTGCGTGGTGTAGGTGGCGCGTACAGCGGTGGCTTTCAGCGGGCCGCTTTGTACGGCGTACGACGCACCGATGCCGTATTCGTAGTGATGCTCACCGTCCATGGCTCTCACATCGGAATAGCCGGTGCTGTTGTAATGCGTACCATCGATGCCCCAGCCGCGAGCCTGGTAGATGTTGAACTTCAGGCCAGGCACGCCGTATTCGGCCATGTTCAGGCCGTAGGCGATCTGGAAGGATTTCTCGTTCGGACCGTTGAAGTCCGACAGCAGGGAGTTGGCCAGGTAGATGCCGTTGGTTTCGTGCAGGTAGTCGAAGTACTCGTTACCGTCCACTTCCTGGTACGAGAACGTCAGGCTGTGGGCCTGGTGAGTCAGACCAAACGACAGGGAGTAGGTATTGTTGTCGATATCACCCAGTTCGCTTTTGCCCGAATCCACAGTCCTGTAGTAGTTCAGGCCGGTGGTCAGGCTCAGCACCGAGCTGTCGCCCAATACGTGACTGGCGCCGAAGTAGTATTGGTTCCACAGGTCTTCGGCCTGGGTGCCCCACAGGCTGGTGGTGAGGCTGGCGAATGGCTGGTAAGTGATACCAGCGGTGTTCACGTGATCAGCTTCGGCCGAGGAACTGCCGTATTCGGAGCGGAACTTGGCGAGGCTTTGCTCGGTGCGTGGAGAGTTGCGGTCGAAGGTCGCGACGTCGAATGCCAGGTTCTCGAGTTCTTCGCTGTGCAGGCTCACACCCTGGAAGCTCGAAGGCAGGGCGCGGTTACCGATGACGTCGACCATCGGGCTGCTGAAGTTTTGGCGACCGGCGGTCAGCGTGGTGTTGGAAACGCGTGCCTTGACGTTCGCCAGGCCCAGTTTGCTCCATTGGTCGACGGCGTCGCCGTCGGAGTGCGCCAGGGTACGGTTGGAACCGCCCATGATGTCATCGTGGTCGCCGAGCAACGCGATCGCGTTATAGGCCGCGACTTCGGTGCTGAAGCCAACGGTGCCTTGGGTGAAGCCGGAGGTGTAGTTCAGGATGGTGCCCTGGACCCAGTTGGTACGGCGCGAATCGCGGTGTTCAACACCGTCGCGCGTGTAGCTGAACGCGCTGCCGCGGCGTCTCAGTTCGTTGGAATACCAGTTACGGGTGGTGCCACTGACCGACTGGCCTTCTACGAAACCGGTGGCTTCGGATTGAGCGCTGGTGGTCTTGACGGTCACCGGATTGAACGCCTGGCTCTGCGATTCTGCGTAAGCCGTGGCGGTGATGCTGCTGATGGCCAAGGCCAGTATCGCGGTGCTGCTCAGTTTCATGGGTAACGCTCCTTTTTCTTTCTTTTTCATGCCGTTCTTTTTTGGTGATACGGCTATCGGTTTTACAACTCATTAACAGCTTGCAAACGTTTGCTTGACGCCTGATTGGCGAATTACGGCAAGACGTCGGCGTGGGGCTTCCAAAGGGAAGCCCGCGCTGTGTGGCTAGACGGTTATGGGTTCAGGCTGACGCCCGAGAAGACGTTGCGACCGAAGGGGCTGACTTTGAACCCTTCGACTTTGGTGCTCAGCGGCTGGTTGACCGTCGAGTGTGCAACAGGGGTGATCGGCACTTGCTGCTTGAGCAACTGCTGGGCCTGTTTGTAGAGCACGGTGCGCTGGTCGCGGTCGGTGACGACCTTGGCCTGCTTGATCAGCTTGTCGTAATCCTGGTCACACCACATGGAGTAGTTGTTGCCACCGATGGCGTCGCAGCTGTACAGCGTGCCCAGCCAGTTGTCCGGGTCGCCATTGTCGCCGGTCCAGCCGATCAGACTGATGTCGTGCTCGCCGTTCTTGGTGCGCTTGATGTACTCGCCCCATTCGTAGCTGACGATCTTCACTTTCAAGCCGATCTTCGCCCAGTCGGCCTGGAGCATCTCGGCCATCAGCTTGGCGTTGGGGTTGTACGGGCGTTGCACGGGCATGGCCCAGAGGGTGATCTCGGTGCCTTCCTTGACGCCGGCGGCCTTGAGCAACTCCTTGGCTTTTTCCGGGTTGTAGGGCGTGTCCTTGATGGTCTCATCGTAGGACCATTGGGTCGGTGGCATGGCGTTCTGCGCCAGTTGCCCCGCGCCCTGGTACACGGCGTTGAGAATGCCTTGCTTGTTCACCGCCATGTCCAGCGCCCGGCGCACTTCGACCTGGTCGAACGGCTTGTGGCGGGTGTTGTAGGCGATGTAGCCGAGGTTGAAGCCCGGCTTTTCGATCAGTTGCAGCTTGGGGTCGTTCTTCAAGGCCGGCACGTCGGCGGGACGCGGATGCAGGGTGACCTGGCATTCGTTGGCCTTTAGCTTCTGCACTCGCACCGAGGCGTCGGTGTTGATGGAGAAAATCAGGTTCTTCAGTTTCACCCGTTCCGGTGCCCAGTACTTATCGTTGGCGACGAAGCGGATGTTGGAGTCTTTCTGGTAGCTCTTGAACTCGAACGGCCCGGTGCCGATCGGCTTCTGGTTGATGTCGCTCGGCTTGCCGCCCTTGAGCAACTGATCCGCGTATTCGGCCGAGAGGATCGCGGCGAAACTCATGGCGATGTTCTGGATGAACGCGGCGTCCACGCTGTTGAGGGTCATGACCACGGTCAACGGCCCGGTCGCTTCCACCTTGGCGATGTTCTTGTTCAGGCTCATGCCGTTGAAGTACGGGAACTCGGTGGGGTAGGCCTTGCGGAACGGATGTTGCGGGTCAAGCATGCGGTTGAAGGTGAACAGCACGTCGTCGGCGTTGAAATCCCGGGTCGGCGTGAAGTAGTCGGTGGTGTGGAATTTCACCCCTTCGCGCAGGTGGAAGGTGTACTTCAGGCCGTCTTCGGAAATGTCCCAGCTCGTTGCCAGGCCCGGGACGACGTTGGTCGCGCCTTTTTCAAACTCGGCCAGGCGGTTGTACAGCGGTTCGGCGGCATCGTTGTCGGTGGCCGTGGTGTACTGCGCGGTGTCGAAACCGGCGGGGCTGCCTTCGGAACAGAACACCAGGCTGCCGCCGGCGGCCTGGGCTGCGGATGTGGTGGCCAGCAGGCCGGTGCCCAGCAATGCGGATAAAACCAAGGTATGGCGCATGACGCTCCCTCTCTCGTTCGGGGTGTTTGACAGTGAACCGGCGTCCTTCCGGGGACAGGTCCGGGGCACTGGGCTCATTCCATTGCGTAAACAGCGATGCCGCAGGATTGGCAAACCGTCAGCCCCGACGGTAAGAGTCGTGGACCAGGCGGTATATGCGTAATGCCTGAAAGACTTGTGGGAAAAGGCGACACGTCCTAAACCAACTGCTGTGGTACGCAGTGCTTTTGGATGTAGGCAATTTCCTGGGTCTTGGTCTCGGCAGATAAAGCAACGGCGACGTTGAAAACGTCGCCGTTGCCCATCGTTATTTGCTGACGCTGACGCCGTAGAAGGAGTTCAAGCCAAAGGGGCTGATCTTGAAATCCTGCACGTTGGCGCGCATGGGTTGATACACCGTCGAGTGAGCGATAGGTGTCATTGGCACCGCGTCCTTGAGGACGTGTTGCGCCTGTTTGTAGAGTTCGGTGCGCTTGGCCTGGTCGGTGGTGCGCTTGGCTTCTTTCACGAGGCCGTCGAATTTCTTGTCGCACCATTTGGAGAAGTTGTTGCCCGCCAGCGAGTCGCAGCCGAACAGCACGTTGAGCCAGTTGTCCGGGTCACCGTTGTCACCGCTCCAGCCAATGATCATGGCCTGGTTCTCGCCGCCCTTGGAGCGTTTGATGTACTCGCCCCATTCGTAGCTGGTGATCTTGACCTTCAAGCCGATCTTGGACCAGTCGTTCTGCAGCATTTCTGCCATCAGTTTGGCGTTCGGGTTGTACGGACGCTGAACCGGCATGGCCCACAGAACGATCTCTGTGCCTTCCTTGACGCCGGCTTCCTTGAGCAGCGCCTTGGCTTTTTCAGGGTCGTATTTGGCATCTTTGATGGTGGTGTCGTAGGACCACTGGGTCGGTGGCATGGCGTTGACCGCCAGTTGGCCTGCACCTTGGTACACAGAGTCGATGATCTGTTGCTTGTTCACGGCCATGTCCAAGGCTTGACGAACGCGCAGGTCAGCCAGTGGGTTGGGCTTGTCGTCGCCTTTGACTTTGTCCATCACGTTGTAAGCCACATAACCCAGGTTGAAACCCGCCTGGTCAGGCATCTTCAGCGCTTTGTCGTCCTTGAGGGCCTTGAGGTCGGCAGGGCGTGGGAAGAGGGTGATCTGGCACTCGTTTTTCTTCAGCTTCTGGATACGCACCGACGGGTCGGTGGTGATGGCGAAGATCAGGTTGTCGATCTTCACGTCCTCAGGCTTCCAATAGTCCTTGTTCCCGGTGTAGCGGATGTTGGAGTCTTTCTGGTAGCTCTTGAAGACGAATGGGCCGGTGCCGACGGGCTTCTGGTTGATGTCGGGGGCCTTGCCATCCTTGAGCAACTGGGCGGCGTATTCGGCGGACTGGATCGAGGCGAAGCTCATGGCCAGGTTCTGGATGAACGCGGCGTCTACATCTTTCAGGGTGAACTTGACGGTGTGGTCGTCGACTTTATCGATCTTGGTGATGTTGGTGTCCATCCCCATGTCGGTGAAGTACGGGAATTCGGTCGGATAGGCCTTACGGAACGGGTCATCCTTATTGATCATGCGATTGAAGGTGAACAGCACGTCGTCGGCGTTGAATTCACGGGTCGGCTTGAAATACGGGGTGGTGTGGAACTTGACGCCTTCACGCAGATGGAAGGTATAGGAGAGGCCGTCTTCGGAAATGTCCCACTTGGTGGCCAGGCCAGGAATCACGGCGGTGCCGCCGCGCTCGAACTGGGTCAGGCGGTTGAACATGGTTTCTGCAGAGGCGTCGAAGTCGGTTCCGGTGGTGTACTGACCAGGGTCAAAACCGGCCGGGCTGCCTTCGGAGCAGAACACCAGGTTAGTCGCGGCGGAAGCGAAAGGAGCGCTGGCTAGTAAGCTTGCGCCGACTAAAAACGGAATGACCGCTTGTTTAAGCATGTTGGCCTCATGATTTGTTGTCATTTTTGGATTTGAGGGCGACCTCGTGAGTCGTCCTGCGGATACTTATGCAGGCCCCATACCCAATGCAAGATCCAGAGGGGTTTCAAGCCTGAAACAGTGGCACGAACGTACCTTAATGTCGCATCTTTGTAACTTTTGACGCATTTGATCGTTTGCGCCGGCTTTTTTGGGGCAAACAGCGCTCCGTACCGGTGCGCCGCGAGCGCGCGATGCACCGGCCTGGGGCGGGTTTTACTTGTTCAAACCCACGCCGTAGAAGGCGTAAGGCCGAATGGGCTGAGTTTGAGATCCGGCCCTTTTTGTTTATCGCTGTTGGGGTTGCCGTTATCGTCGGTCCAGGGTTCGATCGATGCACCGGCATTGCCCATGAGTCGAGGGTGGCGCCTGGCGCAACCTTTGGCTTTCGTGAGTGGCGCCTGGGGGGCGTGCTTCGGGGTGAGGCGGCCTTTTAGCTATTGACGGGGTACATATCCGTTGCTGCGGTAACGGCTACTTAGGGTTCCGCCCTGACGGCGACTCACTTTTTTTCAAACGCCAAAAAAAGTAAGCAAAAAAGGCTTGGGTATGACTCACCCACATGGGTTACAAATCAGTTCAAGCACATAGGTAACAGTTATTAACTGGCATGGTCGATTTCGCGAGGATCTGACCATGCCCTGGAAAGAGCTGAA
>NZ_JABWQY010000013.1:0-160786 GCF_014268685.1 Pseudomonas sp. SWRI92
GCGTCACGCTGTTCATGAGAAAGCCTCCTCAGGAAAAGGGAGAACCTCAGAAGTTTAGACCTGAGGTTCTCGCCGGGCTGACCATCTCATTAACGCTTTTGCCCCACCACTCGGTGCCTCGCCTAGGCTCGGCATGCCCGAACGAAGGCATTGCTCCGTGGGCCCGCCGCGAAGGACCATCCATGGTCCAGCGCGGCTATCCCGGCATCCATGCCGGGATGCCCACTGCGCAATGCCTGCGTTCGGCCAGCGTGGTTAACGGGGCGCCGAGGTCAACGTCCGCCGCGAGGCGGCCTGAAAGCCGACCTGTCTCTAGGTGACCGCGTTCATCCTGTAGGAATGGGTTTGCTTGCGAACAGCCTGCACATTCGACGTTTTCGTTGACGGTCGCATTTAACCCCGTGGCGAGGGAGCTTGCTCCCGCTGGGCTGCGGAGCAGCCCCAAAACCATTCTCCAAGGTGCATCCAGGAAACAGCGGGGTGGTTTTTACAACTGCGCGCAGCCGAGCGGGAGCAAGCTCCCTCGCCACGGGTTTGTTGTTTGCTAGGAAAATGGTTCTCCATGTGGGGAGCGAAGGCCAGATCATAGCCCACGGCCATCGCGAGCAAGTTCGCACTGGAGAAACCCGGTCCCCATCAAGAGCCAGGTCGGCTATAAGGCCGCCTCGCGGCGGACGTTGATTTCGGCGCCCCGTTAACCACGATGGCCGAACGCAGGCATTGCGCAGTGGGCATCCCGGCATGGATGCCGGGATAGCCGCGCTGGACCATGGATGGTCCTTCGCGGCGGGCCCACGGAGCAATGCCGGAGTGAGGGCACACCGAGCCTAGGCGAGGTGCCGAGTGGTGGGGCAAAAGCGTTTTGCTTACTTTTGCGCTTCCCAAAAGTGAGCCGCTGTAAGAGCGGAACCGTCATCAGCCGTTACCGAAGCAATGGATATGCACACGAGTGAGCAGCCCCAAAGGGCATCAAACCCTAAACCGCCCCACCAAAGTCTGCAAATGAACCCCCAACCGCGCCAGTTCAGCACTGGAGGCGGCAGTCTCTTCACTGGACGACGCCGTCTGCTCCGACACATCACGCACATTCAGCACGCTACGGTTGATCTCCTCAGCCACCGCGCTCTGCTGCTCAGCCGCCGCAGCGATCTGCTGGTTCATCGACTGGATCGCCGAAACCGTACGAGTGATGTTCTCCAGCGAGCTCCCGGCACGGCGGGTCAGTTCGACGCTGCTGTCGGTCAGGCTACGGCTGTTGTCCATGATGGTCGCGACCTGTTCGGTGCCGTTTTGCAGGCCGACGATCAGTTCTTCGATTTCTTCGGTGGACTTCTGAGTGCGCTGGGCCAGGCTACGGACCTCATCGGCCACCACGGCGAAGCCTCGTCCGGCTTCACCGGCACGGGCGGCTTCGATGGCGGCGTTGAGGGCCAGCAGGTTGGTTTGCTGGGCCACGGACTTGATCACGTCCAGGACGCTGCCGATCTTGTCGCTTTCGCGCTTCAAATCGCCCATGGCGGTGGTGGAGTTACCGACTTCCCGCGCCAGGCGTTCGATCTGGGCGATGGCTTCGCCGACGACTTTGTCGCCTTCGCGGGCCTGTTGGTCGGCGGCGACGGCGGCTTCGGAGGCTTCCTCGGCGTTGCGCGCCACTTCCTGCACCGTGGCGGTCATTTCATGCATGGCGGTGGCGACCTGATCGGTCTCGATCTTTTGGCTGTTGACCCCGGCACTGGTCTGTTCGGTCACCGCCGAGAGCTGTTCAGCGGCGCTGGCGATCTGGGTGACGCCTTCACCGATACCGCCGATCAACTGCCGCAAGCCTACGGTCATGCGTTGCATGGCACGTTGCAGTTGGCCGAGTTCGTCGCGGCGTTCGGAGGTTAGGTTGTGGGTCAGGTCGCCCGCGGCGACGCGTTCTGCCACCTTCAAGGTCTCATCCAGCGGGCCTACGATCTGTCGGGTAATCAGCAGGGCGGCGATTACGCCGAATAGCAGGGCCAGGGCGGCCGCCACTACCAGCAGCATCTTGGCTTGGGCGACGTCGTGGTCGCGCACGGCTGTCTGTGACACGGTCAGCTTCTGGCTGGAATCGATCAGCACTTGGCCTTGCTCAGCCATGCGCTGCTGCGCGGCGCCGTTATCGATCTGCGAGTCGCGGAACTGGGCGACTGCGGCGCGGTAGAGATTGAACGAGTCGTTGGCCTGTTGAAGGCTATCGGCATGCTCTTCAGGCAACTGGGCTGGCAAGCGTGCCAGTAGTTTCAGGGCATCGGTGATTGCATCGATGGC
The DNA here is from genome assembly GCF_014268685.1 of Pseudomonas sp. SWRI92. Lineage (NCBI taxonomy): Bacteria > Pseudomonadati > Pseudomonadota > Gammaproteobacteria > Pseudomonadales > Pseudomonadaceae > Pseudomonas > Pseudomonas sp. SWRI92. The sequence continues at coordinate 2,293 of NZ_JABWQY010000013.1, forward strand.
CGGCTGCTGGGCTTCGTTTTTGCCGCTGTAGGTGTAGCCGCGAACCTGATAACGGGCCTGTTGGATCGCTTTGCTCAGGGCCACCACGCTGTTGAATTGGGTGACGTCGCCGCCTTGCAACAGCGCTTTTTCCACCTCGGCGACGCGAGCCACGGCGCTATCGGCGCTGGCGCCCAGCTTGCTGCGGGCGTCTTCGCGGTTGACGGTGGCGCTGGTCATTTGGGCGAAGGCGCTTTTATATTCGGCAACGGCAGCCAGTTGTGTGTCGATCAGCGCCACATCAGCCGGCTGCTCAATCGAATCACGAGCAGTTTTCAGCCCGGCTTCGAGCCTGCCAAGCAGATCGTTGACCTGTTGCGGCCCTTTCTCGCCTCGCGTGGTGTTGTAGTCGATGCTGGCCAGGTTCAAGTCTTTGCTCAAGTCGTTGAGACTGGCAATGAACCCCAGCTTGTCACCCCGGCTGATGACATTGCCCAGGCCGGACCAACCGGTGAACGCGATCATCAAGGTAAGGAACAGCACCAGGCCGAAGCCTGCACCGAGTTTGCGATTAACGCTTACATTTCCCAGACCCTGGGCAAGCCACCGGAACATGCTGATACTCCCTTGGAGCGTTGAATTGGTTTTATGGGGACTGTATCGGCGGCTTTGGCGGGATCTGTAGAAAAGGAGGGAGGCTTTTTGTGACGGGCTTAGAACAACCGCGCCAGCAGCGCCGTTACTGCGGTCTCGACCCGCAGGATCCGCTCGCCCAGCTGCACCGGTTGCAAACCGGCCTTGCCCAGCAGGTCGACCTCGTAGGGGATCCAGCCGCCTTCGGGGCCGATCGCCAGCGTGACCGGTTCCGTCAGTGCCCGAGGGCAGGGCGGGTGATCGCCAGGGTGACCGACCAGGCCGAGGGTGCCTTCGACGATGGCCGGCAAGCGGTCCTCGACGAAGGGTTTGAAGCGTTTTTCGATGATGATTTCAGGCAACACGCTGTCCCGGGCCTGCTCCAGCCCCAGGATCAGTTGCTCGCGAATGGCTTCTGGCTCCAGGAACGGCGTCTGCCAGAAACTCTTTTCCACGCGATAGCTGTTGACCAGGATCACGCGCGGCACGCCCATGGTCGCAACGGTCTGGAACACCCGCCGGAGCATTTTCGGACGCGGCAATGCCAGCACCAGTGTCAGCGGTAATTTGGCTGGCGGTGGCTGGTCGAGAGTCACTTGCAGTTCGGCTTCGCGAGCTTCCAGGCGCAACACCTGGGCGGTGCCCATCAGCCCGCCGATGCGCCCGACCCGCAAGCTGTCACCGACAGCGCTGCGGTGGACTTCCTGCATGTGGGTCAACCGGCGATCGCTCAGGATGACCCGGTCCGGCCCGATGAAATCGGCCTCTTCGAGCAGCAGCAGGTTCACGCTTGGGTCGCTGGCGGCTGGTCGTTGTGGTCGTCCACGGGCTGGTCTTCGGGCTCTTCTTCCCGGCGCTTGCGCACCAGGCCACCGAACAGGATGCCGATCTCGAACAGCAGCCACATCGGCACGGCCAGCAAGGTCTGGGAGAAAATGTCTGGCGGGGTCAGGATCATGCCGACCACGAAGCAACCGATGATCACGTACGGCCGGATCTTCTTCAGGTAGGCAACGTCCACCACGCCGATCCACACCAGCAGCACCACCGCCACCGGGATTTCAAACGCCACGCCAAAGGCGAAGAACAGCGTCATGACAAAATCCAGGTAGCTGGTGATGTCGGTCATCATCTCGACGCCTGCCGGGGTGGCGGCGGCGAAGAACTTGAAGATCAGTGGAAACACGAAGAAATAGGCGAAGGCCATGCCGGTGTAGAACAGCAGGATGCTCGACACCAGCAGCGGCACGGCGATGCGTTTCTCATGCTTGTACAGGCCCGGCGCGATGAATCCCCAGATCTGATGCAAAATCACCGGGATCGCCAGAAACAGCGAGACCATCATCGTCAGCTTCAGCGGCGTCAGGAACGGTGATGACACGTCGGTGGCGATCATCGTCGCGCCTACCGGCAAATACTCACGCAGCGGCGTGGAGACGAAGGTATAGATCTGCTGGGTGAAGGCAAACAGCCCGGCGAAGATGACGAAAACCGCCGCGACGCAACGCAGCAGGCGGGTGCGCAACTCGGTGAGGTGCGATACCAGCGGCATCGGCTGGTCGTTTTCAGGGATATCGCTCATGGGGCTCGCGGCGGCAAAGTAGCATCGTGGGGAGTCACAGTCGTCGTGGTTGCCGGTTCAACCGGTTTTGCCGGTTCAGCGGCCACTGGCGCAGCTTCGACAGCCGGTGCCTGGGGAGCAATGGTCGGCTCGGCGACGGGCTGGACCGGCGTCGGTTCCTGCTGGGTCGGTGTGAAGATCTTCCGCGCTTCCTGCTCCAGCGAGAGGATGTGTTCGTTGTGCAGTTGCCGACGAATGTCGTCGGCACCGATTTCACGTTCAACTTCCTGTTTGATCGCATTGAAGCTGCGCTTCAGGCGCCCGATCCAGAGACCGGCGGTGCGCGCAGCACCCGGCAGGCGCTCGGGGCCCAGTACCAGCAGGGCGACGAGGCCGACGAGCAGCAGTTCAGTGAAGCTGATCCCAAACATTAGTCAGTGCTCACGAGTCTTTGCGGGTTGGCTCTTCGACTTTCTGGGCCTGCACGTCGATGGTATTCGGTGCGTTCACAGGCTGGGCGGCCTGCGGATGCACCGGTTGGGCCGGCTGTACCGGTTGAGCCTGGGCGGTGGTGTCGGCCGGTTTTTCGTCATCGTTCATGGCTTTGCGAAAGCCCTTGATCGACTCGCCGACATCGGTGCCGAGGTTTTTCAGTTTCTTGGTGCCGAACACCAGCACCACGACAACCAGAATGACGACCCAGTGTTTCCAGTCAAAGATACCCATGTGGCTACTCCTCAAAAAATGATCAGGCGGACGGGCGCGAGGCTTTCTCGACGTGCCCGGACAGACCGAAGCGACGGTCCAGTTCATCCAGTACGGCCTGCGGATGCTGCCCCAGTTGGGCCAGCATGACCAGGCTGTGGAACCACAGGTCGGCGGTCTCGTAGATCACGTCGCTGCAGTCGCCGCTGATGGCGGCGTCCTTGGCGGCGATGATGGTCTCGACCGACTCTTCGCCGACTTTTTCCAGAATCTTGTTCAAGCCCTTGTGGTACAGGCTGGCGACATAGGAACTGTCGGCCGCGGCGCCTTTGCGCTCTTCCAGCACCTGGGCCAGGCGGGTCAGGGTGTCACTCATGGGAATGTCCTGGATAGATGGCATGCGGGTCCTTGAGCACCGGGTCGACGGTTTTCCAGTCGCCGTTCTCGAAGACGCGATAGAAGCAGCTCTGCCGGCCGGTGTGGCAGGCGATTTCGCCAACCTGTTCGACCATCAGGATGATGACGTCGCCGTCGCAATCCAGGCGCATCTCGTGCAAGTGTTGTACGTGCCCGGACTCCTCGCCCTTGCGCCACAGTTTGCCACGGGAGCGTGACCAATAGATGGCGCGGTTCTCGGCGGCGGTCAGTGCCAGCGCTTCGCGATTCATCCAGGCCATCATCAGCACGCGCCCGGTCTTGTGATCCTGGGCGATCGCCGGAACCAGTCCGTCAGCGTCCCACTTGATCTCGTCCTGCCAGTTTTTCATCTTCGACTCCGACCATGGGCCGCGCACTTCGAATCGGCGGGCCCAGCGTTGAAACAGTGTGCCAGCGAGAACCGGTGATGGCTATCGGCGAACGACCAGATACAAACCCACGGCCACCATGATGCCGGCGGGCCAATGACCCAGTTCGCTCAGTGGGCCGCCGGCCGCGAGCACCGCGCCGCCACCCAGGTGGGCTGCGCCGAGCAGGCGCAGGAACCAGTCGTCCCGACGGCGTTTCCACGGTGGAGCAGGATCGTGGGCGTGGGGCTGGGACATGCGCTCGAGCAGGTCGCGGGTCATGTTGGCCAGGTGCGGAAGTTGCTCGAACTGGCTCTGCACGTTGCCCAGCAAGGTCTTCGGGCTCATCCGCTCGCGCATCCAGCGCTCGAGGAACGGCTGTGCGGTGTTCCAGAGATCCAGGTCTGGGTAGAGCTGGCGGCCGAGGCCTTCGATGTTCAGCAGGGTTTTTTGCAAGAGCACCAGTTGCGGCTGGACTTCCATGTTGAAGCGGCGCGCGGTCTGGAACAGGCGCATCAGGACCTGGCCGAAGGAAATATCTTTTAACGGTTTTTCGAAGATCGGTTCGCACACGGTGCGGATCGCCGCTTCGAACTCGTTGAGTTTGGTCTCGGCCGGCACCCAGCCAGAATCGATGTGCAACTGCGCAACGCGGCGGTAGTCACGCTTGAAGAAGGCGAACAGATTGCGCGCCAGGTAATCCTGGTCCTCGGGGGTGAGGCTGCCGACGATGCCGCAGTCGATGGCGATGTATTGCGGACTCCACGGCTGCACGGTGCTGACGAAGATGTTGCCCGGGTGCATGTCGGCGTGGAAGAAACTGTCGCGGAACACCTGGGTGAAGAAAATCTCCACGCCGCGTTCGGCGAGCAGTTTCATGTCGGTGCGCTGGTCGGCCAGGGTCGCGAGGTCGGTGACCTGGATGCCGTAGATGCGCTCCATCACCAACACTTTCGGCCGGCACCAGTCCCAATAGACTTGCGGGACGTAAAGCAGCGGCGAGCCTTCGAAGTTACGGCGCAACTGGCTGGCGTTGGCGGCTTCGCGCAGCAGGTCGAGTTCGTCGAAGATGGTTTTTTCGTAGTCCTGGACCACGTCCACCGGGTGCAGCAGGCGCGCATCGGCCGACAGCCGCTCGGCGGCGCGCGCAAGGATGAACAGCCAGGCCAGGTCCTGGGCGATGATCGGCTTGAGGCCCGGGCGAATCACCTTGACCACCACTTCCTCACCCGTCTTGAGTTGCGCGGCGTGAACCTGGGCGACCGACGCCGAGGCCAGGGGCTCGACATCGAAACGGCTGAAGACTTCGCTGATCTTCTTGCCCAGTTGCTCTTCGATCAGCGCCACCGACAGCTTGGAGTCGAACGGCGGTACGCGGTCTTGCAGCAGCATCAGTTCGTCGGCGATGTCTTCGGGCAGCAGGTCGCGACGGGTCGAGAGAATCTGTCCGAACTTGATGAAGATGGGGCCCAGGTCCTGCAAGGCCAGGCGCAGGCGTGCGCCGCGACTCAACTCCAGGGTTCGGCGTGGGAACCAGCGCCACGGCAACACCAAGCGCAGCGCCAGGAGAAACCAGGGCAGCGGCAAGGCGAACAGCAGGTCATCGAGGCGGTAGCGGATCACGACGCGCTGGATGCGCAACAGACGGCGGACGGCAAGCAGCTTCATGCGTTATCGCTTGGTTTCAAGGGATCGGGAAAGGCGCTCGAAACGCGCCTCGAGACGTTCCAGATCAAGCTTGATCTGGTCCAGTTCATCAAAACGGGCCTGGGCTTCGCGTTGGCCTACGAGAGTACGCGATTCTTCGGCCAGGTATTCACTCAGATTCTGGCCCAGGCTGGCGAAGCCCTGGCGATACCAGCGGGTACGGCTGCGCAGATGACCGCTGAGCAACTGGGTGGCCACCGGACCGATCCAGCGGGACACCTCGTATTCCCAGTCCAGCTCAAGGTCCTGGAGAATCGCTGCCAGCTCCAGCAGCACACCGCTATCGCCGTCGAGTTCGACATCGGGGCCATGCAGCACCGCGGTCTTGTTCTGGCTCAGCGCCAGCTCCAGCAGGTTCGACGCAGGGGCTCGGAGCGTGCAGTCTGCCTCGGCTTCCCAATGGGCGGCGAGCATCAGGCCTTCATCGCTGGGCAGGATAAACAGCTTGAGCGCCGGGCTGCGACAATCGACGGCAATCACCTTGCCACTCAAGTGCGCCAGGCGCATCGGCGCCGTGCTGTCCAGGCGCAGGACCCGGTTGATGCCGAGTTCGACGCCGGCGAGCAGGCCGGTGAGCAGCATCAGGGCTTGATACCGCGGTGCAGGGCAACGATGCCCGAGGTCATGTTGTGGTAGGTCACGCGGTCGAAACCGGCTTCGACCATCATCGACTTCAGCGTTTCCTGGTCTGGATGCATGCGGATCGATTCGGCCAGGTAGCGATAGCTTTCCGCGTCGTTGGTGATCAGCTTGCCCATCAGCGGCATGAAGGCGAACGAGTAGGCGTCGTAGGCCTTGGACATCAGCGCGTTGGTCGGCTTGGAGAATTCCAGCACCAGCAGCCGGCCACCGGGCTTGAGTACGCGCAGCATGGAGCGCAGCGCGTCTTCCTTATGGGTGACGTTACGCAGGCCGAAGGCGATGGTGACGCAGTCGAAGTGGTTGTCCGGGAACGGCAGCTTCTCGGCATCGGCCTGGACGAACTCGACGTTGCCAGCCACACCCAGGTCCAGCAAGCGGTCACGACCGACCTTGAGCATGGATTCGTTGATGTCGGCGAGCACCACATGGCCGGTCGGGCCAACGATGTGGGAGAATTTTTTAGTCAGGTCACCCGTGCCGCCAGCGATGTCCAGTACACGATTGCCGGTGCGCACGCCCGACAGTTCGATCGCGAAGCGCTTCCACAGGCGATGCATGCCGCCCGAGAGCAGGTCGTTCATCAGGTCATACTTGGCGGCTACCGAGTGGAAAACCTCAGCGACTTTTTCCGCCTTCTGGCTTTCCGGCACGTTCTTGAAGCCGAAGTGAGTGGTGGGTTCGGCATCGCTGCCTTTGCGCTGATCAGTCATATCGCTGTCACCAAAAAAGAATGCGGGACATTCTAATCCCGGTGGAGTGCTTTGTCTTGGCAAGGCTGCAGGTAAGATGAACCACGGCCAGGACGTTTTGACGCAGGCAGGGTCTGAACGTTCAGGCAAGTCTCGATCAAGCAGGAGTTATCAGATGGCCCGTATTACTGTTGAGCGTGCCCATGCCCTGGGCAAGGAAGCGGCCCGCGAAAAGGCTGACAAGTTGGCGCAGAAACTTTCCGATAGCTATGGCCTGGAGCCCCAGTGGGAGGGCGACACGCTGAAGCTCAAGCGCTCCGGGGTCAAAGGCGAAGTGCATGTAGGCGAAGATTCGATCCGCGTCGATGTGGAACTGGGCATGTTGATGTCTGCCATGAGCGGCACGATCAAGACGGAAATCGAAAAAGCCTTGGATAAGGCGTTGGCTTGATTTAACCCAATGGCAAATTGGGATATGGAATTCAATTGCCTGACTAGCCCTGGTGCAAGCGAGCCTGCTTCCACCAGGGCGTCATTCCATTGGGTCTATCCGTTTTGTTAGGGTGCCCTTTCTAATTATTCTCACTACTTTGTGCCTGAGTCCGACCCTGTACGGGCAGTTCCTCCCACCTGTCTTCGAGTGAGGTGCACCATGGCCAAAGTTATTTTGAAGAAAAAAAACGACATTGAATCTTCCACGCTGAGCGACGTGAAAACGTATGCGCGCAAGATCTGGCTGGCTGGCCTGGGCGCCTATATCAAGGTAGGCCAGGAAGGCAGCGAGTACTTCCAGGAGTTGGTCAAGGCTGGTGAAGTTGTTGAAATAAAAGGCAAAAAGAACATTGCCGGAAAACTTCAAGCAGCCAACAGCGAACTGATTGAAGCCAAGACCGACGTCAACACTTTCAAGGCCCGGGTTGAAGTCCAACTCGACAAAGTCGAGAAGGTGTTCGACGCGCGTGTTGCAAGTGCCTTGAATCGTATCGGCATTCCGTCTAAACATGACGTTGAGACACTCTCTGCTAAGCTCGATGAGCTAACGGCATTGCTCGAACGTGTCGCGCGTAAACATTAAGGAGAACGGGATGGCTGGCAAGAAAATCACCGAAAAAGAAGGCAGCTCGTGGGCCGGGAAGATTGAAAAGTACTCCCGCAAAATCTGGCTTGCTGGTTTAGGCGTGTACTCGAAGATCGACACTGACGGCAGCAAACTCTTCGAGTCCCTGGTTAAGGACGGCGAGAAGGCCGAAAAACTCACCAAGACGGCGGTCGGCAAACAGGTCGATGCGGCTACGGTCTCCGCCGAGTCGGCGAAATCGAGAATCGGCGGCGTGAAGGATCGAGCCCTGGGTAAATGGGATGAGCTGGAGGGTGCCTTCGACAAGCGCCTGAACAGTGCGATTTCCCGCTTGGGCGTGCCGAGCCGCAATGAAGTCAAGGAACTGCACAGCAAGGTCGACACCCTGACCAAACAGATCGAAAAACTGACCGGGGCCAAGGTCACGCCTGTCGCGACCAAGGCTACTGCAAGCAAGACGGCGGCGGCCAAACCCGCGGCGAAGACGGCAGCCAAGCCACTGGTCAAGGCAGCGGCAAAAACCGTCGCCAAACCTGCGGCCAAAGCAGCGGCCAAGCCAGCGGCCAAGGCAGCGGCTAAAACCGCAGCGGCCAAACCAGCAGCCAAGGCGGCGGCCAAACCCGTCGCGGCAAAGGCAGCAGCCAAGCCAGCGGCTAAAACTGCGGCAGCTAAACCGGCTGCGGCCAAACCTGCGGCAAAAGCCGCTGCGAAACCGGCCGCCAAACCCGCCGCGGCGAAAAAGCCAGCGGTGAAAAAAGCGACTGCGCCAAAAGCAGCCGCACCGAAGGCGCCGACCGCGACCGCCAAACCGGCAACCCCGACGAGCACAGCGAACTCCGCTTCGGCTCCGACTCCGGTGGCCACCCCGACTCCAGCGCCGGCTCCGTTGACGCCTACCAGTCAGTCCTGATTTTCCAGGGCATGCAATAACGCCCGGCTTATGTAGGCCGGGCGCTCGTTCCCACGCTCCCGCGTGGGAATGCCTCCAGGGACGCTCTGCGTTCCGCTGTTTGGGGCGCGGAGCGTCACACTGGCGTCAATCGTGCTCTTCCAGATACCGCAGCGCCATCTGTTCGGTCGCGATCTTGACCGCAGGCGGCAAGTGCGGCGCCACCAGCATCATGACCTGGTAGACCACCAGGCGAACTTCGCCTTCGCGATCCAGGATCCGTTGATAGTCCAGCGAGAACAGCAAGGTCATGGTGATCTGCTCCACCAGTTGCCCCAGTGCCTGTGTATCGCTGACCAGAAATCCCTGGGCCTTGAGTTGCGCCAGCAGTGAGGCCAGGGTCCGCTTCAGCGCGTTGAGCAACTGGCGAATCCCCTTGGCCAGTTTCGGCAGGCGCCCGGCCAGGTTCGACAGGTCCTGGAACAAAAACCGATATTGAGCCAGGCGCTCTACGATCAGATGCAGGAACAGCCAGTAATCCTCCGGCGCCAGTTGCGCATCGGCCGGTGGGTCCAGCAGCGGCGCGAGCTCGGCCTGGAATCGCTCGAACAGCCCCAGTATCAGTGGTTCCTTTCCATGGAAGTGGTAGTAGAGGTTGCCAGGGCTAATACCCATTTCATTGGCAACTTCCATGGTGGAGACGTTGGGCTCGCCCTTTTCGTTGAATAACTGCAGGGCACATTCAAGGATGCGGTCGCGGGTTTTCATCCGGTCTTCTTAGTGATGAAGTCGTGCCACGGTCGGGAGCGCGACCGTGGAGTGAGGCGCTCAGCGCACGCGCACATAGGTTCCGGGCGCTGCTTCCAGGGGTGGGTATTTCACGTTGCCCAAGGCCATCTGCGTTTCGCGCTGGGCACCGGAGCGTTCCTGGATCCAGCCCAGCCATTGGGGCCACCAACTGCCATCGATGTGCTTGGCGTCGTAATACCAGGCCCGAGGGTCACTGCTCAGTTTCGGGTTCTCGATGTAGTTGGCCTTGGGGTTGCCGGGCGGGTTGAGAATGCTTTGGACATGGCCGCTGTTGGACAGCACGAAGCGCCGTTCGCCGCCCAGCAACAGCGTCGAGCGATACACCGCGTCCCAAGGGGTGATGTGGTCGTTGATGCCGGCCACGCTGAAGCTGTCCACCGTGACTTTCTGCAAGTCTATAGGCGTGCCGCAGACTTCCAGGCCGCCGGGATGGGTCAGCGGGTTGTGCTTGAAAAAATCCAGCAGGTCGCCGTGATACGCGGCTGGAAGTCGGGTGCAGTCGTTGTTCCAGTAGAGGATATCGAAGGCCGGCGGCTCCTTGCCCAGCAGGTAGTTGTTAACGAAATAAGTCCAGATCAGGTCGTTGGGACGCATCCAGGCGAACACCCGGGCCATGTCGCGACCCTCGAGAATGCCTTTCTGGTAAGAGCGGCGCTTGGCAGCCTCAAGGGTCTGTTCGTCGATGAATAGCGTGGCCGGGCTTTCGATCTCGCTGTCCAGCAAGCTCACCAGGTAGCTGGCGCTGGCGACCCGGCGCAGTTGGCGCTTGGCCTGCAGGTGACCTTGCAAGGCGGCGATGGTCATGCCTCCGGCGCAGGCGCCCATCAGGTTGATCTCGCGCGCGCCGGTGATCTCCCGGCAGGCATTCATCGCCTCCTCCGTCGCCTCGACGTAACTGGACAAGCCCCACTCGCGGTGGCGCACGTCGGGATTGCGCCAGCTGATGATGAACACCTGCAAGCCGTTTTTCAGGGCGTACTGGACGAAGCTATTGGAAGGACTCAGGTCGAAAATGTAGAACTTGTTGATCTGCGGCGGCACGATCAACAATGGCCTGGCGTATTGCTTTTCGCTCATCGGCTTGTACTGGATCAGCTCCAGCATCTCGTTGCGAAACACCACCGCGCCGGGAGTAGTGGCGAGGGTCTTGCCGACTTCAAAGGCCTGGGGCGTGACCTGCCGGGGCAGTCCATCGTTATGCAGCAGGTCATCCACCAAGTGGCTGATGCCGCGAATCAGGCTGGTGCCGCCAGAGTTGAACAGTTCCTTGATCGCCACGGGGTTGAGCAAGGTATTGGAGGGCGATACGGCGTCGTTGAGCAGCGAAAAAGTAAAGTGGGCACGGGCGCGATCATCCGGGCTCATGTCGCTTTCGTCGATCCAGCTCCTGACCTGTTTTTGCCAGCTCAGGTACGCCTGGAGGCTGCGCCGATAGAACGGGTTGTGCTGCCAGGTGGGATCAACGAAGCGCTTGTCGTTGGGGTTGGTGGGGTGCAGCGTTTCGCCCAGCAGCACGCGCCCCAGTTGACCGCCCAGCCGCAATGCATGCCGGGCGCTGTGCACCGGATTGCGCAGGCCATGGACGGCGACGTTGCGCAAGGTGGCAAGCAGATCCCTGCCGCGCAGGCCGGTGACCGCGCTTTGTGCATTGATGAAACTGGCAGGGGCGGGCATGGAACCCTTCGCCGGTTTGTCGCGCATGAGTCAACTCCTTCGTCATCAGGCTAAAAACAAACGCACCGAACCAGACAACATAGTCGCTGTTTCGGGTGGCTGCATGATCCGGCTTCCTGCCAGGCGCTCTCGGCGGTGTCAGCCGCCACTCAGCGGCGCGGGATGCGGATGCATGACCGCGCGCTGACGTTCTTCCTCCAGAAACTTCATGATGATCGGTGCCACGGCCTCGGCCCGGGTGATCAGGAACAGATGGCCGTCATCAATGATGTGCAACTGTGAATTTGGTATACGCCAGGCCAGCATGCGCATGTTGATCAATGGGATCAGCGGGTCGTCATCCCCGGCCAGGATCAGGGTTGGCTGATGGATCTTGTGCAGCCAGTGGATGCTGGTCCAGCCCAGGCCTGCAAACAACTGCCAGTAATAACCGAGTTTGCCCGCCGACCGAACCTTGGCGGCGTGACGGGCCGCCAGGCTCGGATCGCGGCGAAACGAGCCGCCGTAGATCAACGGGGCGATGCGCATTACATGGGACGGCTGAACGTAGCGCCGGGGGCTGGCCATCATCCACAGCACCTTCGGCTTGCCCGGCACCATCACCGCGCCGGCGGCCGTAGCGGCGAGCACCAGCTTCTTGCAGCGTTCCGGATAATCATGGGCGAACTGCTGGGCCAAGGCGCCGCCCCAGGACACGCCGATCACGTTGACCTGCCCATAGTCCAGATAATCGAGCATCCGCGCGGTGAGCTTGGCCAGGCCAGGGAAGCGATAGGGCCGGCTCGGTGTCGACGAGCCGCCGACCCCAGGCACATCGAAGGCAATCACTTCCAGGTCCGGGTCCAGGGCCTCGATGAACGGGAACACCAGCTCCAGGTTGGCGCCGATGCCGTTGAAGATCAGCAGTGGCGTCAAGTGAGGCTTGCCGGGACGTACCGCGGTGCGCAAGGTCTGGCCATCCAGATCGACGGTACGGAAGATGTACGGTTGCGGCATGCTTCAAGCCCTGTGGGTTGGGTCGCTGTCTTTCATTTTTTCCCCGGTTCCTCAAGGGAACGGGCCTCGCATTCACACCATGATGTCGGCGCTCGGCTTGTTTTCGTGAGCAAGCTCACGCCCGCACCGGACGAGGTGTATCGGTCACCGCTCGTGCACATACGTACCGGGCGCCGCTTCACCCGCCACGTAAGTCTTGTTGCCCAATGCGGTCGGTGCTTTTTTCAGCTTGCCCGAGCGCTCGGCCTGCCACGCCTGCCAGTGCAGCCACCAGGAGTCGGTGTGCTTGGTGGAGTTTTCCATCCAGTCCTCGGCCTTGGCGGGCATGTCTTCGCTGGTCATGTAGCGCGACTTGGGATTGCCCGGCGGGTTGAGGATGCTCTGGATATGACCGCTGCTCGACAGCACGAATTCAACCTTGCCGCCGAACAGTTGCGCCGACTTGTAGCAGGACTTCCATGGGGTGATGTGGTCGTTGGTACCGGCCAGGGAAAAGATGTCCGCAGTGACCTGCTTGAGGTCGATTGGCGTGCCGCACACTTCCAGTGCGTTGGGGCGGATCAGCGGGTTGTTCTTGAACATCTCGATGAGGTCACCGTGAAACGCCGCTGGAAGCCTGGTGGTGTCGTTGTTCCAGAACAGGATGTCGAAGACCGGCGGCTCGTTGCCCAGCAGGTAATTGTTGACCCAGTAGTTCCAGATCAAGTCGTTGGGGCGCATCCAGGCAAAGACCTTGGCCATGTCGCGACCTTCGAGCACGCCGGCCTGATACGAGTGGCGCTTGGCGGCTTCCAGGGTCTGCTCGTCGACGAACAGCGCCACGTCGGTGTCCAGGGTGGTGTCCAGCACGCTTACCAGCAAGGTCAGGGCATTGACCTTTTTCTCGCCCAGCGCGGCGTAGTGGCCAAGCAGCGCGGTGCAGGTGATGCCGCCTGAGCAGGCGCCCAGCATGTTGACGTCTTTGCTGCCGGTGATGGCCGTGACCACATCCACCGCTTCCTTGAGCGCCTCGATGTAGGTCGACAGGCCCCACTCGCGCTGCGCCTTGGTGGGGTTGCGCCAGCTAACGATGAAGGTCTGCACGTTGCTGCGCAGGCAGAAGCGCGCCAGGCTCTTGTCCGGGCTCAGGTCGAAGACATAAAACTTGTTGATCTGCGGCGGGACCACCAGCAGCGGTCGTTCGTGGACCTGCTCGGTGATGGGGCGGTATTGGATAAGCTCCAGCACGTCATTGCGAAAGACCACGGCGCCTTCCGTCACGCCCAGGCTCTTGCCGACTTCGAACGCGCCCATATCGACCTGGCTTGGCATGCCGCCGTTGTGCACCAGGTCCTTGGCCAGGTGGGAAAGGCCATCGAGCAGGCTCTTGCCACCGGTTTCGAAGAAACGCTTGACCGCCGCCGGGTTGGCCGCCGAATTGGTCGGGGCCATGGCTTCGGTCATCAAGTTGATGACGAAGTGCCCTCGACTGATGTCTTGGGGCGAGAGGCTGCTGTCGTCTATCCAGGCATGCAGCTCCTTGCGCCACGCCAGGTAGGTTTGCAGGTAACGTCTGTAAAGCGGGTTCTGGCTCCACGCCGGGTCGTTGAAACGACGATCGTCACCGGCGGGCTGCAACTCGGATTTGCCAAACAGGACTTTCCTGAGCTCAGCGCCGAAATGGGCAACGTGCTTGACGCTGTGCAGCGGTTGTTTGATGGTCTGGGTCAGCACCATCCGGGCAGAGGCCAGCAGGTCTTTCCTGCGCAAGCCGACGACGGGATTCAAGCCCAGGGTATTTTCCGAGGCTTGGTACTTCAACTCATCGTTGTTCTTGTTGCTCATCTACGACGCTCCATTGTCCTTCAGACGAGTACCGGGATCGTGCCGTGAAGCCGCAAGGCCAATACCAGGTACGCTGCTCGGGGTGACCATTAATTCCGCATCGAGGGCAATGAGGAAACGTGTGCCAGGAACTCGCCGGTTCCTTTGCAGGGAACTTGCCAGCTCCATTGGTTACCCGAGTTTAATTTTTTTCGCAAGCAGGCCAGTCATTGACGCTGCCGCGCGGGCATTCAAGCAGATGAGTCTAGAAAATTCGCCCTAATGCGCCAGCCCTTGAGCTAGAGCATCAGCTTGACCACGGATTCGTTCGGATCGCGGGTTTTTCCGGCGGCCTTGAGCTCGGCGAGATAATCGTTCCACAGGTCCTCTTGGCGCAGCGCCAATTGGTACAGGTAGTCCCACGTGAACAATCCGCTGTCGTGGCCGTCGTCGAAGGTCAATTTCAGTGCGTACTGACCGGCCGGTTCAACCTTGGTCAGGCCGACGCCGAGCTTGCCGTATTGCAAGATGGGTTTGCCGTGGCCCTGGACCTCGGCGGAAGGCGAATGCACCCGCAGGAATTCCGCGGGCAAGTGGTACTCCTCGTCCGGCGCGTATTTCAGCGTCAGGGTCTTGGAGGCTTTGTGCAGGTTGATGGCGGTGGGGAATTTGGTCATGAGGCGTCGCTCTCTTGAAGCTTGTGGCGAGGGGATAAATCCCCCTCGTCACAGAAGCCCGCTTATGTGGCTTACAGGATATACCGCGACAGATCTTCGTTCTCAGCCAGTTCGCCCAGGTGGCTGTTGACGTATTCGGCGTCGATGATGATCGGCGCCTCATTGTGGGCGCTAGCCAGGTCGCCGGCACTGAACGAGACTTCCTCGAGCAGGCGCTCAAGCAGCGTGTGCAGGCGACGGGCACCGATGTTCTCGGTCTTCTCGTTGACCTGCCAGGCGATCTGCGCCAAGCGCTTGATGCCCTCGGGCGCGAACTCGATGTTCAGGCCTTCGGTCTTGAGCAGCGCGCAATACTGCTCGGTCAGCGACGCGTGGGGTTCGCTGAGGATGCGTTCGAAATCTTCTGGCGACAGCGCCTTGAGTTCGACACGGATCGGCAAACGGCCTTGCAGCTCGGGCACCAGGTCGCTCGGCTTGCTCAGGTGAAACGCACCGGAGGCAATGAACAGGATGTGGTCGGTCTTGACCATGCCCAGCTTGGTGTTGACCGTGCAGCCTTCGATCAGCGGCAGCAGGTCGCGTTGCACACCTTCACGGGACACGTCGGCGCCCCCGACATTGCCGCGCTTGGCGACCTTGTCGATTTCGTCGATGAATACGATGCCGTGCTGCTCCACCGCTTCCAGCGCCTTGGCCTTCAATTCTTCTTCGTTGACCAGGCGACCCGCCTCTTCGTCACGCACCAGCTTCAGCGCTTCCTTGACCTTGAGCTTGCGGCTTTTCTTCTTGCCCTTGCCCATGTTGGCGAACAGGTTCTGTAGCTGATTGGTCATTTCTTCCATGCCCGGCGGCGCGGAAATGTCGACGCCAGCCATCTCGGCCACTTCGATCTCGATTTCCTTGTCGTCCAGCTGGCCTTCGCGCAGGCGCTTGCGGAACAGCTGGCGGGTGTTGGAGTCCTGGGTTGCGGCGGAGTCGGCGTTGAAGCCCATGCGCGCCGGCGGCAGCAGCGCGTCGAGGATGCGCTCTTCGGCGGCGTCTTCGGCGCGATGGCGGACCTTGGTGATTTCCTGCTCGCGCAGCAGCTTGATGGCGGCATCGGCCAAGTCACGAATGATCGACTCGACGTCGCGCCCGACGTAGCCCACTTCGGTGAACTTAGTGGCTTCGACCTTGATGAACGGCGCATTGGCAAGCTTGGCCAGGCGACGGGCGATCTCGGTTTTACCGACGCCGGTCGGGCCAATCATCAGGATGTTCTTGGGGGTCACTTCGACGCGCAGCTCTTCGGGTAGCTGCATCCGGCGCCAGCGGTTGCGCAGGGCGATGGCGACGGCGCGCTTGGCATCGTCCTGGCCGATGATGTGGCGATTGAGTTCGTGGACGATTTCGCGGGGAGTCATGGACATAATATTGGGGTCCTCAAGCAGGAATTCGGGCCTGGACGGGCTTATTCCGCGAGGTCCTGCTCCTCAATGGTTTGGGTGTGGTTGGTGAACACGCAGATGTCGCCGGCAATGCCCAAGGCAGTCTCGACGATTTCGCGGGCCGACAGGTCGGTCTTTTTCAACAGCGCGCTGGCGGCAGCCTGGGCGTAGGCGCCGCCGGAACCCATGGCGATCAGGCCGTCTTCGGGCTCAACCACGTCGCCGTTACCGGTGATGATCAGCGAGGCGTCTTTGTTGGCGACCGCGAGCATGGCTTCGAGGCGGCTCAGGGAGCGGTCGGTGCGCCATTCCTTGGCTAACTCGACGGCGGCGCGGACCAGGTGGCCCTGGTGTTTCTCAAGTTGGCCTTCGAAACGTTCGAACAAGGTGAAGGCGTCGGCGGTGGCTCCGGCGAAACCGGCGATGACCTGGCCGTGGTACAGGCGGCGGACTTTCTTCGCGTTGCCTTTCATCACGGTGTTGCCCAATGAAACCTGGCCGTCGCCGCCCATGACGACTTTGCCGTGACGGCGGACTGAAACGATGGTGGTCAAGGGAAGAGTCTCCACGCAGCGGGGCGAAAATGCCCGGATGAAACTCATATGGGGGTGGCGTGGGGTTTTTCAACTGCGGGGTGGGGGAGGGGACGAGTGGTGCGCTGTGATTGTTCCGCGATCCTGTGGCGAGGGGATTTATCCCCGCTGGGCTGCGTAGCAGCCCCAAAAAGCTTGATGTATTCGGCCCTGACACACCGAGGCGGCAGGTTTTAGGGCCGCTTCGCGCCCCAGCGGGGCGGTGCGACGTTTCGATAAATCCCCTCGCCACAAGGGGGGGTGTCGTTTGGATCAGCGGCTCTGGCGTTGTTGTAACAGCAGGTTGCTAAACCCACTGCCGGCCAGTTGTTTCTGCGCCTTGGTCAATTCTTCGCGATTGCTGAACGGCCCCACCAAGACCCGGTACCAGGTTTCGTCCTTCACGGTCCCGGACTCCACCGACACGGATTGGCCCAGCAAAATGATCTGCGCCCGGACCTTGTCGGCGTCGGCTTCCTTGCGGAACGAGCCGGCCTGCAGGAAGAACTTCGTCACCGGCGCAGCCTTTTGCACGGGAGGGGCCGGTGGCGGCGTGATGCCGGCCAGCGCCGCCTGGGCACGGGCGGTGTCGATCTTCGCCGCTTCAGCCGGGGTCACCGGCGTGGTGGGCACTTGCGGCGTCGGCAGGGTTTTCTCCGGCACGGCGTCTGGCGGCACGATGACTTCCGATTCCGGCAGCAAGGTATAGAAGTCGTATTTCGGCTTCACCGGTTGCGTCGGGCTCGGCGGGGTCTTGTTCGCCTCGGCGATGCGCGTGGCTTTCTGTTGTTCCTGGCGGACGCGCTTGACGTCATCGCCCTGGCCCGGCTCCAGTTTCATCAGGAACACTATGAAAGCGCCAACGGTCAGGCCGATGGCCATCCACAGCCAGCCCGGAATCGGCTGTTTGGCTGGAGGCTGGTAACGACTGGCGCCGCGCTTGGGTGCAGGTTTTTTCTTGGCGGCCAACTTACATGCGCTCCAGGGTTTCCAGGCCCAGCAGTTCCAGGCCTTGCTTGAGCGTGCGCCCGGTCAGCGCGGCGAGGCGCAGGCGGCTTTGCATCTGCGTGGGAGTTTCGGCATTCAGGATCGGGCAGTTCTCGTAGAAGCTGGAGAACAGGCCGGCAACGTCGTACAGGTAGGCGCACAGAGTGTGCGGCGTGCCCTTGTCGGCGACGTTATTCAGCACTTCGCCGAACTGCGCCAGTTTCGCCGCCAGCTCCTGCTCCTGCGGGGCTTCGAGCACAATCTGGCCGTCCACTTCGTCGAAGCCTTTGCCGAGCTTGCGGAACACGCCCGCCACGCGGGTGTAGGCGTACAGCAGGTACGGCGCGGTGTTGCCTTCGAAATTGAGCATCAGGTCGAAGTTGAAGCTGTAGTCGCTGGTGCGGTGCTTGGACAGGTCAGCGTATTTCACCGCGTCAATGCCGACGACCTTGGCGATCTTGCGCAGCTCGTCCTCGGCCAGCTCCGGGTTCTTTCCCTTGACCAGGGTGTAGGCGCGGTCCTGGGCTTCGGTCAGCAGGTCGATCAGCTTCACCGTGCCGCCGTCGCGGGTCTTGAACGGACGGCCGTCGGCGCCGTTCATGGTGCCGAAGCCCATGTGCTCCATCTCCATCGGATGGGTCACGAAGCCGGCCAGGCGCGCCACTTCGAACACCTGCTGGAAGTGCAGGGCCTGGCGCTGGTCGACGAAGTACAGCACGCGATCGGCCTTGAGCACACCGTTGCGGTAGCGCACGGCCGCCAGGTCGGTGGTGGCGTAGAGGTAACCGCCGTCGGCCTTGACGATGATCACTGGCAGCGGCTCGCCATCGGCGGTCTTGAACTGGTCGAGGAACACGCACTGGGCGCCGTTGCTTTCCACCAGCATGCCCTTGGCCCTGAGATCGTTGACCACGTTGATCAGATCATCGTTGTAGGCGCTTTCGCCCATCACGTCGGCCATGGTCAATTTGACGTTCAGCAGCTCGTAGATTTTCTGGCAGTGGGACAGCGAGATGTCCTTGAACTTGGTCCACAGCGCCAGGCACTCGGCATCGCCGGCCTGCAGCTTGACCACCAGGCCACGGGCGCGGTCGGCAAACTCGGGGGATTCGTCGAAGCGTTGCTTGGCGGCGCGGTAGAAATTCTCCAGGTCCGACAGCTCGTCGCTGGTGATCGGATTTTCCTGCAAATAGGCCATCAGCATGCCGAACTGGGTGCCCCAGTCGCCAACGTGGTTCTGGCGAATCACGGTGTCGCCAAGAAACTCCAGGACCCGGGCTACGCCGTCGCCGATGATGGTCGAACGCAGGTGGCCGACGTGCATTTCCTTGGCGAGGTTGGGGGCCGAGAGGTCAACCACGGTGCGCTGCAACGGGCCGGCCTTGCGCACGCCGAGGCGCTCGTCGGCCAGGGCCGCGTCCAGGCGCGAAGCCAGGGCCTGGGTGTTCTGGAAAAAATTGATGAAACCGGGGCCGGCAATGTCAGCTTTGCTGACGTTCTCGTCGGCCGGCAGCGCGGCGATGATTTTTTCCGCCAGGTCGCGAGGTTTCATGCCGGCCGGCTTGGCGAGCATCATCGCGATGTTGCTGGCGAAGTCGCCGTGGGTCTTGTCGCGGGTGTTTTCGACCTGAATTGCCGGCGACAGGCCTTCTGGCAGCACACCTTCAGTGACGAGTTGGGTGATGGCTTGCTGAATGAGCTGGCGGATGGTGTCTTTCATGGTCTTCTCTTTCAACCGCAGGCGCGGCGGCGCTTCGATGCGCTGGTGGAAAAACTGGGCATTATCCGTGGCGCGGACGAGCTTGCCAACTGTAGCGGGTCGGTTGGGTCCATGTGATGACTATTCTGGCTTCATCGCGCGCGGACGATTGCCATCTAATACAAATCCACCGGGTCCACATCCAGCGACCAGCGCACTGCCCGCCCGCTGGGCAGTTGCTCCAGCACCAGCAACCAGGCACTCAACAGTCGATGCAGCGGCGCCCGGGCATTGGCTTGCAACAGAAGCTGGGCGCGATAACGCCCGGCCCGCCGCTCCATCGGAGCCGGGACCGGGCCCAAGAGTTCGATGCCGGTGAGGCTCTGCTCCGCCAGCAAACGCTCCGCCTCGCTGCAGGCCTCGTCAAGGAAACCTTCGGCCTGCCCCGGCTTGTGGGCTTCGGCCCGCAACAGCGCCAGGTGGGCAAAGGGCGGCAGGCCGGCGCTGCGGCGTTCGCTCAAGGCCTGTTCGGCGAAAGCGAAGTAACCTTGCTCGGTCAATTGGATCAACAGCGGGTGATCGGCCAAATGCGTCTGGATAATCACTTTGCCCGGTTCCTCGGCTCGCCCGGCACGGCCCGCCACCTGGACGATCAACTGCGCCATGCGTTCGCTGGCACGGAAGTCCCCGGAAAACAGCCCGCCGTCGGCATCGAGGATCGACACCAGCGTCACCCGGGGGAAGTGATGCCCCTTGGCGAGCATCTGCGTGCCCACCAGAATGCATGGCTGGCCCTTCTGGATCGTGGCGAACAACTGATTCATCGCGTCTTTGCGCGAGGTGCTGTCGCGATCCACCCGCAGCACCGGGAAATCGGGGAAGAGGATGCCCAGCCGTTCCTCGGCGCGCTCGGTGCCGGCGCCCACCGGGCGCAGATCCACTTTCCCGCACTGCGGACAGTGCCTCGGCACGCGCTCGGCGTGCCCGCAATGGTGGCAGCGCAATTCGCCGTAGCGTTGATGCACGGTCATTCGCGCGTCGCAGCGTTCACAACCGGACATCCAACCGCAGTCGTGGCAGAGCAGGGTCGGGGCGAACCCCCGACGGTTGAGGAACACCAGGACCTGTTGCCCGGCGGCCAGGGTCTGGCCGATGGCTTGTTGCATCGGTCCGGAAATGCCGCTGTCCAGCGGACGACTCTTGACGTCCAGGCGCAGGAAGCGCGGTTGCTTGGCGCCGCCGGCCCGTTCGTTCAGGCGTAGCAGGCCGTAGCGACCGGTGTAGGCGTTGTGCAGGCTTTCCAGGGAGGGCGTGGCCGAACCGAGGACAATCGGGATGTTCTCTTGGCGGGCGCGCACCAGTGCCAGGTCGCGGGCGTGGTAGCGCAGGCCTTCCTGCTGTTTATAGGAGCCGTCGTGCTCTTCGTCGATGATGATCAGGCCAGGGTTTTTCATCGGCGTGAACAGGGCCGAGCGGGTGCCGATAATGATGTCGGCCTCGCCATCCCGGGCGGCGAGCCAGGCTTCCAGGCGCTCGCGGTCGTTGACCGCCGAGTGCACCAGCGCGATCCGTGCGTTGAACCGCTGCTCGAAGCGCGCCAGGGTTTGTGGCCCGAGGTTGATTTCCGGGATCAGCACCAGGGCTTGCTTGCCGGCTTCGAGGGTCTCGCGAATCAGTTGCAGGTAGACCTCGGTCTTGCCGCTGCCGGTCACGCCCGCCAGCAGGAAGGCATGGTAACTATCGAAACCCGCGCGAATCGCTTCGCACGCGGCCCGCTGTTCGGCGTTGAGCGGCAGTTCCGGCTGGGCCAGCCAATGTTCATGACGCGCGCCCGGGGCGTGCTTGCGCACTTCCACCTGGACCAGGCCTTTGGCCAACAACAGGTCGAGACTGTCTTTACTGAGCATCAACTTGCTCAGTAGCTGATGCGCCACGCCGTGGGGATGCTGGGCCAGCGTCGCCAGGGCCTCGCGCTGGCGCGGCGCGCGGGCAATACGCGGATCGTCCAGCGCGGCACCGGGCGCTGCCGACCAGAATCGCTCCTGGCGCGCTTCGGCCGGTTCGCCCTGGCGCAACAGCACCGGCAGGGCCCAGCTCAGGGTGTCGCCCAGGCTGTGCTGATAGTACTGGGAGGTCCACAGGCACAGCTTGAACAACGACGCGGGCAGCGGCGGCGTAGCATCAAGCAAGGCCAACGCCGGCTTGAGCTTGTCGACCGGCACTTCGCTGTGATCGGTGACTTCCACCAGGATGCCGATCATCTCCCGCCGGCCGAATGGCACCCGCAGGCGCATGCCCGGTTGCAACTGGGCGCGCGTCACCCCGGCCGGGGCACGGTAATCGAACAAGCGGCGCAGAGGCGATGGCAGGGCGAGGCGCAGGATGGCGTCGGGCACGCGGTGGATTCTCGATTAGGCAGCGGCGAAGAAGGCCGGGAGCCTAGCAGACGGTTGGTACAAGTTGTAGCTTGCGTGATTAATGTTGTCTGGTAGAATCCGCGGCCTAATTACGTGCGGTATTCAACAATAGTGTTGGGTGGCGGCACGCTAGCCTGAGGAAAACACCATGAAAACCGATATCCATCCGGACTACCCAGCCATTGCTGTAACCTGCAGCTGCGGCAACAAGTTCGAAACGCGTTCGACCTACGGCAAAGCCCTGTCGATCGACGTTTGCAACGAATGCCACCCGTTCTACACCGGTAAGCAAAAAACTCTGGATACCGGCGGCCGCGTTCAGAGGTTTGCGGATCGTTTCGGTGCTTTCGGCAAAGTTACTCCAAAAGCCTGAGGCTGATCATTTTGGATGGTCGTCTCGACTGGTCCAGACTGATGAAAAAGGCGTCCCTTGCGGGCGCCTTTTTTGTGTCTGCAATTTGGCTCTGCGGTGCCCAGGCGTCTTGTCCCTTGCAGGCCAGCGTGCCTGAGGTGCAGGTGCAGCGCGTGGTGGACGGCGACACCTTGTACCTTGAGGATGGCCGTCGTATCCGCATGATTGGCCTCAACAGCCCGGAGCTGGGCAAGCGCGGACGTGCCGATGAGCCGTACGCCGTGGCGGCGCGCCAGCGACTCGAGGCCTTGGTGGCTGCCAGTGCTGGTCGTGTCAGGGTGTTGCCCGGCAAGGACGACCGGGACGACTACGGGCGCACGCTGGCCCACGTCTATGATCGTCAGGGCCGGAACCTGGAAGAACAGTTGATTGCCGAGGGATTGGGTTTCCTGGTTGCGGTTGCGCCGAACGTCGATCTGGTCGAGTGCCAGCAGGCGGCGGAGCGCCAGGCACGGCAAGCCGGGCTGGGCCTGTGGAAGCAGTCCCCGGTGGTGCGAGCGGAGCGGGTCAGCGCACCTGGTTTCGTACTCACCAGTGGGCGTGTAGCCAGCGTGCAGCGCAATCGCGGCGGTATCTGGATTCAATTGGAGGGATCGGTTGTCCTGCACATCGCCCCAGGCATGCAGCGAAATTTCGATGCCTCGAAGCTCAAGCGTCTGGAAGGTCGGAAAATCGAGGCGCGCGGTTGGGTCGTTGATCGCGCCCGACGTGGCGCGGCCAAGCCTGGGCAGGCGCGATGGATGCTGCCGTTGACTGATCCTGCGATGCTGCGGGCGTTACGCTGAGAAAAATAATTGTGGACATTTTTGCCTTGGATTGTATGCATCAATCCCTTGTGTTTCGTAGCTCTTGGCCCAAAGTCGTAGGGCAGGGCGCTTGACAGCAGTGACTGGTCAGTCTTGTAGGGACTTTGCGAGGCGCGTATCCTCGGCGGTCCGTCTGTCCAACACAGTAAAAAGCGGAATGCCCACATGTCTGATCTGAAAACTGCCGCTCTCGAATATCACGCTAATCCTCGTCCAGGAAAGCTGAGTGTCGAGCTCACCAAGGCCACCGCTACTGCCCGCGACCTGTCGCTGGCCTACAGCCCCGGCGTAGCCGAACCAGTACGCGAAATCGCTCGCGACCCTGAACTGGCCTACAAATACACCGGCAAGGGCAACCTGGTTGCAGTCATTTCCGATGGCACCGCGATTCTTGGCCTGGGCAACCTCGGCCCATTGGCCTCCAAGCCTGTGATGGAAGGCAAGGGCGTGCTGTTCAAGCGCTTTGCTGGCATCGACGTGTTCGACATCGAAGTCGACTCCGAAAGCCCACAAGCCTTCATCGACACCGTCAAGCGTATCTCCATCACCTTCGGTGGTATCAACCTGGAAGACATCAAGGCACCAGAGTGCTTTGAGATCGAGCGCGCCCTGATCGAACAGTGCGACATTCCGGTTTTCCACGACGACCAGCACGGTACCGCAATCGTCACCGCGGCCGGCATGATCAACGCCCTGGAAATCGCTGGCAAGACCCTGCCGGAAGCCAAGATTGTCTGCCTGGGCGCCGGCGCTGCGGCCATCTCCTGCATGAAATTGCTGGTGAGCATGGGTGCCAAGATCGAAAACATCTTCATGGTCGACCGTACAGGCGTGATCCACTCCGGCCGTGACGACCTGAACCAGTATAAGGCCGTGTTTGCCCACGCGACCGACAAGCGCTCCCTGGCGGACGCGCTGGAAGGTGCCGACGTTTTTGTTGGCCTGTCGGGTCCTAACCTGCTGAGCCCGGAAAACCTGCTGCGCATGGCGCCGAATCCGATCGTGTTCGCCTGCTCGAACCCGGACCCGGAAATCTCCCCGGAGCTGGCTCACGCGACCCGCAATGATGTAATCATGGCCACCGGCCGTTCGGACTACCCGAACCAGGTCAACAACGTCCTGGGCTTCCCCTTCATCTTCCGTGGTGCCCTGGACGTTCGCGCCAAGCGCATCAACGAAGAGATGAAAGTCGCAGCCGCCAACGCCTTGCGCGAACTGGCCAAGCTGCCGGTGCCTCAGGAAGTGTGCGACGCCTACGGCGGCATCAAGCTGGAGTTCGGTCGTGAGTACATCATTCCGAAACCAATGGACGCCCGCCTGATCACCCTGATCTCCGACGCCGTGGCCAAGGCCGCGATCGAGACCGGTGTGGCGACCCTGCCGTATCCGAAGAACTACCCGCTCAAGAGCGTGGATGACGTGTTTAACGGTTAAGCCGTTGTAACGCTTCAACGAAAAGCCCCGGCTCCTGTGAGTCGGGGCTTTTTTTTGTCGGGTTGTATGGATGGACATCCTTTGCTGGGCAAGTCGAAGACCTGTGGCGAGGGGATTTATCCCCGCTCGGCTGCGCAGCAGTCGTAATCCGGCTGACGCGGTTCATCTATTGTTCCGCGCTGTCTGAATTTGGGGCTGCTGCGCAGCCCAGCGGGGATAAATCCCCTCGCCACAGGGTCCTTGCGCGGCATAAAAAAGCCCCGCGCTTCTTCCGAAGGTTGGGCTTTTGGGTTGGGCTCGGTCAGAACAAATCGATCGGTGCCGCTTCATCCGCCGGCAGCGGGCTGCCTGGTGCTACACCGTTGCCCAGCTCGTTGGCCGACGGCGGCGTGTCTTCGCTCTTGAACAGCTCGAAGTACGCCCCCGGAGTGCCTGGCGTAGCGGCACGGCCGCTGACCGGGTCGACCCGCAGGCTGAGGATGCCTTCCGGCTCCGGTTGGGTGTGGGGCGGTTTGTCCTTGAGGGCGGCGCCCATGTAGGTCATCCAGATCGGCAGCGCCACGGTGCCGCCAAACTCGCGGCGACCCAGGCTCTCGGGCTGGTCGAAACCGGTCCAGACGGTGGTGACGTAATCGGCGTTGTAGCCGGAGAACCAGGCGTCCTTGGATTCGTTTGTGGTACCGGTCTTGCCTGCCAGGTCGGTACGACCCAGCGCCAGGGCGCGGCGACCGGTGCCGAGCTTGATGACGTCCTGCAGCATGCTGTTGAGGATGTAGGTGGTGCGGCCGTCAACAATGCGTTCGGCGATGGCTGGCGCTTGGGGGACGGCGGGGGCGGTGGTGGCTTCGCCTGCCACCGGGTTGACCGTGAACGTCTCGGTGGACGGCGCCGCGACACCCTCGCTGGCCTCTTCGCCGGAGGGCACCCGTGGCGGGTTGGCGACAAACAGGGTGTCGCCATTGCGGCTTTCGATTTTGTCGATGATGTATGGGGTGATCTTGTAGCCGCCGTTGGCGAACGTGCTCCAGCCGGTGGCGATTTCCATCGGGGTCAGGGTTGCGGTGCCGAGGGCCAGGGACAGGTTGCGTGGCAGGTCCTGCTTGTTGAAGCCGAACTTGCTGATGTAGTCGATGGTGCGGTCCACGCCCAGCGCCTGCAACAGGCGGATCGATACCAGGTTACGTGACTTGTACAGGGCTTCGCGCAGGCGAATCGGCCCGAGGAAAGTGTTGGTGTCGTTCTTCGGACGCCATACCTTGTCCAGATACTCGTCGACAAACACGATTGGCGCGTCGTTGACCAGGCTGGCGGCGGTGTAGCCGTTATCCAGTGCGGCGCTGTAGACAAACGGCTTGAAACTCGAGCCTGGTTGACGCTTGGCCTGCAACGCACGGTTGTAGTTGCTCTGCTCGAAGGCAAAGCCGCCCACCAGGGAGCGGATGGCGCCGTTCTGCGGATCCAGCGACACCAGCGCGCCTTGGGCGGCGGGGATCTGGCTGAATTTAAGGGAGTTGTCCGGCTGGCGCTGCACCCGGATCAGATCGCCGACCTGGGCAACGTCCGCGGGCTGGCGAGGATTGGCCCCCATGCTGTTGGTATTGAGGAACTGGCGGGCCCATTTCATGGTGTCCCAGGCCACGTGCTCTTCCGATTCGCCATTGCGCGTCAGCACCTTGATGCCATCCTTGTCCACTTGGGTGACGATGGCCGGTTCCAGGCTGCTGATGGTGCGTTGCTTGGTCAGTTCAAGGGCCCAGGCTTCCTTGGTCTTGCCCGGCAGGCGCGATTCAGGACCCCGGTAGCCGTGGCGCTGGTCGTAAGTCATCAGGCCTTCATGCAGCGCGGTATTGGCCATTTCCTGCAGATTGCTCGGTATCGTGGTGGTCACGCGAAAACCTTCGGTGTAGGCGTCGCTGCCATAGCGCCCGACCATCTCGGCCCGGGCCATTTCGGCGATGTACGGGGCATTCACTTCAGGGGTCGGCACGTGATAGCTGGCGTTCAACGGCTCGTTGATCGCGGCGGTGTAGTCGGCTTCGCTGATTTTTCCGAGCTTGTACATGCGCCCCAGGATCCAGTCGCGGCGCTCTTTGCTTCGTGTCGGGTTGGCCAGGGGGTTGAAACGCGACGGTGCCTTGGGCAGGCCGGCGATCATCGCCATCTGCGCCAGGCTGACGTCGCGAATCGATTTGCCGTAATACACCTGCGCCGCCGCCTCGATGCCGTAGGCGCGGTTGCCCAGGTAAATCTTGTTCACGTACAGCTCGAGGATTTCGTCCTTGGTCAGCTGCCGCTCGATTTGCAGGGCCAGGAGAATCTCGGTGGTCTTGCGCGAAAAGCTGCGCTCGCTGGTCAAGAAGAAGTTCTTGGCCACCTGCATGGTGATGGTGCTGCCGCCCGACTGGATATGACCACTCTTGATCAATTGGCTGGCCGCGCGCATCAGGCTGCCTGGATCGACACCATAGTGATTGGCGAAGTTGTCGTCTTCAGCACTTAGTAACGCATTGATGAAATTGGGGGGAATGTCGGCGAAACGGATCGGCGTGCGGCGCATTTCGCCAAATTCGGCGATCAACTTGTTGTCGCTGCTGTACACCCGCAAAGGAATCTGCAACTGAATACTTCTCAGCGCCTCCACGGACGGCAATCCCGGACTAAGGTAAAGAAACGCACCGCTCAGACCCAGCAGCAGTCCGCAGAAAACGGCGACGATGGACCATCCGAAAAATTTCAGCAGACGTATCAAGGCTTTTGGATATCCAGGCAAAGAATGAAAAAGGCGCCAGGTGCAGGGAAGGACCCGTGCTTGCAACAAAGCGAAAAAAAACGCTGGGCATTATAAGCATTTTTTTTCGTCGCAAACGCCATCCGGACATCCATCGGACCGGGGGGATTGAACGCAACGCATATTAGAGAGTCCGTAACTCACGGATAGTCATAGGGAATTGGTAGTGCTACGACTCTTCAATAAAAAAGCCCATGCGCTTCTGGGGATCGACATCAGCTCGACGTCGGTGAAGCTGCTCGAATTGAGTCGCC
Source organism: Pseudomonas sp. SWRI92 (assembly GCF_014268685.1). Lineage (NCBI taxonomy): Bacteria > Pseudomonadati > Pseudomonadota > Gammaproteobacteria > Pseudomonadales > Pseudomonadaceae > Pseudomonas > Pseudomonas sp. SWRI92. The sequence continues at coordinate 29,717 of NZ_JABWQY010000013.1, forward strand.
AGGGGGACCGTTACCGCGTCGAGTCGTATGCGGTCGAACCGTTGCCTGCCAACGCGGTGGTTGAAAAGAACATTGCCGAGCTCGAAGGTGTGGGACAGGCATTGTCGCGGGTGCTGGCCAAGGCCAAGACGCCCTTGCGCAACGTGGCGGTGGCCGTTGCGGGGTCGGCGGTCATCACCAAGACCATCGAGATGGACGCCGGGCTATCCGACGACGACATGGAAAACCAGCTCAAGATCGAAGCCGACCAGTACATTCCTTATCCCCTGGATGAGGTGGCGATCGATTTCGAAGTGGTGGGTGTATCGCCCCGCAGCGCCGAACGGGTCGAAGTGCTGCTGGCGGCGTGTCGCAAGGAAAACGTCGAGGTTCGCGAGGCCGCATTGGCGCTCGCCGGGCTGACCGCTCGCGTGGTTGACGTGGAAGCCTACGCGCTGGAGCGCGCCTTCGGCCTGCTCGCAACGCAGTTGGCCGCGTCCCAGGAGCGCCTGACCGTGGCGGTGATCGACATCGGTGCCACGATGACCACGCTCAGCGTGCTACACAATGGCCGCATCATTTATACCCGGGAACAACTGTTTGGTGGCCGCCAACTGACCGAGGAAATCCAGCGCCGCTATGGCCTGACCCCCGAGCAGGCCGGCCTGGCGAAAAAACAGGGCGGCTTGCCGGACGACTATCTCAGCGAGGTGTTGCAACCGTTTCGCGAAGCGCTGGTCCAGCAGGTGTCGCGCTCCTTGCAGTTCTTCTTCGCTTCGGGCCAGTACAGCGCGGTGGATCACATTCTGCTGGCCGGTGGCACGGCGTCGGTTGCGGGCCTGGATCGGCTGATCGAACAGCGCTTGGGCACACCGACCCAGGTGGCCAACCCGTTCACCAACATGGCCTTGAGCAGCAAGGTCAATGCGGGCGCCCTGGCCAGTGACGCGCCGGCGCTGATGATCGCCTGCGGGCTGGCCCTCAGGAGTTTCGACTGATGGCGCGGATCAACCTTCTACCCTGGCGCGAAGAGCTGCGCGAAGAGCGTCGCAAACGCTTTTTACTGGCGCTGGTGGGGGCGCTGGTCGGCGCGGTAGGGCTGACGCTGATTGCGGTGCAGTACCTGAACAGCGCCATCGACTATCAAACGGCACGTAATGGCCACATCACCGAGCAGATTGCGATACTCGACGAACGCATCCAGCAGATCAGCGAGCTCAAGGCTCGTCGGCAACAACTGCTGGAGCGCATGCGCATCATCCAGGACTTGCAGGGTAACCGACCGGTCAGCGCACGCATTTTCGACCAGCTGGCGCGGACCTTGCCGGACGGCGTGTATTTCACCGAGGTAAAGATGGAGGAGGGCACGCTCTCCATCAAGGGCGCGGCGCAGTCCAACAACCGCGTCTCGGACCTGATGCGCAACCTGGACTCATCGGACCTGTTCGACGCGCCCAGCCTGGCGGAAGTCAAGGCCACCACGGCAGGCCAGCTTGACCAGGCGAACGTTTTCCAACTGACGGTTCGCCAGACCCGCCCGGCCGATGCGGAGGGCGCCCAATGAAGCCGGGGGAGTGGCTGGACGCGCTGCGCAAGATCGATATCAGTGACCTGGATACCAACAACGTCGGTTCGTGGCCCATGGCGGTCAAGTGGCTGGCCGGCATCCTGTTGGTCATCCTGGTGCTGGGACTGGGCTATAACTTTGCTTTGAGCGACCTGCAAACCCAGCTGCAGCAGGTGCGCGAGGAAGAAAATACGCTTAAGGCGCAATTTGCGGGCAAGGCCCACATGGCGGCGAACCTGGAGCGCTACACCGAACAGATGAAGCAGATGGAGACCTCCTTCGGCGTGCTGTTGCGGCAATTGCCCAGTGACACCGAGGTGCCGGGCCTGCTGGAGGACATCACCCGCACGGGCCTGGGCAGCGGCCTGGAGTTCGAGGAAATCAAGCTGTTGCCGGAAGTCACCCAGCCGTTCTACATCGAGTTGCCGATCCAGATCACCGTGACGGGCGGCTACCATGACCTGGCGACTTTCGTCAGCGGTGTGGCCGGGTTGCCCCGGATCGTCACCCTGCACGATTTCGAAATCGCACCGATGGAGCCCGAAGCAGGGGCGAAGCTGCGCATGAGCATCCAGGCCAAGACCTACCGGTACAACGAGCAGGAGGCCCAGCCATGAGGGCGACCTGTCGCATCAGCCTGCTGGCCGGGTTACTCGCGTTGGCTGGTTGCAACAACGGCGACGGCTTCAGCGACCTGGACGCCTATATGAACGAGGTACGCCTGCGCCCGCCCGGCAAGATAGAACCCACGCCGACCTTCAGGCCTAACGAAACCTTTACCTACAGCGCCGCCAATCTGCGTAGCCCATTCTCCCAGCAGGTGCGCGTGGACCAGGCCGGCCGGCAACAGGGCTCGCGCAACGTGCGGCCCGACCCCAATCGAGCCAAGCAATACCTGGAAGGCTTCAACATCGAACAGTTTGAAATGGTCGGGACGATCTCCAATGCCAGTGGCTCCTTTGCGCTCTTGCGCGGCGCGGGTGGGGTGCATCGGTTGAAGGTCGGAGACTATCTGGGGCGCAACGACGGACGGATCGTCGCCATCAGCGCCACCCAGGTCGATGTGGTCGAAATCGTTCCTGACGGCGAAGGTGCCTGGCTGGAGCGGCCTCGGACCATTCCTTTGAAAGAGCATTCATAGTGGAATTCGAACAATGAACAGGATTTTTCCAGCCCTCGGTATTTCGCTATGGATAGCGCTGCTGTCGCCGACGGTTCATGGGGCCAGCCTGAAGACGCTCGATGTCGCGACGTTGCCGGGTGACCGTATCGAGCTGAAGCTTGCCTTCGACGGGCCACCACCGACGCCGCGAGGCTATACCACCGAACAACCGGCCCGTATCGCGCTGGACCTGCCCGGCGTGACCAGTCAATTAACCAGCAAGAGCCGTGACCTTGGCGCAGGCAACGCGCGCAGCGCCACGGTGGTAGAGGCGGGTGAGCGAACCCGGTTGATCATCGGCCTTACGCAATTGGCGCCTTATGACACGCGAATCGAGGGTAACAACCTGTTCGTGGTGGTCGGCAAGGGCGCGGCTGCCAGGACCTCCACGCAGCCCCCGCGCCCGGCAATCGCCAGCCCTGCGCCCGCCAGGCCCAGCGCCTCGCTGGGCAAAGCCATCAGGGGGGTGGATTTCCAGCGTGGCACCCAGGGTGAAGGCAATGTAGTGATCGACCTGTCGGACCCTTCCATCGCTCCCGACATCCAGGAGCGCGAAGGCAAGATCATCCTCAATTTTGCCAGGACGCAATTGCCCGAACCGTTACGGGTGCGCCTGGACGTCAAGGACTTCGCCACCCCGGTGCAATTCGTCAATGCCAGCGCTGGCGCCGATCGCGCCACCATCAGCATCGAGCCCAGCGGCACGTTCGACTATTCGACCTACCAGACCGACAACAAGCTGACCGTCAGTGTCCGGCCAATGAGCGTCGAGGACCTGCAAAAACGCAACACCGATCGTGCCGCCTATAACGGCGAAAAGTTGTCCCTCAACTTCCAGGACATTGAAGTGCGCTCGGTGCTGCAGTTGATCGCCGACTTCACCAATCTGAACCTGGTGGCCAGCGACACGGTGCAGGGCGGGATCACACTGCGCTTGCAGAACGTACCTTGGGACCAAGCGTTGGACCTTGTGCTCAAGACCAAGGGGCTGGACAAGCGCATGGTTGGAAATGTGCTGCTGGTGGCGCCGGCGGATGAGATTGCGGCACGCGAGCGCCAGGAGCTGGAATCCCAGAAGCAGATTGCCGACCTGGCGCCGCTGCGGCGCGAGCTGTTGCAGGTCAACTATGCGAAGGCGGCCGACATTGCCAAGCTGTTCCAGTCGGTCACCAGTGCCGAGGCGAAGGCGGACGAGCGGGGCACGATCACGGTCGATGAGCGGACCAACAACATTATTGCCTACCAGACCCAGGACCGACTCGACGAGCTGCGCCGGATCGTGGCGCAACTGGATATCCCGGTGCGCCAGGTGATGATCGAGGCGCGAATCGTCGAGGCCAACGTCGATTACGACAAAAGCCTGGGCGTGCGTTGGGGCGGCTCGATCCAGAACAAGGGCAACTGGAATTCGTCCGGCGTCTCCACCGGGGACTCCACCACCATTGGCACGCCGGGCAGCACCAGCACCAACCAGCCGTTCGTCGACCTGGGCGCGTCAGGCAATACGTCGGGAATCGGTATCGCGTTCATCACCGACAACGTGCTGCTGGATCTGGAGCTGACGGCCATGGAAAAGACCGGCAATGGGGAAATCGTCTCCCAGCCCAAAGTGGTGACCTCCGACAAGGAGACCGCGAAAATCCTCAAGGGCACCGAAATTCCCTACCAGGAAGCCAGCTCCAGCGGCGCCACCTCGGTGTCGTTCAAGGAAGCCGCGCTGTCGCTGGAGGTGACCCCGCAAATCACTCCGGACAACCGCATCATCATGGAGGTCAAGGTCACCAAGGATGAGCCGGACTACTTGAACATGGTGCAGGATGTGCCGCCGATCAAGAAAAACGAAGTCAACGCCAAGGTCCTGGTCAATGATGGCGAGACCATTGTGATTGGCGGGGTTTTCTCAAATACTCAGAGCAAGGTCGTAGATAAGGTGCCATTTCTTGGCGATGTGCCGTATCTTGGCCGCCTTTTCCGGCGTGATGTGGTTTCGGAGAAAAAATCCGAGCTGCTGGTGTTTCTCACTCCGCGTATCATGAACAACCAGGCGATTGCTGTGAGTCGTTGATTCTGTGCGAAATTTGATTCTTGTTGGACCGATGGGGGCTGGAAAAAGCACCATCGGTCGTCTGCTGGCCAAAGAGCTGCGCCTGCCATTCAAAGATTCCGACAAGGAAATTGAATTGCGCACGGGTGCCAATATCCCGTGGATCTTCGATAAGGAAGGCGAGCCGGGCTTTCGCGACCGCGAGCAGGCGATGATCGCCGAGCTGTGTGGTTTCGAGGGTGTGGTGCTGGCCACCGGCGGCGGCGCGGTGATGCGCGAAGCCAATCGTCGGGCGCTGCATGCCGGCGGACGGGTGGTCTATCTGCATGCATCCGTCGAACAGCAGGTCGGCCGCACCGCCCGTGATCGCAACCGCCCGCTGTTGCGTACCGCCGACCCGGCCAGGACCCTGCGGGACCTGCTGGAGGTGCGTGACCCGCTGTATCGGGAAATAGCCGATCTGGTCATCGAAACCGATGAGCGTCCGCCGCGGATGGTGGTGCTGGAAATTCTGGAGCGCCTGCAACAACTGCCCCCCCGTTAATGCGCCGCGCGAAATGCGCTATCCTCGGCATCCCGTCCAAGCCCGACTGTGGCGTGGCGGATGGCCATTAACTGGCGTCATGGCAGGCACCACGGACTTTCGTTAATTGCAGGCAGGACGCCTGATTTCATCTTCACTGTGGGGACACATGCAGACACTTAAGGTCGATCTGGGCGAGCGCAGCTACCCGATTCACATTGGCGAAGGCTTGCTGGACCAGCCAGAACTGCTGGCGCCGCACATCGCTGGGCGGCAAGTGGCAATTATCACCAATGAAACCGTCGCCCCTTTGTATCTGGAACGCCTGACTCGCAGCCTGTCGGCTTATTCGGTCATTTCCGTCGTGTTGCCTGACGGTGAGGCCTTCAAGACCTGGGAAACCCTGCAGTTGATTTTCGACGGGCTGCTGACCGCGCGGCATGATCGCCGCACCACCGTGGTCGCCCTGGGCGGCGGCGTGATCGGTGACATGGCAGGTTTTGCCGCGGCGTGTTATCAGCGCGGTGTGGATTTCATCCAGATTCCAACCACGCTGCTTTCCCAAGTCGACTCGTCGGTCGGAGGCAAGACCGGGATCAACCATCCGCTGGGCAAGAACATGGTGGGTGCGTTCTATCAGCCCAACGTGGTGCTGATCGACACCGCTACGCTCAAGTCCTTGCCGGCGCGCGAGCTGTCTGCCGGGTTGGCGGAAGTCATCAAGTACGGGCTGATCTGCGACGAGCCATTCCTGGGTTGGCTCGAAGACAACGTAGATCGCCTGCGTGCGCTGGATCAAACGGCGCTCACCTACGCCATCGAGCGTTCCTGCGCAGCTAAGGCTGCCGTGGTTGGCGCCGATGAGCGCGAGTCGGGCGTGCGTGCCACGCTCAACCTGGGCCACACCTTCGGCCACGCCATCGAAACCCATATGGGTTATGGCGTCTGGCTGCATGGCGAGGCCGTTGCCGCGGGGACGGTCATGGCCCTGGAGATGTCTGCGCGCCTGGGCTGGATCAGCGAGCAGGAGCGTGATCGTGGGATTCGCCTGTTCCAGCGCGCCGGGCTGCCGGTCGTTCCGCCCGAAGAAATGACCGAGGCGGATTTCCTTGAACACATGGCAATCGACAAAAAAGTGATCGACGGTCGTCTGCGTCTGGTGCTGCTGCGCCACATGGGCGAAGCGGTGGTGACCGACGATTATCCGAAAGAGGTTCTACAGGCCACGCTGGGAGCGGACTACCGCGCCCTGGCTCAGCTTAAAGGTTAAGAAGATTTCGATGACTAGTTTGCATGCCGACGAGGCTTTCCTCGGCCACTTCCAGTTAAGTCATGACCCATTTGCTCCTCGGGTCCCAGGCTTCAAGTTCTTCCCGGCCCAACGCAAGCCGGTGCTGGGCCAATTGCACCACTTGGCGCGCTACAGCCAGTTGCTGTTGGTCGTCACCGGGCCCCAGGGCAGCGGCAAGACGTTGCTGCGCCAGGCGCTGGTGGCCAGTACCAACAAGCAGTCGGTGCAAAGCGTGGTGGTGTCGGCCCGTGGCGCGGGCGATGCGGCGGGTGTGTTGCGTCAAGTGGCCCAGGCGCTGAATGTCGCCCAGGCGGAGATTGGCGCAATTCTCGACCAGATCGTGCAATTGGCGCTGACCGGTCAGGAAGTCTATCTCCTGGTGGATGATGCCGAACAACTCGACGAATCGGCCTTGGAAGCCTTGCTGGCCCTCGCCGCCGGTGCACCGGAAGGACGCCCTCACGTGTTCCTGTTTGGCGAGTCGTCGTTGATCGCAGTTCTAGACCAACTGGAACTTGAGGAAGAGCGTTTCCACGTCATCGAACTGGCGCCCTACACCGAGGAAGAAACACGCGAATACCTGGCGCAGCGTCTTGAGGGTGCGGGCCGGGGTATCGAACTTTTCACCGCGGATCAGATCTCTGAGATTCACGAAAGCTCCGACGGCTGGCCTGGCAACATCAACCAGGTGGCTCGAGATGCTCTGATCGAAATCATGATCGCCAGCCGCTCAGCGGTGAAGCGTCCAAGTATGGGGTTCAACATGCCGAAGAAACACGTATTGGCGATTTCCGCCGTGGTCGTGGTCGCGGTCGCTGCCGCCTGGCTGATGCCAGGTCGCAACAAGGCACCCACCACCGGCGCACCAGCCAACGAACAGGCACAGCTGCCTCTCGGTCAGGGCACGCCGCAACCCAACGCAGGTGCCGGCGCCCCGGCGGTGGAATTTGCCGGCAACACGCAGCCAATGCCGCTGCCGCTGGTCGGGCAGTCACAGCCGGTCATGCGCGGTCCCCTGGCTGAAGCGGCTGGCGGAATTACCGAAGGCGACGACGGCGCACCGCCGCCGATCGAAGACACCAGCGACGTACCACCTACCGTGACCACCACCGCGCCACCTCCCGGTGTGCCTGCCGGTCCGGCGCCGACCCCAGCTCCCGCCAAGCCGACTCCGGCGCCGACCCAGTTGGCGACCGCCAAGCCTGCTCCGGTTCCAGCGCCTGCCACCAAGCCGGCCCCAGCGGCCAAGCCTGCCGCCACCCCGGCCAAGGCCGCGGGCGGTAGCTGGTATGCCGGCCAGGCGCCGGGCAACTACGTGGTGCAGATCCTCGGCACCAGCTCCGAAACTGCTGCGCAGAGTTTCGTCAAGGAGCAGGGCGGCGAGTACCGTTATTTCAAGAAAGTGCTCAACGGCAAGCCGCTTTACGTCATCACCTACGGCAGCTTTGCCAACCGTGACGCAGCCGTTTCCGCCATCAAGGCCTTGCCAGCGAAGGTTCAGGCTGGTAAACCTTGGCCTCGCACTGTCGCCAGCGTCCAACAGGAACTGGCAGCAACTCGCTGATGATTCGGCGGCCTTACCCAGGCCGCCTCTCCCGGCAACCTCAAAATTTCCGCAACGGCGAGCGACCTTTCAGGCCGCGCGCCTTGTGGTGTCTGCGTCACAGTAGCGTTTGAGTCGTAGCGGTCGAACCCAAAAAAGTTTTGACTAGCACAGCATATAGCTTTAAACCTTTCACAAATGCGACATGGATTTGCGACAGTTCGTCGTCAAATTTGTGAGCCTCTGTGACGGTGTGTACAATGACCTCCCTTTTGCCCCCGCAAAGCTGGCGTACGTTCGGCGCGGCACGCAACTGGCTGAATTGAAAAGAAATTTGCCTCGATAAGAGGCAGCCTGGTGAGAAAGTGTCTATGAAAGCAGGTCTGTACCAACCAGATGAATTCAAGGATAACTGCGGTTTTGGCCTGATAGCCCATATGCAGGGCGAGCCCAGTCATACCCTTTTGCAAACGGCCATTGAGGCCCTGACCTGCATGACCCACCGTGGTGGGATCAACGCCGACGGCAAGACCGGTGACGGTTGTGGCTTGCTGATTCAAAAACCCGACGAGTTCCTGCGTGCCGTAGCCCAGGAAACGTTTGGCGTGACCCTGCCCAAGCAATACGCCGTGGGCATGGTGTTTTTCAATCAGGACCCGGTAAAGGCCCAAGCCGCTCGCGAAAACATGAATCGCGAGATCCTGGCCGCCGGCCTGCAATTGGTCGGCTGGCGCAAAGTGCCGATCGACACCAGCGTCCTCGGCCGCCTGGCCCTTGAGCGCCTGCCCCTGATCGAGCAAGTATTTATTGCCGGCGAAGGTCTGAGCGACCAAGAGATGTCGATCAAGCTGTTCAGCTCGCGTCGTCGCTCGTCCGTGGCCAACGCTGCCGACACCGATCACTACATCTGCAGCTTTTCCCACAAGACCATCATTTATAAAGGCCTGATGATGCCGGCGGACCTCACCGCCTTTTATCCGGACCTGAGCGACGAGCGCCTGAAGACCGCGATCTGCGTGTTCCACCAGCGCTTCTCCACCAACACCCTGCCGAAATGGCCGCTGGCCCAGCCATTCCGCTTCCTCGCTCACAACGGCGAGATCAACACCATCACCGGCAACCGCAACTGGGCCGTGGCTCGTCGCACCAAGTTCGCCAACGACTTGATGCCGGACCTGGAAGAGCTTGGCCCGCTGGTCAACCGCGTGGGTTCGGACTCCTCGAGCATGGACAATATGCTCGAGCTGATGGTGACCGGCGGCATCGACCTGTTCCGTGGCGTGCGCATGCTGGTGCCGCCAGCGTGGCAAAACGTCGAGACCATGGACCCGGACCTGCGCGCCTTCTACGAATACAACTCCATGCACATGGAGCCGTGGGACGGCCCGGCCGGTATCGTCATGACCGACGGTCGCTACGCGGTGTGCCTGCTCGACCGTAACGGCCTGCGTCCGGCACGTTGGGTCACCACCACCAACGGCTTCATCACCCTGGCCTCGGAAATCGGCGTCTGGAACTACCAGCCCGAAGACGTCATCGCCAAGGGCCGCGTAGGCCCGGGCCAGATCTTTGCCGTGGACACCGAAACCGGCCAGATCCTCGACACAGACGCCATCGACAACCGTCTCAAGTCCCGTCATCCGTACAAGCAATGGCTGCGCAAGAATGCCCTGCGCATCCAGGCGACCATGGAAGACAACGATCACGGTTCGGCTTTCTACGACGTCGATCAGCTCAAGCAGTACATGAAGATGTACCAGGTGACGTTCGAAGAGCGTGACCAAGTGTTGCGTCCGTTGGGCGAGCAAGGCTACGAAGCGGTCGGCTCCATGGGCGACGACACACCGATGGCCGTGCTATCGCAGCGCGTGCGCACGCCGTACGACTATTTCCGCCAGCAGTTCGCGCAGGTCACCAACCCGCCGATCGACCCGCTGCGCGAAGCGATCGTGATGTCGCTGGAAATCTGCCTCGGCGCAGAACGCAACATCTTCCAGGAGTCGCCGGAACACGCCTCGCGCGTGATCCTCAGCTCGCCGGTCATTTCCCCGGCCAAGTGGCGCTCGCTGACCAACCTCGATCGCCCGGGCTTCGAGCGCCAGGTCATCGACCTGAACTACGACGAAAGCGTCGGTCTGGAAGCGGCGATCCGCAACGTGGCCGATCAGGCTGAAGAAGCCGCGCGCGCCGGTCGCACCCAGATCGTGCTGAGCGACCGCCACATCGCGCCGGGCAAGCTGCCGATCCACGCCTCGCTGGCCACCGGCGCGGTGCACCATCGCCTGACCGAAAAGGGCCTGCGCTGCGATTCGAACATCCTGGTGGAAACCGCCACGGCTCGCGATCCGCATCACTTCGCGGTGCTGATCGGCTTCGGCGCCTCGGCGGTCTATCCGTTCCTGGCCTATGAAGTGCTGGGCGACCTGATCCGTACCGGTGAAGTGCTGGGCGACCTCTACGAGGTGTTCAAGAACTACCGCAAGGGCATCACCAAGGGCCTGCTCAAGATCCTTTCGAAGATGGGGATCTCGACCATCGCCTCGTACCGTGGCGCGCAATTGTTCGAGGCCATCGGCCTGTCCGAAGAAGTCTGCGAGCTGAGCTTCCGTGGCGTGCCAAGCCGCATCAAGGGCGCGCGCTTCGTCGACATCGAAGCCGAACAGAAAGCCCTGGCCGCCGAAGCCTGGAGTCCGCGCAAGCCGATCCAGCAGGGTGGCTTGCTGAAATTCGTCCACGGTGGCGAATACCACGCCTACAACCCGGACGTGGTCAATACCTTGCAGGCCGCCGTGCAGCAGGGCGACTACAGCAAGTTCAAGGAATACACCGCGCTGGTGGATAACCGTCCGGTGTCGATGATTCGCGACCTGCTCAAGGTCAAGACCCTCGACACGCCGCTGGACATCAGTGAAGTAGAGCCGCTGGAATCGGTACTCAAGCGTTTCGATTCGGCTGGTATTTCCCTGGGTGCGTTGTCCCCCGAAGCCCACGAAGCCCTGGCGGAAGCCATGAACCGCCTCGGCGCGCGTTCCAACTCCGGCGAAGGCGGCGAAGACCCGGCGCGCTACGGCACCATCAAGAGTTCGAAGATCAAGCAAGTGGCGACCGGCCGCTTCGGTGTGACGCCGGAATACCTGGTCAACGCCGAAGTGTTGCAGATCAAGGTGGCCCAGGGCGCCAAGCCCGGTGAGGGCGGCCAATTGCCTGGTGGCAAGGTCAACGGCCTGATCGCCAAGCTGCGTTATGCGGTCCCCGGCGTGACCCTGATCTCACCGCCGCCGCACCACGACATCTACTCGATCGAAGATTTGTCGCAACTGATCTTCGACCTCAAGCAGGTGAACCCGAAGGCGCTGGTCTCGGTGAAGCTGGTGGCGGAAGCTGGCGTGGGCACCATTGCCGCGGGCGTGGCGAAAGCCTATGCCGACCTGATCACCATTTCCGGTTACGACGGCGGCACCGGCGCATCGCCGCTGACCTCAATCAAGTACGCCGGCGCGCCGTGGGAACTGGGCCTGGCGGAAACTCACCAGACCCTGCGCGGCAACGACCTGCGCGGCAAAGTTCGGGTGCAGACCGACGGTGGCCTGAAAACCGGCCTCGACGTGATCAAGGCCGCGATTCTCGGCGCCGAAAGCTTTGGCTTCGGCACTGCGCCGATGATCGCCCTGGGCTGTAAATACCTGCGCATCTGCCACCTGAACAACTGCGCCACCGGCGTGGCGACCCAGAACGAGAAGCTGCGCAAGGATCACTACATCGGCACTGTCGACATGGTGGTGAATTTCTTCACCTACGTGGCCGAAGAGACCCGTGAATGGCTCGCGAAGCTGGGCGTGCGCTCGCTGGAAGAGCTGATCGGCCGTACCGATCTGCTCGAAGTGATCGAAGGCCAGACCGCCAAGCAGCAACACTTGGACCTGACTCCATTGCTGGGCAGCGATCTCATTCCCGCGGACAAGCCACAGTTCTGCCAGGTTGATCGCAACCCGCCGTTCGACAAGGGCGAGCTGGCCGAGAAGATGGTCGACATGGCCGCTGCGGCGATCAACGACATGAGCGGTGCCGAGTTCGAACTGAGCATCTGCAATTGCGACCGCTCCATCGGTGCGCGTATCTCCGGTGAAATCGCTCGCAAGCATGGCAACCAGGGCATGGCCCAGGCGCCGATCACCTTCCGCTTCAAGGGCACGGCCGGGCAAAGCTTCGGCGTCTGGAACGCCGGCGGCCTGAACATGTACCTGGAAGGTGACGCGAACGACTACGTGGGCAAGGGCATGACCGGCGGCAAGTTGGTTATCGTTCCGCCCAAGGGCAGTGTCTACCGGACCCAGGACAGTGCGATCATCGGCAACACCTGCCTGTATGGCGCCACGGGCGGCAAGTTGTTTGCCGCTGGCACCGCGGGCGAGCGTTTCGCCGTGCGTAACTCCGGCGCCCACACCGTGGTGGAAGGCACCGGCGATCACTGCTGCGAGTACATGACCGGTGGTTTTGTCTGCGTCCTGGGCAAGACCGGTTACAACTTCGGCTCCGGCATGACCGGCGGTTTCGCCTATGTGCTCGACCAGGACAACACCTTCGTTGACCGGGTCAACCACGAACTGGTGGAAATCCAGCGGATCAGCGGCGAAGCGATGGAAGCGTATCGCAGCCACCTGCAGCGCGTGCTGAACGAGTATGTCGAGGAGACCGACAGCGAGTGGGGTCGTGAGCTCGCCGAGAACCTCGATGACTACTTGCGTCGTTTCTGGCTGGTCAAGCCCAAGGCTGCCAACCTGAAGTCGTTGCTTTCCAGCACCCGTGCCAACCCGCAGTGATATGCGCCTGAAGAGTTTGATGAGGTTTTAACAATGGCTGAACGTCTGAATAATGACTTCCAGTTCATCGATGTCGGGCGCAAGGATCCGAAGAAGAAACTGTTGCGTCAACGCAAGAAAGAATTCGTGGAAATCTACGAGCCTTTCAAACCCCAGCAGTCGGCCGACCAGGCCCACCGTTGCCTGGGTTGCGGTAACCCGTACTGCGAATGGAAGTGCCCGGTGCACAACTTCATTCCCAACTGGCTGAAACTAGTGGCCGAGGGCAACATCCTCCAGGCCGCCGAGCTGTCCCACCAGACCAACACCCTGCCGGAAGTCTGCGGCCGGGTGTGCCCGCAGGATCGCCTGTGTGAAGGTGCCTGCACCCTCAACGACGGTTTCGGCGCGGTGACCATCGGTTCGGTGGAGAAGTACATCACCGACACCGCGTTCGCCATGGGCTGGCGCCCGGACATGTCCAAGGTCAAGCCGACCGGCAAGCGTGTCGCGATCATCGGCGCGGGCCCGGCGGGCCTGGGCTGTGCGGACGTGCTGGTGCGCGGCGGCGTGACCCCGGTGGTGTTCGACAAAAACCCGGAAATCGGTGGCCTGCTGACCTTTGGCATCCCCGAGTTCAAGCTGGAAAAGAGCGTGCTGAGCAATCGTCGCGAAGTGTTCACCGGCATGGGCATCGAGTTCCGCCTGAACATGGAGGTGGGCAAGGACGTGACCATGGAGCAACTGCTCGAAGAATACGATGCGGTATTCATGGGCATGGGCACCTACACCTACATGAAGGGCGGCTTTGCCGGTGAGGACCTGCCGGGCGTGTACGACGCGCTGGACTTCCTGATCGCCAACGTCAACCGCAACCTGGGCTTTGAAAAGTCGCCGGAAGACTTTGTCGACATGAAAGGCAAGAAGGTCGTGGTACTCGGCGGTGGCGATACGGCGATGGACTGCAACCGTACGTCGATTCGCCAGGGCGCCAAGTCGGTGACCTGTGCTTATCGTCGTGACGAAGCGAACATGCCCGGCTCGCGTAAAGAGGTTAAGAACGCCAAGGAAGAAGGCGTGAAATTCCTCTACAACCGCCAGCCGATCGCCATTGTCGGCGAAGACAAGGTTGAAGGCGTGAAGGTGGTCGAGACCCGTCTCGGCGAACCGGATGCCCGTGGCCGTCGCAGCCCCGAGCCGATCCCTGGTTCCGAAGAGATCATCCCGGCCGACGCCGTGGTCATCGCTTTCGGCTTCCGTCCAAGCCCGGCGCCGTGGTTCGAGCAATTCAGCATCCAGACCGACAGCCAGGGCCGCGTCGTCGCCCCGGAACAAGGCCAGTACAAGCACCAGACCAGCAACCCGAAGATCTTCGCCGGTGGCGACATGGTCCGGGGTTCCGACCTGGTGGTGACGGCGATCTTCGAAGGCCGTAATGCGGCGGAAGGGATCCTGGATTACCTGCAAGTCTGACCGCTGTAGATCGTTCCCACGCTTTGCGTGGGAATGCCTCAAGGGACGCTCCGCGTTCCAGGGGCACGCAGAGCGTGGGGAACGATCAATGAGGAGCAGCCAAACCGCGACAAATTGCCTCGATAGATAAAAGGCACGGCACTTGCCGTGCCTTTTACGTCGCGCTCTGAGAAAATGCCCGCACTTTTTTTCCGGATGCCGACATGACTGCCCTGAAGAACGACCGTTTCCTTCGCGCCCTGCTCAAGCAACCTGTAGACGTCACCCCGGTATGGATGATGCGTCAGGCCGGTCGCTACCTGCCGGAGTACCGTGCCAGCCGCGCCAAGGCCGGTGACTTCATGAGCTTGTGCATGAATCCGCAGTTCGCCTGCGAAGTCACGATGCAGCCGCTGGATCGCTACCCGCAGCTGGACGCGGCGATCCTGTTCTCCGACATCCTCACCATCCCCGACGCCATGGGCCAAGGCCTGTACTTCGAGACCGGCGAAGGCCCGCGCTTCAAGAAAGTCGTCAGCACCCTGGCCGATATCGAGGCCTTGCCGATTCCGGATCCGCAGAAAGACCTGGGCTATGTCATGGACGCGGTCAGTACCATTCGCCGGGAACTCAACGGTCGCGTGCCGCTGATCGGTTTCTCCGGCAGCCCGTGGACGCTCGCGACCTACATGGTCGAAGGCGGATCGTCGAAAGACTTCCGCAAGACCAAGGCGATGCTCTACGACAACCCCCAAGCCATGCACCTGTTGCTGGACAAGCTGGCCCAGTCGGTCACGTCCTACCTCAACGGCCAGATCCTGGCTGGCGCGCAAGCGGTGCAGATCTTCGATACCTGGGGCGGCAACCTGTCGGCGGCGGCGTATCAGGAGTTTTCCCTGGCCTACATGCGCAAGATCGTCAGCGGCCTGATCCGCGAGCACGAAGGTCGCAAAGTCCCAGTGATCCTGTTCACCAAGAACGGCGGCCTGTGGCTGGAAAGCATCGCCGATGCAGGCGCCGACGCCCTGGGTCTGGACTGGACCTGCGACATTGGCAACGCCCGCGAGCGTGTCGGCCACAAGGTCACCCTGCAAGGCAACATGGACCCGACCGTGCTCTACGCCAAGCCTGAAGCCATCCGCGTTGAAGTCGGACGCATCCTCGCCAGTTACGGCAAGGGCAGTGGCCATGTGTTCAATCTCGGCCACGGCATCACCCCTGAGGTCGATCCGGAACATGCCGGCGCCTTCCTGCGAGCGGTGCACGAGTTGTCGGCGCAATATCACGTCTGATTGCTGTCCCTGTTACCCAGCCTGTCCGGACCCGTGCCGGACAGGCTTTTTAATGTCTGGATGTTTAACAGTTCGATATAGACCAGCCGATCGCTTTAGAAGCGTTTAGTTGTTTGTTTTATGGCGATATCTGCTTGTACGATATTTCTTTCATGATGTAAGGGAAATCGATTCAGAGATCGTTCCTTCCATGTTGAGAGATTTGTCCTACATAGGAATCGGTTAACTTTCTATAAGGTTTCTGGCACTTGCGAGGTTTGGCGCTGAGCCGTCTGGTGCGCCTTTGCAAGGGGCGGTAATACGTCTTTCATTTCGATGAATAGTCTGGAACTTATATGAAAAATAACTTTAACAAGAGCAAGGTATTAACGGGGTGCACTACCTCCTTAGTTCTTTTGTCAACCATGATGACGTCTCAAGATGTGCTGGCCCATGGTTATCTCGACGTACCGCCTTCGCGCGCGTTGCTCTGCCAGAAAGGTGACAACAAAAATTGCGGTGGCGCGCAATACGAACCGCAAAGTACCGGTGAAACTTTCAAGGGTTTCCCGAACGGCGTCGGTGGGGCGCCGCTGCAAGGTCCCGTTGACGGCAAGATCGCCAGCGGCGGTCACGCATTGTTTTCTGCCTTGGATGCGCAATCGGCCACGCGTTGGCACTTGACCGAGATCAAGGACCGCAACATTGACTTTCAATGGCGATACACCGCGGTGCACCCTGCAACCAAGCACGAATATTTCATTACCCGCGACGGCTGGAACCCAAACGAAGCGCTTAAGCGTGCCTCGTTCGACAGCACGCCGTTCTGTACTGTGGAGGGTGCTAATCAGGTCCCGGTCGGAGGCGCCAAACACAACTGCGTCATTCCCGACAGCAAGTCGGGTCATCACGTCATCCTGGCCGTTTGGACAGTGGGCGATACCGACAACGCGTTCTACGACCCGGCCGATGTGAACATCCTCGCCGAAGCCGCATTGCCGGGCGGCTGGCAGCCGGTGGGCAGCATTACCCCGGCGACCCCATTGCTGATGGGTGACAAGGTCAAGGCCCGGGCGTTCTCCGCGAGCGGTGAAAGTACCGAATACAGCGTAGAGATCCGTATCGATAACGCTGAAGTAGGCAAGCCTGAAAACTGGTCGTTCAAGCTGGCCGAAGCCATCAACAACGCCCATTCCGTGATTCGTGCCGGTATTCGTGACAATGACGGCAATATCACGCCGGTCGAGGGCACCAACCGCCTGTATGCGCAGAAAGAAAGCGGTGTGACTCGCTATGAAGTGCAACTGGACATGCAGGAAGACGCTGGCGCCAGCATGGAGATTTCCTCCCTGCAACCAGAATACGTCCTCGACAAAGGTCGGGTGAGCATGGTGTTCGCCGCGCAGACAAACCGCAGAATGAACCTCGAAGCCACGCTGTTCGACGAGAAGAACAAACAGGTGGGTGTCGTGAGCAAGACCGTGGCTGAAGGCAGCACCAACCTGAACCTGGACGTGCGCAGTGCCCCTGGCGCCCATACCCTCACGCTGGTGGGAACCACCGAAGACGGGCGCACCACCCGCCAGGATACCCAGGCGGTCACCCTGACCGGTGAAGGCGCGGGCATCGAGTACGACTTCGTATTCCCTGAAGGTATCAGCGACTACACCGCCGGCACGAAAGTGCTGCAGCCCAAGACTGACGAAGTCTTCGAATGCAAGCCGTTCCCGGCGTCCGGCTACTGCAAGCAGTACGGCCCGACGTCGAACGGTTTCGAGCCGGGTGTCGGTGCGTCCTGGCAAAGCGCCTGGGACAAGCTGTAAGTCCTGACAGGCACGGCCCCAGGCATTCCGTACAGGTTGCCCGGGGCTTTCGAGCGAGGTCACAACCATGCATTCCAACTGTCTCGGGCAACGGGTTCGGCTGCGCGGGCTACCGGTCGCCAGACATGAGTTTTTCGTACCTCCGATGGCGCGGCGGCGATCCTGCGCAAAGCCTGCGGGCGCGATGGTCCCAAGGACGCAAAGGTGAACCTGTCTTTTCTGAGCGGCGGCCGCCTGCCGAAGCTGCTGGTGGTCATACCGCTGCTGTATGGCGTTTTTCTGGCCGAGCAAGAGTGGCGCTTTCGCCAGGCGTTGAGCCGTGATGCGCCAGTGGTCGTCGACACACCGGCAGTCCCGGTTCGCCAGCTACCCAACGTGCAAGCGGTGGCAACCGTACTAGGGCTGCCGCTTGGGGGGGCACAGGCATCAAGCGCTGAACCGATCACGTTGCAAGCCAGTTTTGTCGCTGGCCAAGGCTTGTCGCGGGCATTGCTGGCCGACGCCGCTGGCTCGCGAATTTACCAGGTAGGTGAGCGCTTGCCGGGCGGCAGCGTGCTGCGCCGGGTCGAGGCGAGCCATGTGCTGTTATGGCGCAACGGGCGGGAAGAGCGGCTGGCCCTGCGGCAGGAAGCCAAACCTCTGTTGCGCAAACTGGACCCTGGGGAAGGCCGCCATGCCGCGCTTCGTTCTTCGCAATACCTACGCCCGGTGGTTGGGCAATCAGAGTGATCGAATTCATGAATAGCTTCATCCGGGGCCGCACCTCGCGGTTCCTGTTCTGTCTTGCCGTGTCTTGTTCGTTGTTGCCCACCGGTTCGTTGCGCGCCGAAGAGCCCCAATGGCAACTGGCGATGAACAACGCAGAACTACGCGACGTGGTCGATGAAATCTCGGCCATCCTGGGCAAGACCGTGGTGCTCGATCCCCGGGTGACGGGGCGTATTACTGTGATGTCCCACCAGGCGCTGGACCGTGAAGGCGTGCGTCGGTTGTTCTATTCGGTGCTCGACGCCCACAACTTCACCGTGATCGACGAAGGCGAGCGGATCCTGATCGTCCCGGTCAGCGATGCCAAGACGCGGGCCAGTGCCAGCGCCGTGAAAAACACCACTCCGTCGCAGTTCGTCACCCGGGTCATCGACTTGCAGTCGGGTGTTGCCGCCGATATTGCCGGGCTGGTCCGGCCCCTTGTGTCGGGCAATGGCTATATCGGCCCTTCAGTGTCTTCCAACGCGCTGGTGGTAACCGACACCGCCGCCAACGTGCAGCGCATTGTCGGCGTGGTGCACCAGTTGGATTCTGGACGTAACCGCAACCACAGGGTGCTGCGTTTGAGTCATGCCCAGGCCGGGGATATCGCGCCGATCATGCAGGCCACGGCTGGCAAGCGCGAGGGCGATGCGGCAGGCCTGGTGATTGCCGACACTCGCAGCAATCGCCTGGTGATCATCGGCGCGCCGTCGGTGCGTCAACGCCTGGTCGACCTGGCCCGGACACTGGACGTTCCGGCGGCCGCATCCCAGGGCAACGCGCGAGTCATCCGCCTGCGCCACAGCGATGCCAAACAACTGGCCGAAGTGCTCGAAGGCATCGGACAGGACCGCAATCCGGCCCAGTCCGTGCCTGGCACTCGGGAAAACAATTCCACGGCGTCGTTCATGATCAAGGCTGATGAAAGCCAGAACGCTTTGGTGCTGATCGCCGAACCGGCGCAGGTCCGCACTATCGAGCAGATCGTTCGCGAACTGGATCAACCCCGTGCCCAAGTATTGATCCATGCGGCCATCGTCGAGATTTCCGGGGACATTTCCGAAGCGCTGGGTGTGCAGTGGGGACTCAAAACCGGAAGTGCTTCAGGGCTCATCAATTTCCCAGGAACCGATATTCCGATCATCGGCGGGCTGAAATTCAACAAACTCGACAAGGCCCCGGAAGGCGCCGTCCTGCAGCTGGGCGGCGATCGTTTCGGCGCGCTGGTGTCGGCGCTGGCGAGCAGTACTCGCAGCAATCTGCTTTCCACCCCAAGCCTGCTGACGCTGGACAACCAGGAAGCGGAGATCATCGTCGGCCAGAACGTCCCCTTCAAGACCGGCTCCTACGCCACCAACAGCAGCGGTGCGGACAATCCGTTCACCACCGTGGAACGCAAGGACGTGGGCATCAGCCTCAAGATCAAGCCCTACATCAACGAAGGCTCCACGTTGCGCCTTGAAGTCGAGCAGGAAGTCTCGGACATCGCACCGTCGGTTTCCGGCCTGGAGTCTTCCGACCTGATTACCAACAAGCGCGCCTTGAAAAGCACGATCCTGGCGGACGATGGGGAGATCATCGTTATCGGCGGCCTGATTCGCGACAGTGTTCGTACCCAGGAAAGCGGCGTGCCCCTGCTGCGCAGCATTCCGTACCTGGGAGCGCTGTTTCGCTGGAATCGCGACATCCAGACCAAAAGCAACCTGATGGTCTTCCTGCGTCCCACTATCGTGCGCAGCAAGGAAGACCTGGCCGACGTGAGCCGTCAGCGCTACGACGCGTTGCGAGACCTGAGCAGGCCGAGCCCCCGACAGAATAATTCCTTGTTGCTGCCCAAGGACGCTCGCCAGCTATTCGAGCCGTCTTCGGATGCCCCGGTGACTGACTTGCGTCAACCGAAGGCGGGTGACCTGTGAGTGAGTCGCAGGCCCGGCTGCCCTTCGGTTTTGCCAGGCGCCATGGCGTGCTGCTGGAAGGCGACGGTGCGACCCTGAGCCTGGCGATGCGCCGCGATACGCCGCTGACGGCGTTGGCCGAGGTTCGGCGCTTGTGTGGCCAGGATCCTTCGATCCAGGTGCTGGAACCGGCTCAGTTCGCCACACGCCTGGCCAGCGCCTATCGCCAGGGACAGAGCGCCGCCGAGCAAGTAGCCCAAGGGCTGGACGAGGAACTGGACCTGCTCAGCCTGGCCGATCAGGTGCCACAGACAACCGATCTTTTGGAACAACAAGGCGATGCTCCGATCATTCGTCTGATCAATGCCTTGCTCAGCGAAGCGGTTCGTGAACACGCCTCGGATGTGCATCTTGAAACGTTCGAGCAATACCTGTCGGTCCGCATGCGCATCGACGGACAGCTGCAGGAAATGCTGCGTCCGCGCCGGGAGTTGGCGAATCTGCTGGTATCGCGGATCAAGGTCATGGCGCGCCTGGACATCGCCGAAAAGCGTGTGCCCCAGGACGGTCGAATGGCGTTGCGCCTGGCCGGTCACGAGGTCGATGTGCGGGTCTCGACCCTGCCTTCAGCCCATGGCGAGCGCGTGGTATTGCGCCTGCTCGACAAACAGGCCGGCCGCTTGGATCTGCAGCGCCTGGGCCTGCCCGACGATACCCTGGCAAGTCTGCGTCGGTTGCTTTGCAAACCCCACGGCATCGTATTGGTCACCGGGCCGACGGGGTCGGGAAAAACCACCAGCCTTTACGCGGCGTTGAGCAGCATCAACGACCAGAGCCGTAATATTCTCACCGTCGAAGACCCCATCGAATATCACTTGCCAGGCATCGGCCAGATGCCGGTCAATCCCAAGGTCGACATGACCTTTGCCCGTGGCTTGCGGGCTATTTTGCGCCAGGACCCGGACGTGGTGATGGTCGGCGAAATACGCGACCGCGAAACGGCGGAAATTGCGGTCCAGGCTTCCCTGACCGGCCATCTTGTGTTGTCGACGTTGCACACCAACACCGCCGTCGGCGCATTCACGCGGTTGATGGACATGGGCGTGGATGCCTATCTGCTGGCGTCGTCCGTGGCCGGTATCGTCGCCCAGCGGTTGTTGCGAACCCTGTGTCCGTCCTGCAAGACGCCCTACGTGGCCGATGCGGCCATCTGCCGGCGCCTGGGGCTCGACGCCAACGCCGCGCCACGACTGTTCAAGGCCCAGGGCTGCGACCATTGCCAAAAAGGTTATCGCGGGCGTATCGGCATCTACGAACTGGTGAATGTCAGCGCCGCGCTGTCGCAGCTGATCCACCAGGGCGCCACCGAGCAGGCATTGACCCTCGAGGCGCGCAAGACCTCCCGCAGCCTGTTCCAGGATGGGCGGCGGCGGGTACTTGAAGGCTTGACCAGCGTCGATGAACTGCTGCGCATCACCCAAGAGGACTAGCGCATGCCGACCTTCGACTATCGGGCCGAAGATGCCCAGGGCCGGCGCTGCAAGGGGCGTATCGAGGGCGACAGCCCCCGTCATGCGCGTCAGTTGCTACGCGAACGGGGCTTGCGGCCCAGCGAATTACGCGAAGCAGCAGAGCGGACTCCTGGACGCCGGTCCAGTGGAGGCCATTTGAGCCCGGCTGATCTGGCATTGCTCACGTTGCAGTTGTCCACCTTGATCCAGGCCGGTTTGCCCCTCGAAGAGTCACTGGGAGCAGTGGCGCAACAGAGCCAGAAGCGGCGCGTCGCCAATCTGCTGGCGGCGGTGCGCAGCCGTGTGATGGAAGGCCAGGCACTGGCGACGGCGCTGGGGGCCTTTCCCCAGGCCTTTCCCGAGCTGTTCTGCGCCACGGTCGCTGCGGGCGAACAGTCCGGTCATCTGGGCCAGGTGTTGGAACAATTGGCGACCTATACCCAGGCACGCCAGGCATCGCGCCAACGCATTCAACTGGCATTGGTGTACCCGCTGATCCTGATGCTGGCCTGCGTCGCGATTGTCGCGTTCCTGCTGGGCTACGTGGTGCCGGATGTGGTGAAGATTTTCATCGACAGTGGCCAGCCCTTGCCTTGGCTGACCCAGGCGCTGATCGCCGTGAGCGATGGCTTGCGTCGCCATGGCCTGCTGCTGCTCGGTGCCCTGGCCGGCTTGTTCGCGCTGTGGCGCTGGAGCTTGCGCCAACCGGCCTGGCGTCTGCGCTGGCACCGTTTGCTACTGCGCCTGCCGCTGCTGGGCGAAGTGTCGCGGGCGATGGAAGCGGCGCGATTCGCCAGCACCCTGGCGATCCTTAGCAAAAGCGCGGTGCCGCTGGTGGATTCCTTGCACATTGGCGCGCAAGTGATCGGCAACCTGGCGATCCGCGCCCGCATGGCCGATGTCGCTCGTTCAGTTCGCGAGGGCGGGACCCTGACCCGTGGCCTGGAGCAGGGCGGTGATATCCCGCCACTGATGCTGCACATGATCGCCAGCGGCGAACGAGCCGGCGAACTCGACAACATGTTGGCCCGGGCCGCCGAACAACAGGAAGCCAGCCTCGCGGCGCGCATCGCGCTGGTGGTGAGCCTTTTCGAACCGGCCATGTTGGTGTTGATGGGCGGCGTCGTGCTGCTGATCGTCATGGCCATCCTCCTACCGATCCTGAGCCTCAACCAATTGGTGAATTGACCGATGAAATTCCAAAGCAACCGACCTGCAAGGCATCAACGCGGTTTTACCCTGATTGAAATCATGGTGGTGGTGGTCATCATTGGCGTGCTGGGCGCCATCGTGGTCCCGCAGTTCATGAGCCGCCCCGACCAGGCCAAAGTCACGGCCGCCCGGACCGACGTCCAGGCGATTGCCACGGCCCTGGAAATGTACCGTCTCGACAACTTTCAGTACCCCTCGACCCAACAAGGCCTGGAGGCGTTGAGCAAGCGCCCGTCCGGCACGCCCGTGGCAAGGAACTGGAACCCGCAAGGGTATCTGAAAAGCCTGCCGGTCGACCCTTGGGGCACGCCCTACCAGTACCTCAATCCCGGGCACAAAACCATCGATGGCAGCTATGACCTCTACTCCCTGGGGGCCGACGGCATGCCGGGCGGTGAAGGGATGGCGGCCGACATCGGCAATTGGGCCGAGTGAACATGCAGCGTTGTTGCCGCGGCTTCACCTTGCTGGAGCTGATGGTGGTCATCGTCTTGATCGGGGTCCTGGCGGGCATGGTCCGTTTCGCCACGGGGTCGAGCCCGGCGCGTGAGGCGCGGCAACACGCTCGGGACTTTGTCGCGGTGGTGCAGCAGTTGCGCGAGCGGGCGGTGTTGGACGGGGAGGAATACGGTCTGCGCGTGCAGCCTGGCGGTTATCAGGCGTTGCGACTCCAAGCCCAGGACTGGACGGCGGTGTCGGCGTTGCATCGATTGCCCGAGGGCCTGACGTTCGGATTGGAGCAGGAGGGTCATGTCCTGCGCCTCGATCACGTTCAAGGCCCACCGCAGTTGCTGATGCTCAGCAGTGACGAGACCAGCCCGTTCAGGCTGCTTGTCAACGTCGCTGGGCAGACGGTTGCCCGGGTATCGAGCGACGGTCTGGCGGAGCCGCTGGTCGATGAATAACGCACGCAGGCAGGCCGCTGGCTGCCAGGGTTTCACGCTGTTGGAAGTCATGATCGCCCTGGCCATTTTCGCCACGCTGGCGGCGGCCGTGCTCTCGGCCAGCCAGTTCGTGCTCAAGCAGAGCGCTGGCCTTGAGGACCGTCTGTTCGGTGCCTGGCTGGCGGACAATCAGTTGAGCGAACTGCGTCTGCAAGCCGTCACGACGCCCGGGCAACAGCGACTGAACCGGCACCTGGGTCGCCGCGATTGGATCTTGCAACAGCGTATCGCCCCGGCCCGTGACGGGCGCCTGCTGCAGGCCGAGATCCAGGTCAGCCGCGGCGACAACTCGATCGTCGTGCACCGCACCATCGGGTGGATCCGCAGCCGTCATGAATAGGCAGTCGGGTTTCACCTTGTTGGAGCTGGTCATCGCCATCGCCATTTTTGCCTTGCTCGGCCTGGCCAGTTGGCGGTTGTTCGATGGCGTCGTGCGGACCCAGCAAGGGGCCGGTCAGCATGAGCGCGACATCAGGGCCTTGCAGCGTGCTGTCGGCGTGATCGAACGGGATGTGTGGCAGGCGGTTGCCGACTCGGTCGTGCTCGCGCCCGGACATTTGCAGTTGCAGCGCAGCCATTGGCGCAACCCATTGGATCAGCCACGCAGCGAGCGCCAAGCGGTGATCTATCGACTTGAGGGGACGACGTTGTGGCGCGACAGTGTCGGAGAAGGCTCGACCGTTGTTCAGCGGCAGAAATTGCTCGGCGACGTCCGCAGCTTGAGCTGGCGGGTGTTCGACCGGCAACGGGGCTGGCACCGCGAAACCGCGAGTGACACCGCGCCGCTGGCGCTGGAAATGATCGTGTCGGCGGGGCGTTTCGAGCAGATTCGCCGAGTGCTGCCGTTGCCGGAGGCGTTGCCATGAAGCGCCAACGGGGCGTGGCGCTGATCAGCGTGCTGCTGGTGTTGAGCCTGGCCTTGCTGCTGGTCGGTGGGCTGTTGCGCAGCCATCGCCTGTTATTGCATAGCAGCGCGCAGCAACTGCAACAGGTCCAGTTGCGGCAATTGGGTTTGGCCGGGGAGGACTGGGCGCGGGTGGTATTGGAAAACAGTGGGATAACACCGTCCGGGCCCGTTGACCTGAGCCAGGATTGGGCCCGGCTCGGGTCCGTCTTGGAAGTGGACAGCGCCGAGCTGCACATCGGTATCGAGGATTTGTCCGGACGCTTGAATCTCAATGGGCTGCTGGCCTTGGGGCAAATCGATCAGGTCACCCTCGGTCGCTGGAGTCGCTTGCTGGCCCTGCTGGATCTGCCGCCGCTGGCGTTGCCCCAGATGGGGCCGGTGCAGGAGTTGAGTCAATTGCGCCTGCTGCCGGGCATCGACGGTCAGACGCTGCGACGCCTGGAGCCCTGGGTGGTGTTGCTGCCCAAGGACGCGCGACTGAACGTCAATACCGCCCCGCACCTTGTGCTGATGACCCTTGATGGGATGGAAACCGGGCCCGCCAAGACGTTGGCCGACCAGCGTCGCCAGGCGCCATACGCCAGTGCGCAGGCGTTTACCAATGACCCGTTGTTGTCCGGCTTGGGCCTCAGCAGCCATGGCCTGGGCGTGAGCAGCCGCTGGTTCCGAATCACCGTGAGCGTGATCCATGGCGACAGCCGTCTGCGCCTGGCCTCGGATATCGAGCGCGATTCTGAGAGCGGGCGCTGGACGGTTCGCCAGCGACGTTTCTTACCCTTGACCCCCAGCGAGCTCCCTTGATGAAAACCTGGCTTTACCTGACAGCCGAAGGCCTGGACGCGCCGTGCGCCAACTGGCCGTGTTGCGTGTGGTCGCCCACCGGCGAGCGTCGTCGCCTGCCATTGCACAAGGCGGCCGGCGAAATGCGCGGACGGCCCGTCGATGTGTTGCTGCCCATGGAAATGTCCAGCTGGTTGCGCAGCGATCCGTGGCCCTCCCGACGCCAGCCCCGGCCCCAGGCCCTGGCGTTCGCCATCGAAGAACAATTGAGTGAAAACCTGGAGACGCTGCACATCAGCGCCGGCCCGCGGGACCGTCAGCAGCGTTATCCGCTGATGGTGACGGCGCGTACCCGGTTCCAGGCGCTGCTGGCGCTGCTCGCCGAGCAAGGCATTGATACGCGCGCGGTGCATGTCGATGCTGATCTGATTGCTGATGGCCAGGCGTTTGGGGTGCGTTGGTTCGGGCGCTGGCTGTTGGGTGGAGGACTGCCCGCGCGGGTGCCGTTGTCGGCACGGGCCTTGGCGGCGCTCAAGCCCAGCCTGCCGGAAGACATTCATTGGTTGGACGAAGAGCGCGATTGCCCAGCTATCGATGAATGGCTCCTGAACGCGGGTGGACGTCCCATCGACCTGTTGCAAGGTGAGTTTCGTCGACGCCGAAGCTCGCTGCCATGGCGTGGCGCTTCGGCGGTGATGCTGGGCCTGCTGGTGCTCACCTGGGCCTTCAGCGAAGCCCGCGTGCGCTTTCTTGAAAGTGAAACCCGGCTTTTGTATGCCCAAAGCGAGCAGCGATTCAGGTCGCTGTACCCGGGGCAGGTGCGGATCGTCGACCTGGCGGCGCAGTTCCAGGCATTGCAGGGCCGTCGTGGGCAAAGCCAGGTCACCCAAGTCGCGCGTCTGGCCCGTCTGACCGAGCAGGTCATTGGCGCCAGCAACGTCGAGGTGCAGCGCATCGATTTTCGTGAGGGCGAGGGCTGGAAGATCCAACTGACGGCGAACAGTTTCGTCGAACTTGAACAACTGCGTGAGCGCGGGCTGCAAAACGGATTTTCCGTCACCCTGGGCAGCGCGAGTAAACAGAACAACCGCGTGCAGGCCCTCCTCACGCTGGAGAACAGTTGATGGGCGTCAATGGATGGCGGGTCCTGCAACAGGCCTGGGGAAACCTCTCGCGCCGAGAGCAAGGTTTGTTGCTGGGGCTTGCCGGATTGTTATCGGTGGCGTTGGCCTATACCGCGATCTGGCAACCGACCCGGCAACGACTGGAGGTTGCCGAACGACAGCATCGCCAACAGGCCGAACTGAACGCCCGGATCCAGCGCGCCGAACCCTCCCGGAATACGACGGCCGCCACCCGACCCTTGTCGGTGCGCGTCAACGCAAGTGCTACAGCGGTGGGGTTGGACATGGCGGAAATGGAGGTCGACGGCGACTCGTTGCGACTCGCCGTCAAGGGTGAGGCGAATGCGTTGCTGCATTGGTTGGATCAACAAGAGCGGGAGGGCGCGGTGCTTCAGTCGCTGACCTTGGAAGTGCGTGATGATGTGTTAGAGGCGCGAGTGGTTTTGCGTCAATGACCGACCGAGCGCACCTAAATGCCGACAACGCCGTGTGTCAGGCAGATTGAGTTGACTGCTTAGGGGGCTGCTACGCAGCCCAGCGGGGATAAATCCCCTCGCCACAAAGTGTTCGCTCTGTTCCGGGGTTGGACAGGGCTCTCGCGATGGCTAGACCTGCACATTCCCCGGCAACAACGGCAATTTTGCCAGCTTCACCGCCACCCACAACGCAATCACCAGCAAGCCACCGATGAACAGGCCGATCCCGTTCCAGCCGCCCAGGTGCCAGGCAACGCCGCCCGCCGTACCCGCGACGCTTGATCCGGCGTAATAACTGAACAGATAAAGCGACGAGGCCTGGCCCTTGGCTTGGAGCGCGCGGCGGCCGATCCAGCTGCTGGCGACCGAATGGGCGCCGAAGAAACCGAAGGTGAATACCAACATGCCCAGGATCACCAGCCACAGCGGCGTGGCCATGGTCAGCACCAGGCCGGCGAGCATCAGCGCGATGGTTGCCCAGAGCATTTTGCGCCGACCGAGTTTGTCCGCCAGGGCGCCGACTTTTGCCGAACTGTAGATGCCCGACAGGTACACCACCGACAGCAACCCGACGAAGGCCTGATCCAGATGATAAGGCGCGGCCAGCAGGCGATAGCCGATGTAGTTGAACAGCGTCACGAACGCGCCCATCAGCACGAAGGCTTCAAGAAACAGCAGCGGCAACCCGGCGTCGCGAAAGTGCATGACGAAACCGTCCAGCAGGCTGCGCGGGTGCAGCGAACGGGGACGGAAGTTGCGTGACTCGGGAAGAATCCGCCAGAACACCGCCGCCGCGATCAGCGCCAGCCCGCCAACCACCAACATCGCCGTGTGCCAGCTGACAAAGTCGATCAAGACCCCGGTGATCAGGCGTCCGCACATGCCGCCAATGGCGTTGCCGGCGATGTACAGCCCCATCGCCAGGCCGATGTGCCTGGGATGGATTTCCTCGCTCAAATACGTCATCGCCACCGCCGCCAACCCGCTCAACGACAGCCCCACCAAGGCGCGCAGCAGCAGTACACCTTCCCAAGTCGGCATCATGGCGCTGGCAATCGTGCACAGCGACGCGGCGAACAGCGCCGTGACCATCACCGGCTTGCGCCCGATGCGGTCGGAAATCGGGCCGGTGATCAACAGGCCGATGGCGAGCAGGCCGGTCGCCACCGACAGGATCAGGCTGCTCTGCGCCGCGTTGATGGAAAACTCCCGAGACAGCAGCGGCATCATCGGTTGCACGCAATACAACAGGGCGAAGGTCGCAAAGCCACCGCAGAACAGCGCCAGCACCGTGCGCATGAACAACGGCGTGCCTTTCTCGATGTAGATGTCCTTCAGTTCGGCGGTGACGTCCTGCGCACGCGGCGGCATTTCATGGGCCAGTGGAGCGACAGCAGTTTTCACGGTGGACCTCGCAAGAGCACGATCAGGCAGGCAATGAAAAAAGCATATAGCCGGCTAATGTTTCTATCCAATATATTATTCGACCTGTTTAAGACGTTCAGCGACCTATTGGATGGCCTCATGGAACTGCGTCACCTGCGTTATTTCATCGCCGTTGCCGAAGAATTGCATTTCGGCCGCGCTGCGCTGGTCCTGGGCATCTCCCAGCCGCCGTTGAGCCAGCAGATCCAGGCACTGGAACAGGAGATTGGCGCACGGTTGTTCGAGCGCACCAATCGTCGGGTCGAATTGAGCGAGGCCGGGCGGTTGTTCCTTGAAGAAGCGCGACGGGTGTTGGTCCAGGTGGACAAGGCCGCCGACGTGGCCCGCCGTGCCCAGTTGGGTGAATTAGGCGAGCTGAAAATCGGCTTCACCTCCTCGGCACCGTTTAATTCCACCATTCCCCAGGCGATCTTCTCATTCCGGCAACGCTTCCCGGCGGTGCACCTGAACCTGCGGGAAATGAGCAGCACCCAAGTGGCCGATGCACTCGTGGACGACGTGATCGAGGTGGGCATCATGCGACCGTTACCGCTGCCCGACACCTTGACGGAAATCGAACTCAGCCGCGAACCGCTGGTGGCCGTGCTCAGCGCCAAGCATCCCCTGGCCCAGGGCAATGAAGAGGGCCTGTTTCTCTCGGCCTTGGCCCTGGAGCCGTTCGTGTTCTTCCCCCGCAGCTACGGCAGCGGCCTCTACGCCCAACTCCTGAGCCTGGCCCGCGACGCCGGCTTCAGCCCGCATTTCGCCCAGGAAGCCGGCGAAGCCATGACCATCATTGGCTTGGTCGCGGCGGGGTTGGGCGTCTCGGTATTGCCGGCGTCCTACCAGCGCATGCGTATCGATGGGGTGGTCTATCGACCGCTGCTCGACCCGGCTGCGGTGTCGGCGGTGTGGCTGGTACAGCGCAAGGACCAGCGCTCGCCGATGGCGGCGGCGTTTGTGGCGTTGTTGACCGATGGGGTGGAGTTGTAAGGCCATAAAGCTGAAGTGGGTAATGACAGGCCCACCCGTGCTCGGGCATACCAACATTACTTTAGTTTTCCAACGCTTCGGCCGATATCCCATTGTTCGACCAACCCAATCATGGAGAAACAGGATGTTCAAGCAGTTGACCTTTACCGCCTTGCTGGCAGTCGCCGCGCTGACCACAGGGTGTGCTTCGGTAAAAATGGCGGATGACACCCAGGATGCGCAAGCGAAAACCTTCCAGACTGTCCCTGACAAAGCGAACATCTACGTTTACCGCAACGAAAGCATGGGCGCTGGGGTGAAAATGCCGGTAACACTCAACGGTAAAGCTGTTGGGCAGACCGTTGCCAAGTCGTATTTGATGCTATCGGTACCGGCCGGCCAGCAGACGTTGGTGTCGTCTGCGGAAAACGATTCAGAGCTCAAGCTCAGCACAGAAGCTGGCAAGAACTATTTTGTCTGGCAGGAAGTGAAAGTGGGTTTCATCAAGGCTCGTAACAACCTACAGGTTGTCGATGAAAAAACCGGCCGCGCCGGGGTGGTCGAAAGCAAGTTGATTCAAGCTGAGTAACTCGGCTGTCTTGAGTCGTGCTGATTAAGAAGGGCGCCCCAAAGGCGCCCTTCTTCGTTCATGACGCTGTGGGGGCTTCTCTTTCAGTCATCCCCCCCAGACCGTCGCAGGCTTGTTGACGTGATAGTCATAAAACCCCTGCAGCGTCCAGGTATCGCCCTGGCGTTCAAACGCGGCGCGCCATGCACCTCGGCCGCTGCCGGGGGACAACTGGGCCATGTCGTACCAGTAATATTGATTGATTTTTTTAGTGGTCACCCTGCCCGCACGAATGTTATCCATGATTTCCATTGTTTTTGCCCTGGCTGTTTCGGGGAAGTTGGCGTATGACATTTGTGTTTCAGCCAGTGGGCTGGTGTCTACCTCAAACTTGTCCCGTGCGAGGGTTGGCTCGGGTAAAACAGGGGAGGGAGGCGCGGGCTGTGTGCCGGTCACTTTATTTGTCCGTGCCTGGGTGACGATTTCGATGTCGAAGGGTTCGTAGTACGAAAGTGTGTTTGTAAACTTATTGATATCCTCTCCGGTGACCAAGGTCATGGATCGCTGTGTCTGGCCCTTGTTGGCAATGAAGTAAGGAATCCGATGGTTCCTTATTTCTGTCAACAGCCCCGGTTTGTGCCGGCGTATCTTCTCTTGCCTGAGGGCTTCAACCAACTCGTTGTGGTATTCGACCGAGGCGATGTATGTTCGCCTGGCAGCCACTGTTTCCGGTGCATTTCCAGGGAACAGTTTCAATGCCTTGGCATTCATGGTGGTTTCTGCCGCCTCGATCATTTCCCGGGTTTCCCTCGCTATTTTTTCTATGGCTGTTTTCTTTTTCCCTTGATTGGCGGTATACGCCATGAATACGGCGCCGGTGACGTTATCGGTGATGACCGCTGTATTGACGTGAATCCGGTCGTCGCTAAAGAACTCTTTTTTATTTGTCAGGACCGTGTCGTAGATTTTTATTTTCTGCGGATCCGTGAGGTGTACGCCTGATACATTTGTCTCGATGTCTTTACTGCTGAGGAGGACGACGCTCCAAGTGTTCATCTTGTCCAGCAGGTTGTTATGCGCCGTTTGATGGGGCGCCAAACTGGTGGGGTCTTGCGTCAGGTCATATATCCGTGAGCGATAAGCTTCTATATCGGGCACGCCTGTCTCCGCCATGCTTTCGCGAAGGATGCGTTCGGCCAGTTCATCGGGCATCGAGTTGAAGATACGCTTTGCGGTGTTGACTGTATCGCCGTAGCGATAGCGATTCTTGACCAGCACCCCTTCCACCAATGCATTGATCGTTTTCTGCCGTGGGGTTTCCGCGGTCCAGCCGAGCAGGCTGTGTACAGGTCCACCGCCGAGCAACCGTAACGGCTCTTCAATTTTCCATTGGCCATTTTGCCAAGTCACTGTCCGTTGGTGCGTGCGGTTGTTTGGCGCATAGATGATCCTTTCGCCCGCCTGCACCTGTGTCTTGTAGTAACCCTCGCCCAGCTTCAAATAATCCTGCCCGCTTGCGTCGCTGTAGCGGCTGCGCCCCTCGGGCACCAATCCCTTGCCGTCAAATCCTTTGAGAACGAACGGTTCCAGGTCTGGGTCCGGCATGCGAGGCAGGGCCGATAGCGCCGGGCGTGCCTGACCTCGATGGCGGCCGGCGCGTGCCATGATCAAGTCCTGCCCTGCCTCGGCCAGGACGTCCCCCAGCCCGCCGATGAAATCGTGGGTCCACTGATGGAGGCTGCCGCCCTCGGAGTCTATCGCGGACACTGCGGCGCCCGCGGCCATGGTCGGCAGGATCGCACGCCCCAATAGGCCGCCCAGCCGACCTGCCGGGAACATTGACATCGCGCCCGTCAGCAGCATGACCGCGCTGCGGCGTCCTTCTTGGGCGGAGGCGCTGTCGCGCTCGGCATTGGTCACCGTCAACATGTCCACCGTCTTGATCCCATGGGTGATTTGCGTCTCATGCAACGCCTTGAACACATCCCCCTCTACCACGGGCGAAGAGATTGTCTTCGCGAAATCATCCTGTGCCCTGTCCTTGGCCCTGGCGAAGACCGACTGTGTGACTTGCTTGATCTTTTCATCGAGCGTCAGCTCTTCGGAGGCCACCACCAGGCTGGCAAGTTGCTCGGCCTGTTCGAGCAGCGGCAAGTGTGAAATGAGCCAGCGGGTCATCTGCGACGTAGCGGTGAGTGTTTGCGCCAAGGTTAATTCCAATGCCCGGGCGCTTGCCGCATCCACGTCCCTGAACGTCTTGCCATCGGGCGCGCCTGGCGTGTACAGCGTCAACGAGGGGCGGCTCGCCGTCATCTTCACCCCAAACGCCAGCAATTCCTTCAGCACGCTGTCGCCCCATTGCAGTTGGCGGACCACTACCTCGTGCCCATTGACCTTACCGCGCACTGCCGCCGTCGGACCGTCCAGCGCGGCCAGCACCAACTTCAAGCCGGTATTGTCCCGGTCTTGCCTCAAGTCGCCCGAAATATGAGCCGCCCACACTTGGGCGCGCATCTGTTGCGCTTTCAGCGCCATCCACTGTGCCTGGCGCTCTCGGGCTACACGTTGCAGCTCGGCCGGAAGCAGGGCGCCAATGTTCGCCCTTTCAATGACTTCCACAATCTGTGCGAAGCTCAGCGGCCCTTCCACGGTTGGGTGAGGGGCATTGCGTTCGTCCCGGGTCAGGTTGGACATCGCCCACTGCGTCAGGGAACGACAGTCATCGACGATCCTCATCACGCTGCCTTGCGAGACCCCGGAGCCAAACGGCGAGCCCCCCGTTGGAGCGTGGGGATCGACCACGGTTTTCCTGATGCTCAGGGACACGTCCTCAGGGTCGACCGGTGGGTATTTCGCCTTGATGACGTCGGCGAGCAACTGGCGGGTCCGGTCCTCAAGGGCCTCCGGAGTGGCCAGCGTTACCGGGTCCGGTGGCAGGGGCAGGTCGGTCAGGGTTTTGTGCACGGCCTGCGTCGCCGTCCACCACGCCAGGCGATCGCTGGCGGTGACGTGCGAGTTGCCGTGCAGCCAGGCATGGAGTCTCTTCAGATTCAGCCGCAGCTCGCGCTCGTCCATGGCGCTCGCCAGATCCAGCTCGTGGCCGATGTCTGCCGCCACGTCGATCCTGTTCATCCAGGCGGTGATTTCTTCCGACACTGCCGGACCTTCCAGCACGGCGTTGCACACGGCGGCTTTCTGCGCTGCCCGCAGTTCCGTGACCAGGCGAATGAGGAAGTGCTCGGTGACGGGCTCGGCATTGACTTCATCCCCAGTGTTGCCGTCTTGCGTCAGGTCGGTCTTGAGCGCCTGCAATGTTTCGTACATTTGCAACGGCTGGCCCGGGCGGTACAGCACGGCAGCCCCCGGATCGCTGGCGTTGTCATGTCGCGACAAGGCCACGGCCCCGGACACCGGAACGCTGAAGCTCCACCGGCGGGGTGTAATTGCCAGGCTGAACACCCCGGGTCGAACCCGCTCCGCCAACTTTGCGCGAGACGCCGCGTCCGGTGCCGACAGCGCATAATCGGTCAGCGCTTTGTGCATCGGCGGGCTCAGTGTCGTGTCCAGCCGATGAAGGTCGGCCTGGGCCTTGAGTTGTCCGGCGAGTTCATCCACCAGCCAGTCGCCGACGTTACGCGCCTGGCTGAAGCTGGCCGGGTTGTTCCAGAACTCATCCAATGCACGGGTGAGCAGTCGTTCATAAAGCGCCGGCGTGGTGTTGATCAGCCGCTTGATTTCCGTTTTTACGGCGCGCTCGTTCAGGGCGACGGGCGCTACGGTAGCGTTGTCACGGTGGGTGACAATCTCGATGTCGTCCAGGTCATGGAAGAACGCGCTTGGATCGATCCTGCCGGCGACGGCTTGTAGTAAAAGCGTCTCGAGAAAGAGGATGTCCGCCACCGTCTTACGGATTGCCGGGCCATCGGCTGTGCGCTGCGCAGGCGGGATCGTCTCTTCTCGCAGCGTGCGCACGGACAGCTCGTGCACCGTCACGCTGTCCGCCAAGGCAGGGAAGGTTTTCCTGAACCAATAATCCAGGTGTTGCCTCATCACATTGGAAGGCCGTGGGATGGCGTCGTTCAGGCGGATCATGTCTTGCTGCGAAGCCTTGAGCTGGCCGACCAGCGTGGCATCCGGCAGCACGGCGCTGTCAGCCAGCGGTGGGTCGTCGGGTCCGGCGGAAGGGACCGAACCGTCAGTATCGGGGGTGCCCACGAAAGGCGGTAAGTCGTAAGAAGCTGTTAACGGGTTGTGTTCCACTGCTTTCTTCCTGGAAGAATGTTGGCAGCACAACCTATTCAAGAAAAGTTTGGGTGGGTGGTATATAGGTACCGCACTCAGGGGGGAGGAGGTAGGGTAAGACGAATCAAGGAATGCCGGTGAGGTGGGCGCACGCTTGTCATTTTTCTCTTGTGAGGAACACCAGGATCGCCGCGCGGGTAGCCTGCGTTTGCTCTTCCAGCAAGCGGCAAAGAGTGCCGATTCGATCGGTATCAACAAGACGGGGGCGGATGAAAAGTTGCGTCACGGACCCTTCGGCTGTAGGAAAACGCGCATTTCTAGTTACGACACTTCCGATTCGTAGCGCAGACCACTCCGCAGGGGTTGCGACTCGCCCACGCTGCAACGTCTTATTCACCATTCCGAAGCCGCCGGCTCAGCGCTCCTTCCCCCAGTGGCAAGGGAAGCAGCCTGAAGCCCATGAATGAGGTCCCTGGAAATGCACTCATCTTTGGATGCCCCCTACACCAACGAAATCTCCCATGAATCTCTTCTCCATCTGGATGACTTGTACTTGGAGCAGCCCCGGCAACTAGAGGGTTACGGCGAAGAAGTCGCGGCATTCATGAGTCGACAAAAAGCCTTCGTCGAAGCTCATCCGCCAATCGCCATCTACCGAGTGGCCACCGAGGGAAGCCAGACGCGCAATGGCGGAACGATCCAGCAAGTGTCATCGTCGTTGACGTTCACCTTGGACAATGGCTGGAAAGTACGCGCCGCGCAGAAAGGCGACCAGGTGGTGTATGCCGATGGCAGCACGGCACGGATCATCACCGGCGCCGGGAAAAACAATAGCGACATTGCACTGGTCGGCAGCCGCCTGAGCAATGGCGACAAGATCATCAATACGCTTCAGAAACGTTTCATGATCATCGTGCGTGAAGGCGTGCCGATGGCGGAGGATTTTTTGCCTGCTCTTCAACTGGCGGAGGTTCATTACCTGCACTCGCAAAGACTGTAATCAAATGAGGCCGGATAGGCGAATGCAGAAGAAGCCATGAGTTTTAAGAGAGAAATCTTGAAGGGCGCCGCAAGGCGCCTTTTCTTCTGTCAGGTTGCGACTTGCGCCTGCAAGCGTCGACCGACGACATCCAGCAAATCGCAGCCCTCATGCAAAGAGATCACCGGCAAGCGAGCCAATTCACTGTAGGCACCCTCTTCGAACACCAGGTTTTCGGGGTTCAAGAGTTAACGTTGATTGTTTAACGAAGCGTCCGGCGTGCCTACGGGGGGCTCCAGGTTCTCCAAAGCACGATTGACCAGCAGCTCGCCAAGCTCTGTCAGTTGTTGAAGGGCCATTGCCATGCTGCGGTTTGCGCCTTGCAGCTCGCCGGCGAGGTCGGTGGACATGACGTTCAGGGAGGCGAGGGTTTCGCTGGCGTGGCAGAGCAGGGATTGGGTATCGATGTTGGGGAGGACAGTAAAGACTCGACTAATGCATTCTGGGTGTTCTTGATGTGTGTCGACGGTAGAAACATCCTGTGATTCCGTGGCGTTTGGGATGACCTTTTGCATTCTGAAGCTCCTTGCTCGGTTATGAACTCGCCAATATCAAGCGATCCGCCTCATGAGGTGGTGGCTAGGCCTGATTTATTACCAGAAAATTTTGCTGGATTAATCATATTTCTGAACATCTATGTAAATAAATGCTTCCGATGTTAGTTGGATCGGTGTGATTGTTTGGGTGTTGCGTAATTGTCTGTAAGAATTTTCATCTTTGTTTGTAGGGTTATATCCGTGATTTGTGATTTTGTGACGAAGATGTAGCAGTGGTTGCAATTCACCAATTATCGACTATTTGACTGTATTGTTTTTTCTCATGATCGGGGTGTGTAGGATGCAGCCTGGCGAAAGCCACCGGCTCGGACTCGCCTAGGCGCGTGGTCGAGGGTGGTTTTAAGGAAAGGGTGGGTGTGTATGTATAAGAAAGATAGAACAGAACAACTAAAAAATAACATCAAGTATCTTATCAGGAGTCGAGGTGAAACACGGCTGTCATTGTGCAGTGCCAGTGGTCTGACTCGAACGACTATTTATAATATCCTTGAAGGTAGGGTTGTTAATGTCCAGCAGTCGACTATTCAAAAGATATCCGATTTTTTCGGGGTGTCTTATAAGGAAATAGAAACGGTGGACCTGGAAGGGCGGGAGGTCATAGAAAGCAGCGCTTCGTTATATGGAAATATGAATCCGGCGGCGGTTCCTATTATAAGAGAGAGTCAATTGGTCGACAGCCTGGGCAAAAGAATTGGTGAGCTGGTGGTGGCCAATCCGTTGACCTACTACTTTGGCGCGGCCAGCAATTTGATTGGCGTCCTTCTGGAGAAGGATATTAGCGGCGTGTATGACCGGGGAGACTTATTAGTGGTGAGGAAAGGTGGAGCGAGTAATTCAGGGGAAAAACTCGTCTACAGCAGGGCGACTAAAAAATTATTTGTTGTTAGTGAGCCTGGTTTTGATTCTGATGTGGCTTTGGTAATAGGTGAAGTGGTGGAGGAGCGATTCAATGGCCAATAGTGTGGAGATTGAGAATGATAAATACAAGCTCTTGGGTTTTGAGAGAAACAAAAAGCTTGCGATCATTATGGTGATGACGACCGGGAAGGTGATAAAAGTAAAGCTAAACGAGTTGGTGGGAAGTGAGATTGTAGATAATTTGAATAAGGTTGAAATTAAGGATATTTACAGGAAGTTTTATTCTGGCGGTAGCGCGGTGACTGCTTATGAAGTCAGCGATCGTCATGAGCGGTCTTGGATGGCCTATGTGGTGCTGAACTTAATGCTGTTCGGGCTCTATATCTTCACCAATGTTGCTGCGGCGAAGCTGGTCCATATAGAACTGTTTGATATTGTTGTGACTCCAGGGCTTTTTTTATATCCGTTGACATTTCTCATCGTGGATCTGCTTAATGAGTT
Source organism: Pseudomonas sp. SWRI92 (assembly GCF_014268685.1). NCBI lineage: Bacteria > Pseudomonadati > Pseudomonadota > Gammaproteobacteria > Pseudomonadales > Pseudomonadaceae > Pseudomonas > Pseudomonas sp. SWRI92. Next base: position 66,932 of record NZ_JABWQY010000013.1, read on the forward strand.
CTATGGGCTTAGGCTTGCAAGGAAGGCGATATTGCTTGCTTTTGTAAGTAATGCTTTTATCCTTGCGCTACTGAGTTTTACCAATTGGCTTCCCGGGTTGACGGGTTGGAAGTTGGATGCGCATTATGGGGAAGTTGTTACTCATGTGTCAGCTGCATTAATAGCGTCTTCGGTTTCTTTTCTGTTTTCGGAGTACGTTAACTCTTATTTGTTGAGCAAGATAAAGAGGCTTACAAATTCTAGGTTTTTATTTCTGAGAGTGTTTGTCAGTACTTTTTTTGCGGTTATTCTCGATAGTTTTATTTTCTGTTTTATCGCCTTTTATGGAAAGATGGGAAACGCTGAGCTGTTGAGTATAATATATGTGCAGATAGCAATAAAAATTTGCTTCGCTCTATTCAATATCCTCCCCGCTTATGGGGCGAGGTCATTGTTCAAGCGTTATATCACTAACGTCCAACCTGCTTGAAATGGGCGGGATGGGTAATCTCCGATAACCCATCCCCTTCGAGCTGCCCTATACCTACAGCGCCAGTTTCTCTTTCAGGCGGGTCATGGTTCCTACCTTGTTTTCGAGAAACTGTTCCAAACCCCTGGCACGCAGATGGCAGGCATCACATTCCCTGCAGCCACTTCCTTGTATGCCGTTGTAGCAGGACAGGGTGTGGTGCCTGATCACTTCCAGTTGTTGATGATGATCGGCCAGCGCCCAGGTTTCTGCCTTGTCGAGCCACATGAGCGGCGTCTCAATGCGCAGTTTGTAATCCATGCCTGTTTCGATGGCATTGTTCAGGAGCCTGACGAACTGATCGCGACAGTCCGGGTAGCCTGAGAAGTCGGTTTCGCAGACACCGGTGATGACAGTTTCGGCGCCCACTTGATAGGCGTAAATCGAAGCCAAGGTTAAAAACAGGATGTTGCGCCCTGGGACAAAGGTGCTGGGTACACCGTGGGCGGCATTGCTGACATTCGGGACTGGGATGTTGTCCCGGGTCAAGCTGCTGACGGCCAGTTCATTCAGCAGCGAGGTGTCCAATACCTTATGGGCCGCGACGCCAAATTTTTTGCAAAGCTGTCGCGCCACTTCGATTTCTGCACGATGGCGCTGGCCGTAATCGAAGGTGATGCAGTGTATTTCGTCATACATCGGTAAGGCATGAATCAGGCAGGTGGTTGAGTCTTGACCGCCGCTGAAGACGATCACTGCTTTCTTGGGCATTTCCTTCATCCCTAAAATTCCGGCTTATGGTTGGGAAGGCGACCCTAGCGCGAAATTCAAGCTCTTTGGTGTGGGAAATATCGGAAATACGGTGGTTCGTTTTCTGAGTTTGCCTGCGATTGGAAAACTGTTTCAGGCAACGCACCCGTAAAAAAGGGCTGCTGCGCAGCCCAGCGGGAGCAAGCTCCCTCGCCACGGGGAATGCGAGGTCTATTGCACCTTCGCCAAATCCCCTTTCAACGCAACGCCCGCCATGATCGCGCCCGCGTGGCATTCATAGGTAGTCGGGTCCTTGCGTTCGTTGCTCTTGTAGAAGCTGACGATGTTGGTGACGGCGTTGGCGCCGGCATTCTTGGCGGCCTGGTGCAGGCTGATCAGCGCCGATTGCAGCACCCATTCGCAAGCCACTTCATCAGACTTGTTGAACGCGTTGGTTTTCTTGTTGGTGACCGCGCCAGGGCTGACCACGGTGACGTTGCCGGCCGGTTTGTTGCCGGCCAGGTAGAACTTCACGCTGCCGTCGATCTTGCCGGTGCGGATGGCTTCGGCGACGACTTTGTCGAACGGCAGGAACAGCGCGGTATCACGGGCCTGGCTGAGGCTTGGCAGGGTGCTGAGCAACAGGGCGGCGGTTACGGCGATTTTCTTCAACGACATAATGGTCTCCTTGACCAGAGCTAACGAGAATCAGTGCCAGCGGCGGAAGATCAGCGAAGTGTTGACCCCGCCAAAGGCAAAATTATTGTTCATCACGTATTCATTGCTCAACGAGCGGAACTCATTGCGCAGGTAATCGAGTTTGCCGCATTCGGGGTCGACTTCATCGAGGTTGAAGGTGTGCACGTACAGGTCGCGGTTCATCATCTCGATGCTGAACCAGGACTCCAGCGCGCCGCACGCGCCCAAGGTATGGCCGAGAAAGCTTTTCTGCGAACTGATGGGCATGTGTTCGCCAAACAGGCTGCTGGTGGCCAGGGTCTCGGCAATATCGCCCTGCTCGGTGGCGGTGCCGTGGCCGTTGACGTAGCCGATCGCGGACGGTTCGAGGCCGGCGTCTTCCAGGGCCAGCTCCATGGCGCGGCGCATGGTGCTCAATTCGGGGCGGGTGGCGTGTTGGCCGTCGGCGTTGCTGCCGAAACCGACGATTTCAGCATGGATCCGTGCGCCGCGGGCCAAGGCGTGCTCAAGGTCTTCAAGTACCAGCATGCCGGCGCCTTCACCAATCACGAGTCCGTCGCGGCCCTTGTCGTAGGGGCGTGGGCTGGTTTGCGGTGCGTCGTTTTTCAGGCTGGTGGCGTAGAGCGCATCGAACACCATTGCTTCGGTCGGGCACAGTTCCTCCGCGCCGCCGGCGAGCATCAACGGCAGGCGACCGAACTTGATCGCTTCATAGGCGTAGCCAATACCATGGCTGCCACTGGTGCAAGCGCTGGACGTGGGGATCAGCCGTCCGGTCAGCCCGAAGAAGATGCTGATATTGGCCGCCGTGGTGTGGGGCATCATGCGCACATAGGAGTTGGCGTTCAGCCCTTCGGCGACGCTGTTGAGCAGCATGTTGCCGAATGCCTTGATCTCGTCGGTGCTGCCGGTCGACGAACCGCAGGACACGCCCATGCGCCCATCCTTGATCGACGGATCGCCCAGCAGCCCGGCGTCGGCCAGGGCCTGCTCCGCCGAGCCCACGGCCAAGCGCGAAACCCGGCCCATGCTGCGCAGTTGCTTGCGGGTCCAGTGAGCGGGCACCTGATAGTCATCGATAGGTCCGGCCAGCCGGGTGTTCAGCTCGGTGAAGCGGTCCCACTCATGCATGCGCCGGATGCCGCTGCGGTTGGCGGCGAAGTTGGCGGCGATGGTGTCCCAGTCGCTGCCAATCGAGGTGATGCCGGACATGCCGGTGACGACAACGCGCTTCATCAGCACAAGCCTCCGTTGACGGCGAGGACTTGCCGGGTGATGTAGGCCGCTTCGGCGGACATCAGGAAGTTCACCGCGCCAGCCACTTCTTCCGGGGTGCCCATGCGCTGGGCGGGGATCATTTTCATCAATTCTTCCACGGGTACGTTTTCATCAAGCATGGCGGTGTCGATCAAGCCCGGCGCGACGCAGTTGACGGTGATCTTGCGCTTGCCCAGCTCGATTGCCAACGCCTTGGCCGCGCCGATCAACCCGGCCTTCGACGCGCTGTAGTTGACCTGGCCGCGATTGCCGATCAGCCCGGAAACCGAGGTGATGCAGACGATTCGTCCAGCGGCGCGACGACGGATCATCGGCATCATCACTGGGTGCAGCACGTTGTAGAAACCGTCGAGGTTGGTGCGCATCACCACATCCCAGTCGTCCTCGCTCAGGGCCGGGAAGGCGCCATCGCGGGTCAGGCCGGCGTTGAGCACCACGCCGTAATAGGCGCCGTGGGTTTCGACGTCGGCCTCAAGGATGGCCTTGCATGCGGCGCGATCGGACACGTCGAATTGCAGCACCCGGGCATTTCGACCCAGGGCCAATATCTGCGCCAGGACGGCTTCGGCCTCGGCGCGACCGCTGCGGCAGTGCAATACAATGTCATGCCCGGCCTGGGCCAGGCGCAAGGCGATGGCGCGGCCGATGCCACGGCTGGAGCCGGTGACCAGTATGGATTCAGTCATGGCTGGGTTCCTGTTGCGGACGGTTCGTTGAGGTACTGGGCGGCATGGGGCGGACGGAACACATTCAGGCGCGCGGTAGCGTGGATGCCGGGTGCGCGAATATGGCATTCGAACACACCCATGCCGTTGTCGTCTTCCAGGGAGCGCAGGCCGTGGATGGCCAGTTCTGTGCCGAGGGGGAAACACTCGACGTTGCATTCGAATTTGCGCGTACCGAGCAGGAAGCCCAGTTCCACGGAACCGCCCCGTCGGCGTGCGTGGCAACCGGCAAACGCCGCCACGCTCTGGGCCATCAATTCAATGCCGACCCAAGCCGGCAGCGCACCGTCTTCACGGTTGAACAAACCGTCGGGCTTGACGGTGGCAAGTGCGTGGATCTGCTCGTCATCGAAGGACAGGATCCGGTCGATGAGGATCATGTCGCCTGCGTGAGGCAGCAATTCGGCGAGCGGCCAGTCAATCATTGGGCGTTTCCGATAATAAGGCTGACGTTGTTGCCGCCGAAGGCAAATGAATTGCTCATCAGGCGACGGGGTGTTGTCGGGTTCAGGCGGGCGCGGGTGTCGGTCCATTGCAGTGCCGGCAGGTCGGGATCGGCTTGGCCGTCCCAGACATGCGGCGGCAGTGCCTGGTCGGGGTTTTGTGAGCTCAGGGTCAACCAGCAGAACGCCGCTTCCAGCGCTCCGGCCGCGCCGAGGGTGTGGCCGGTCATGGGTTTGGTCGACGAGCAGGGTACGCCGGCTGGGAACAGCCCGGCCACCGCGTGGCTTTCCATCGCGTCGTTATGTTGCGTGGCGGTGCCGTGCAGGTTCAGATAATCGATCTGGCTGGCGTCCAGGCCCGCGCAGCGCAGGGCTTTTTCCATGGCCTGGCGGGCGCCGCGGCCACTGGGTTCGGGTGCGGAAATGTGGTGCGCGTCGGAACTGGCGCCGTCACCGAGCAGGGCGATCGAATGCTCATCGCCTGGCGCCTTGCTCATGAGAAACAGCACCGCCGCCTCGCCGATGTTGATACCGCTGCGGTTCACCGAAAACGGGTTGCAGCGTTCGCTGGAGACCGCTTCCAGTGCCGAGAAACCGTTGAGCGTCAGCTTGCACAAACTGTCCACGCCGCCGCACAGCACCGCATCGCACAGGCCAAGGTCCAACAGGCGACGAGCGCTCATCAAGGCTCGCGCGCTGGAGGTGCAGGCAGTAGAGATCACATAGGACGGACCGCTCAGGCCAAGCCAGTCGGAGAGGAAATTGGCCGGCGCGCTGAGTTCCTGCTGTTGGTAGTCGTACCCATCGGGGAACCGCTGCTCGCGCAGATAGTGGGCGATGCCCTGGCTGGCTTCATCGATGCCCGATGTGCTGGTGCCCAGGACGATGCCGATGCGGGCGCGGCCATAGGTACTGATCGCCTGGTCGATCTCGGGGCGAATCTGCATTCCGGCTTCGAGCAACAGTTGATTGTTACGGCTGCGTTGTGCCACCAAGCATTGCGGGATGGAGGCCAGTTCGCCCGTCACCGAAGCCACCGGCAACGTCCGCTCAGGCACCCAGCCGGCTTCGACACGCAGGCCCGAGCAATCGCCGGCAAACAGGTTGCGCGCGACGCTTTGCTTGTCTCGGCCCAGGGCGCAGATCACCCCGAGGGCGTTCAAATAGGCGGTCATGGGGCGTTCTCGGTCAACGGTGTGATGCGGTAATGCGGGCCTTCAGGCAGGCTCAGTTCGAAGTCCAGCGGTTGCTCGTAACGCACCTGCCAACGTGTGTCGAGGGTCCGCTGGGTGCTCCGCTGCCGAGCGGTGGGGTAGTTGCCGGCCAGCTCCGCTTCGGGCGTCAGGGCGAACAGCAGCGCGGCGAACAGCTCCCGGGCTTCGGCATTCGGTGGTAGCAAACCGTCGGCCTGCCACTGGCTATCGACCAGGCGCTGGCGGGCCAGGGGGATGCCCAGCGGGTCCATCATCGACCAACGGATCCCGCTGTTTTCGCGCTGGATCACCAGTAACCAATCCTGGCGTTGGCCGGCCAGTTGCCGTTCGATGTGCAATTGCAGCGGCAGCGCCAGGGTCGGCGTACGTTCCGGCAGCGGCGCGTGGCTGGCGCAGGCACTGAGCAGCAGCAGACAACCGATCAACAGGCCACGGATCATCGGGCGTCTCCTTCGAGCGGCTTGCGGGCGACCACGTTGACCAGGGTTTCCTCCCGTTCGCCAAACGGCTTGGGCCGGCGCAAGCCCAAGCGTTCCAGCAGGCCGAAATCCTTGGCTCGGCTCCACCACAAGTACGGGTAGGAGACGTTGTGGTCTTCGAACTGGAACCCTTGATTGCGAATCATCGCCAGGTACTGCGCGGCGCTTTTCTGCACGTGCATCGGGTGGCGGAACAGCCAGCGGATCACCCAGGTGTCGATGTAGGCCTCGGTGGATTCGGCGAACATCAGGTAGCCGCCAGGCTTGAGCACGCGGTAAAACTCGGCAAGGGCCTTTTCCTGCTCGACCAAATGATGAAACGTCTGGTGGCAGAACAGCAGGTCCACGCTTGCGTCAGGCACCGCCAACGTCGCGCAGTCGCTGCCGATCAGCTCCACGGCCATGCCCTGGCGGGAAGCTTCTGCGGTGCTCAACGCCAGGCTGTGCGGGTCGGCGTCGACGCCAATCAGTTGTTGTGGTGCGAATACTTGGCGCAGGTATTGAAACGACTTGCCCTGGCCACATCCGGCGTCCAATAACACCGGGTTGGAGGGCGGCAAAGTGCTGAACAGACCGCGCAGATCGTTGATCGCCACGCGCAACACATGGTGCTGCCAGGTGTGGCTGCGCAAGAACCAGAAACCGAAGCGGGTTTCTTCGACGTAGTTGTCGCTCAGGTAGCTCATGACGGCTGACTCATGGCGTCGGGCTCGCGCAGATTTCCGAAAGCATGCGCAAGCGCCGCTTGGGTTCGCTGACGAAGGGATTACGCTGGTCCCAGGCGTAGCCGGCCAGGATCGAACTGATCATGCGCCGGATGTCGGCGGAACCTTCGGTGTAGAAAATCACGTCCTGGAACGTGCCGGCGTACCAGCCCTCGACATAGCAGCGGAAGGTGTCGACGCCGCGCTTGAGCGGCTCGGCGAACTCGCTCTGCCAATCGACGCTTTCGCCTTGTAGCTGACGATGCAGCACGCCCGCGGCCATGCTCGCCGAGCGCATGGCGATGGTCACGCCGGAGGAAAACACCGGGTCGAGGAATTCCGCAGCGTTGCCCAGCAGGGCGAAGCCAGGGCCGTGCAATGTCTTGACGTTGGCCGAGTAGCCGCCGATGGTGCGCGCCGGGGTGTCCCACACAGCGTTCTGCAGGACACCGGCCAGGCTTGGAGTTTCATTGATGAAGCCGCGCAGGCAGGCGTCGAGGTCTTCGGTGCGTCCCTCGAAATGTTCTGCCGCCGCGACCACGCCCACGGAGCAGCGGCCACCGCTGAACGGAATGGTCCAGAACCACACGTCGCGTTTGCTCGGATGGGTGGTGATGAGGATTTTTTCGCGGTCGAAGGCTGGGCCGTCGATGCGATCCTCGATGTGAGTGAACACCGCCTGGCGCACCGGGAAGTTCGAGGGTGCCTCAAGGTCCAACAGACGCGGCAGGACTCGGCCGTAGCCGCTGGCATCGAGCACGAAGTCGGCCTCGACCCGGTACTCGCTGCCGTCCTCGCGCTGCACGCCCAGTTGCGGCTTGGCCAGGGTGAAATCTACGTTGGCGATGGCCTGGCCGTAACGGATTTCCACGCCTTGCAGCGCGGCTTGGTCGGCGAGCAACTTGTCGAAGTCGGCGCGCTGGACCTGGAACGTGGTGGGCTTGCCTTCGCTGAAGGTGTCGCCGAAATCGAAGGCGCTGTAGCGCTCGCCCCAGGCGAACGCCGCGCCGTTCTTGCGCTGGAAGCCGGCGGCGTTGACCGCGTCGAGCATGCCGGCTTCTTCGACGAAGTCCAGGCAATGGGACAGCAGGCTCTCGCCGATTGAGAACCGTGGAAAATGCTGGCGCTCGATGACCAGCACATCGTGGCCCCTGCGCTTGAGCAGCGCAGCGGCAATGGCGCCGGAAGGCCCTGCGCCGATGATCACGACCTGTCGACGTTCCATTTCAACTGTTGACACTTGGGCTCCTGGCCGGGACGGCATGCGAAGGAATACGGTGGAAACCGGCCACGGCCGGCAGCAAAGTGGCGATCAGGCCCATCAGCATCAGCGCGAAGTACAGCGCCGGGCTGATGAGCTGTTGTTGCAGCAGCAGATTGAGGAAGACGATTTCACTCAAGCCGCGAATGTTCAGCAAGACACTTTCCCGCCAGCGACTGGCGCCGACGAACGAGGCCCCGGCCCAACCGAGCCCCAGCCAGTTGCCGAGCAGTTTGCTGGCAATCGGCAACAGCAGCAACGCACCCAGCTGGATCCAGCCAAGGCTGTCCATGGCGCTGTGCACATTGATCTGCACGATGCCGAAGGTCAGGATCAACGGGATCGCCAGGTAGGTCTGCAACCGATGCATCCAGGCGGCGCTGAGGGGCAATACCAATGGCACCTTGAGCGCGGCCATGCACAGCAGATAACCGATGCCAGTGATCAACGCATTGAGCCGGTAATGTTCGGCGACCACCAGCAGGGCAAAGAACAGGCCGCTGTGCAGCAGCGGTTGGCGCAGGCCGGCCAGTCGCAGCAGCAAGGGCACGCAGGCGCCGGCCAATGGCAGCAGCAGGCTGCCCAGGTGCAGGCTGCCCTGGGCCAGGGCGAACAGGCTCCAGCAGATCAGGTCGATCAGAATCGCGGTCTGCACCAGGCGCCGGGTGGCGGCGGGCGGGTAAGCGATGTGCCGCAAATACAGGTACAGCACCGGAATCGCGGTAATCGCAAACAAAAGCCCGACCGCCAGCGAACTGATCCAAGGCTGTGGCGGCAGCAGCCAGACCGCAGTCGCCAACCCGAACACGAACGGCACGCCAAAGCTCGGCAAGGCGATTTTAACGCTCTGGCGGTCCAGCCTCAGGTCGATCACATCGCTGAGAATGTGCCCCAGCAACAAGGCGAACGCGAGGCTGTAGAGGTTTTTCAGCCACACCGGCGAGACCAGTTGCGCGCCGCTGAGGTGCCAACCCGGCTCGATCCAGAAGTACATCAACAAGGGCAGGCCGAACGTCGCCAGCAGCAATTGGCTGACGATCGGTATCAGCCCGAAGCGACGGCCAACCAGGGTCGCGAAGGCAAACAGTGCCAAGGTCAGCAGCCAGAACAACGCGGTCATCATTGGACGGGCTCCGCAGTGCCGGCATGGACCTGACGCCCCGCCCACGGCGCGAGCAGGAAGCTGAATGCCAGCCCCAGGCTTACCGCCAAGCCGAAGTTACTCACCGCCGGCGTACTGGACAACGCCAGCAAGCCGAACGACAGCCACGTCGTGACCGCCGCCAGCAGTGTGCCCAGCAGGCTCACGGCGGCACCGCCGATCTGTTCACGCATGAGAATGGCGTAGTCGACGCCGATGGCCGTCACCAGCAGCAGGCCGAACAGGCTGAACAGCGTCAACGGTTGCCCCAGCCAGCCGAGGCTCGCCAGGCTGCACAGCGCAGCCAGCAGCGGCAATGCCACGACGCGCAAGGCACCGCCGACGCCGAATGGCCAGATCAACACCAATACGATCAGCACGCACGAGGCCAGTTTCAGTTCGGCGGCGCTGACTTGCGTGGCAGCGAACACCCGGTTCAGGTCGCCCAGGCGATCCACCAGCTGGACGCCGGGCAGGTCCACCGCCTGCACCCGCAGCAGCGCGGCATCGTTCAAGCCTTGCAGGCTGACCACCGCCGCCACGCCTTGCGCCGTCGGGCCGAGCCAGAGCGTGCGGTAGGGTTCGGCCAGCGGCCCGGTCAGCGCGGCGTCAATGTCGGTGACCGGCAAGGCCTGCAATTGCGCCAGCTCCGTTTCCAGCGCGGCGGCGGGCACGCCGAGGTCCAGGAGCGGCTGCCAGAACGCCGGCAGCCGGGCCAGGGCCTCACGAACCTGTTGTTGCTCGGCGGGCGGGCTGACCAATTGATTGAGGGACAGATAGCCTTGGAGTTTTTCCAGGCCGATCAACTGGTCAAGCCGCTCGTTGAGGGCCGTCTGGCGTTCGAGCAGCTGTGGCTGGTTCTCGGCACGGATCAGGAAGAACTGGCTGGTGGGCTGGAAGCCGGTGATGCGGGCGATGGCCTGGGCTTCATCGGTCAGGTGTTGGGGCGTGCCGATCCACTGGCGAATGTCGTTTTTACTGGTCAGTTGCCAAAGGCCACCGCCACAGAAGCCCAGCAAGAGTGCAAACAGGATCGGCGTGCGTACCCGGGTCAGCAACGCGTCGCGGCACTGGAGCAGGCTGTCGCACAGCCGCAACGGCCATTGGGCAGGGCGCAGGTCAGCGTGTTGAAGCAGTGCCGGCAACAGGCAGACCGCCGACAGATAGGCGCCGATCAGTCCGGCGGCAGAGAAAATTGCGATTTGGGTCAGGGCCGGGAACGGGGTCCAGGCCAGGGCCAGGTAACCGATGCACGTGGTCGCCAGGCTCAGGCTCAGCCCCGGCAGCGTCAAGCGCAGGGCCGGCCAGCTGCGCCACGGCTTGAGGCTCCAGCTCTTGGACAGGTAGTGCAGCGGATAATCCACTGCCACGCCAATCAGGCTCGAACCCAACACCAGGGTCATCACGTGCATGCGTCCGAACAGTGCCACGCAGGCCACCGCGCCGAACAACATGCCCACCAGCACCGGCACGAACGCCAGCCACACGGCAAAGCGTCGGAAGGCCAGCAACAACAGCAACAGGATGCCGACCGTCGCGCCCCCGCCAACCCAGGTGATTTCCCGCGACGCCTGTTGCTGGCCGCTAGCGGCATACAGCAGGCCGCTGGCGGCCAGCAGTTGCCCTTGGGCCTGGCTTGCGAGGTCACGGCTGCGTTGCAGCAGATCGGCCACTTGCAGCGGCAGGTTCATGTCGAAGGCATTGCCTTGGGTGCGCGCCCGCAGCATGACCCATTGCTTGCCGTCGGCTTCGGCGATCAGTGCGCCGCTGCCCACGTCCAGCTGTATCGCGCCGCGTTGCGGCTGGCTGTTCTGGATACGGCCGGTCAGGCCGAGCCAGTCATCCTGGCTTGGCACCAGGCTGAAGCCGCTGAACGGGTCGAACAGGGCCTGCACCCGTTGCTGGATAAAGGCCTGGGGTTGATCAATCAACTGCTGCCGATCGGCGGCCGACAGCATGGCCAGTCGGCCGTCGAGCAATTGCTTGCGCAGCGCCGGCAGGTCAGCCTGCAGCGTCCACTGGACCCTGTCGAACAGGCCGCTGGCTTGCCATTGCTCGCCGAGGGTTTGCGCCAGGGTGATGGCGTGCTGGCGGTCGGCGTGGCCAACCAGCACCAGCACTTCGCGGTTCAGCGGCTCTTGCATGCGTTGTTCGGCAATCAGTTCCAGCGCATCAGGCGACGTGCCGGGCACCAACTCCATGAGATTGGCCGACAACGGTGCGCCGTTGCGCCATTGCCAACCGGCGAGCGCCAGCACCGCCAGCAGCAGGATCAGGAACAGCCGGGGCAGCATCCGTTCACTCGGCAAAATCATGTTGCTCCGCTTCGCTCAAAGGCTGCGCACTGGTGCTGTCCTGCATGCGCAGCACGGTGCTGTCACCCTGGGTTTCCAGCAGTTCGATGCGCTGGACCAGCTCGCCGCCGTCGATGTTGATCTGGTTGAAGACTTGTTTGAGCAGCACCGAGCGCGGGGTGAGGGTGAGTTTCCACTGCTGCGGCTGGCCCGACAGGCTCAGCTCGAAATCCCGTTGCAAGCCACTGCTGTCGCCCTGCAGTACCGCGAGGAACAGGCGGTTTTGCTCGGCGCCGGCACTTTTGTTCGGCAGCAGCTGCCAGCCATTGCCGTCGCGCCGTGCGATGCCTTTGGCGGTGATGCGGTAATCCTGTTGCAGCGGCGTTTGCAGCAGCCAGAGCAGGCCGTGGTTTTTCGCCAGCACGAAGCGGCCCTTGCTGGTGAGTGGTTGGGGCAGGGCGCGCAGGTGTTTTTCCTGGATGAACTGGCCGTGGATCACGTCCGGGCGGGCCAGTTGGTCGCTCAACTGTTGCAGGTCGAACGCCTGCGCCAGGGGCGAGAGGCCACACAGCAGCAGCCAGGTGAGCAGGCGTTTCATGAGAGTTTCCTTTCGACGGCTTCGACAAATACCCGTGGCGAGGCCAGGAGCATTTCGCGGGTGGCCATGTCCACGGCCACTTGCACCGAGCTGGCACGGGTCAGGCGTTCGCCGGTCGCGGCATCGCTGATCAGGTAATTGATCTTCAGCCGGTTTTCCCATTCCACCAGGCTGGCGCGTACGGTCAGGGCCTGGCCGAAAACCGCACTGCGCACGTAGCGCAGTTGCAGGTCGATCACCGGCCACGCATGGCCGGATTCGAGCATGTCGTTGTAGTTGTGGCCGATCAGGTCGAGCAGCGCACAGCGGGCCACTTCCAAGTATTTGACGTAGTGGCCGTGCCAGACCACGTTCATCGAATCGACGTCGAAAAACGGCACCACGATCGGGGTGTCGACGTGCAAAACACCATGGCTACGCATGCAGCCTCCAGTGTTGTTCAGCGATGCGTTGCAGGCACAGGCGCAGTTCGCCTTCCAGCGCGCGGTCTTCGATCACAGGTGGGAAGTCCTCGGCCAGTTGCTGGTGCATGGCGGCCAAGGCAGGCGGCAGTGGTCGTGCATCTTCGGCGCGGCTGCGCAGCCAGACGCCTTGGTTGGCGGCCAGCAACGTGGCGGCGGCGACTTGCTCGGTCAGTTCCAGTACGCGGATCGCGTCCCGGGCGGCGATGGTGCCCATGCTGACCTTGTCCTGGTTGTGGCATTCGGTGGAGCGCGAGAACACGCTGGCCGGCATGGTGTTTTTCAGGGCTTCGGCGGTCCATGCGCTGGTGCCGATCTGCACGGCCTTGAAACCATGGTTGAGCATCGCCCGCTCGGCGCTGGCGCCGGACAGGTTGCTCGGCAAGCCATGGTTGTAGCGCTCGTCCACCAGCAGGGCGAGCTGGCGATCCAGCAAGTCGGCGACGTTTGCGACCAGGTTCTTCAGGCTGTCCATGGCGAAGGCGATGTGTCCGCCGTAGAAATGCCCGCCGTGAAGCACGCGCTCCGCTTCGGCATCGATGATCGGGTTGTCATTGGCGCTGTTGAGTTCGGTTTCGATGAACGAGCGCAGCCAGCCCAGGCTGTCCGCCAGCACACCGAGCACATGCGGCGCGCAGCGCAGGGAGTAGCGATCCTGCAGGCGATGCAGCGGCGCGGTCGGCGCGTCGATCGCCAGGTCCTTGCGCAGCCACGCGGCGACTTGCATCTGCCCCGGGTGTGGCTTGGCGGCGAACAGGCGTTCGTCGAAGTGCTCCGGATTGCCTTGCAGGGCGACGACATTCAGCGCCGTGATCCGGGTTGCCAGTTGCAACAGGTAATCGGCGCGGGCGAAGGCCAGGCAGGCCAGGCCGGTCATCACGGCGGTGCCGTTCATCAGCGCCAGGGCTTCCTTGGGCCGCAGCACCAGCGGCGTCCAGCCCAGTTCACGGTGTACGTCGGCGGCCAGGCGGCGCTCGCCGCGGAACATGACGTCCCGTTCACCGGACAGCGTGGCGGCGACATAGGACAGCGGCGTCAGATCGCCGCTGGCGCCCACCGAACCTTCTTCCGGGATCAGCGGCAGGATGTCGAGTTCGAGAAAGGCCTGGAGCCGTTCCAGCAGTTCCACCCGCACTCCCGACACGCCGTGGCACAGCGACTGCAAACGCGCCGCGAGCACGGCGCGAGTGGCCTGGGCGTCGAGCAGCTTGCCCAGGCCGCAGCCGTGGAACGTGTACAGGTGACGCGGCAACGCCTCGACATGGTGCAGTGGCACGGCCACCACGCAGGAATCGCCGTAGCCCGTGGTGACGCCGTAGATCACGCCTTCCTTGTCCAGCAGGGAGTCGAGAAATTGCGCACCCTTGGCGATGCGCTGGCGGAACGCCGGATCATCCTGCAGCTGCGTCGGCGCCTGGCGGTTGGCCAGGGCCAGCACGTCTTCGATGCACAGGGGGCGTTCGCCGAAGGTTACCGGCTCAAGAATGGGCTTCGTCATCGGTCTTCCAGAAAGGGTAAAAGTTGAACCATTGTTGTGGCGCCTGGAGACAATAGTGCGCCAGGCGGTCGGCATACAGGCCGGCCCAATGGGCAATCACTTGCTCGCGGTCGTTGCGCTTCCAGGTCACGGCGTCGGCAAACGGCTCGAGGGTGACGCGATAGCGTCCCTCGTGCTTGAGACACATCAGCAGATTGACCGGGCATTTCAGCAGGCCGGCCAACAGCCAGGGACCTTGCGGGAATGCCGCCGGGTGACCCATGAAATCCACGGTCACGCTGCGTCCCCCATGTAACGGCACGCGGTCGCCGGCGATCGCCAGCCATTCGCCGCGCTCCAGGCGTTCGCTCAGTTGCAGCATGATCACCGGGTCCAGCTCGCTGACTTGGATAAGGCGCAGGTGCGTCGCGCCAGCTTCGCCCAGCAACCGGTTGAATTGTTCAGCGTGCTTGGTGTGCACCAGCACGTTCATGGTGACTTTTTCACCCAGCTCGGCCAAGGCCCGGCACATTTCCAGGTTGCCCAGGTGCGCGCCCACCAGCATCTGCCCGCGGGTGTCGCGCAAGTGGTTGCGCAGCAGCGCCGGGTCGACGATTTCGATCTGCTCGATGCTCAGTTTGCCGTTCCAGACGTCGAGCTTGTCCAACAGGGAATCGGCAAACGCCATGAACTGCCCGAAGACGCGCCGGTGGGTCGGGCGCAGCTCTGGGCGGCTGCTCCAATCGGCCAGGCGCTGTTGGTACTGCCAGGCCGCGTGACGGGCGCTACGGCCGAAAATGAAGAAGTACAGGACGATGCCGTACAGCACCGGGCTCAATAACCGACGACCCAGCACCTTGGCGGCGAACGCCGTGAGTTTCATCAGCCAGAAACTGCCGCGCTCCTGGCGATCGGCCCAGTGTTGTTTGTCAGTGTTCATGCTCGCCACCGTCGCCAGAGAATCAGCGGAAAGCGCACCAGCATGCCGAAGAACAGCCGGGTGTGCATGCTGGAGATCAGCACGTTGTCGTGGAACAGGCGAAAGTGCGAGACCCCGTCCAAGGGGTAGTGAACCCGGGTGCGCAGCCAGCGCATCGGCTGGTTGCGCCAGGCCAGGCGGACCAGGATGTCCGAGTCGAAATCCATGCGCTTGCCGATGTTCGCCGAGTCGATCAGCGCCAGGGTTGGCACCAGGGGATAGACCCGGAAGCCGCACATCGAATCGCGGATTTGCAAGGACAGGCTGTTGATCCAGACCATGACGTGGGTCAGGTAGCGCGCGTACAAGCGACCTTTCGGCACGCTAGCGTCGTACCGCGGATAACCGCAGATCACCGCGTCCGGATGGGTGCGCGATTGCTCGATGAACGCTCGAACATCGCCAAGATCGTGCTGCCCGTCGGCGTCCACCTGCAAGGCGTGGCTGAAGCCCAGGCGCGCCGCTTCGCGCAGGCCGGTCATCACCGCGCCGCCCTTGCCCTGGTTGACCGCCAGCCGGACCAGGTGAACCCGCTCGTGCTCGGCCAGTTGCTCAAGCACCGCGGCGCATGCCGGGCTACTGGCATCGTCCACCAGCACGCAGGGCAAACCGTTGCCGAGCAACGTCTGGACCACCGTAGCGATGGCGGTTTCGTGGTTGTAGACCGGGATGACGGCGCAGGGGTTATGCATGCGGCATGTCTCGGTGACCGAGGAGCATTGTGTGCAGGTACTCAGGCATTGTTTTCCCCCAACACAATCCGCCCACTGGAGCAGGCCGCCGCCGCGTTGCGGTAGGCGAAATACAACTTGCCGCGCTCACGGTCGAAGCGCAGGTGCAGTTGGATTTCATCGCCGGGTCGCACCAGTTGCTGGAATTTAAGAACCTCCATGCCAAGGAATCGGGGCGGCAAGTTCAGCAGTTGCCGGCCGAGGCTCAAAGCCCAATCGACCTGAACCACGCCCGGAAGGACCGGCGCGGTGGGAAAGTGGCCACTGAAGTAAGCCAAGTCTGGCGGCACTGCCAGGCACAGGTTCCACTCGCCTTCGGTTTCGGTTTGCTCAAGCAGTTCGGGGGTTTTCGGGCGGGGCGCCATCAGCACGGCTTCGACTTCGGCCTGGGGCAGCTTGCCTTGGGTGTTCAGCGGCAGTTGCCGCAGCCAGCGCCAACGTCGGGGCAAGGCCAAGGTTTCGCAATGCCCGCTCAGGTGCTGGCGCAGCGCTTGGGTAACGGCGCGTCGGCCCAGATTGCGCAGAGCGTGCAGGCCGGTTTCGCTAAGCACCAGCAGGGCACCGAGGGAGGCGCGATTCTCCTGCACGACTCCCAACCGCGCTTCACTGACCCATTCATGAGCCGTCAACGCCTGTTCCAGCATCGGCAAGGAGATACGTTTTTCTTCAAGCTTGACGATGCGATCCAAGCGACCGAGCAATTCGAAACGCCCATCTGCGGCGATCCGCGCCGCATCGGCGGTGTGTTCCACATGGCCGATCGGCAGATAGGGCGAGGTAATCAGCAAGGCGCCGTCACTGTCCTGGCTCAGCTCGACACCGGCGAAGGGCTGCCATAGGTTGCCGCCCTGGCGCCAGGCAATGCCGCCGGTCTCCGAGCTGCCGAACACTTCGGTCGGCCATTGTCCCAGGCGTTGTTGCAAGCTTTGCGCAGCCTCGGGAGGCAAGGCACCGCCGGAGGAAAATACCCGGCGCACGCAGCTCAAGGCCGGCCAGTCGAGGTTGTCGCCCATGCGTTTGAGCAGCGCCGGACTGGCGATCCAGGCAAATGCCGGCTGTTCGCGGCTGGCGCGTTGCAGGTCTTCCGGAAACGCCAATTGCCGACGCACAAAGGTGCGTCCGGCGCACAGCGGCCACAGCACCCGGAACAGCAGGCCGTAGATGTGTTGAGTGGCGACGCTGCCGATCATGCAGGCTGCCGGGCCAAGGTCGGCACCCCACAATTGCTCCAGCGCCTGGACTTCGTTGCTCAGCTGACGCAGGGTTTTCTCGATGCGCTTGGGTTCGCCGCTGGAGCCGGAGGTGCAAAGGCTCAGCCAACAGTCATCAAGGTCCAGTTCGGCGGCGTCCAGCGGGGCCTGATGAAAATCGTTGGGATGCGTGTCGCCGGCCTGGTCGGTCAACCACAGGTCGACATCGGCCGACCAGCGTTGGCGCGTCTGGGCTTGCAGGTCGGCGGGCAGCAGGATGTGCGCGCCCGCGCGCCAGGCACCGAGCAGCGCTGTCGCCAGATCGGCTGCATCTTCGAAGTACACGGCCACGCGGCGGATGCCCCCGGCTTGCAGGCCTGCGGCCAGGCCTAGCGCGTTTGCGCGCAACTGTGCGTGATTCAACGCCGGATCGACGGTTACAGCGCGTTCCGGTTGCGCCTCGAGCAACAGTTGCTCAAGCGTTATCCAATTCATGGGCGGCCTCTTACCCGTTGTCGTATGAGCCATTCAATGGCAAACAGCAGCCCCATCAATCCGTAGGAAATCAGGCCGGTGTACAACATCCACCAGCTCAGCGGCGCCCATAGGGTCAGGGCGGCGGCGAGCAAACCGTTACACAGGAAAAATACACTCCAGGCCACCGTGACCTGGCGTGTATACACCACCGCTTTGGCCGGCAACTGCGGTTCGCGCAGGCGGGCCAGGCGTTCAATCATTGGTGGGCCATATTTCAGGCTCAGCGTGAACAGCCCGAGCATGAACGCGCTGATCAGCACCGGATACCAGCGCAGCAGGAGCGGGCTATCGAACACCGCGAGCAGCACGCAAAAGATGATCGCCGTGCCCGCCATCCAGCGGCGGCCCGGCCTGCCCTTGCCAAGCAGCGCCCGGGCCAGCCACAGGCAGCCCAACAACAACCCGAACTGCCAAGGAGCAAAGTGCTCCATGCCGAAATACACCGCAAAGGGATACAGCAGGCCCGCCAGCAGCAGGCCAAGGCCGATCAGCCGGCTCATGCGGCCGGTTGGACCAGTCGATAGACCGCCTCGACCACGTCGTTGACGGTGCGCACCGATTTGAATTCCTCGGCGGCGATTTTCTTGCCGGTCTGGCGCTTGATGTGGTCGATCAGGTCGACCGCATCGATGCTGTCGATTTCCAGGTCCTGGTACAGGTTCGAATCCAGCGTCACACGCTCGGGCTCCAGCTCGAAGAGCTCGACCAGGGCATCGCGCAGGGTAATGAAAATGTCGTCACGAGTTTGCATAGTCCGGTCTCAGGGGCGTTTTGCAGTGACGAAGGCCGCAAGGCTTGCCACATTGCTGAAATGGTTACGGGTGTCCTTGGCGTCGGCGTCGATCTTGATGCCGTACTGCTTCTGGATCGCCAGGCCGAGCTCCAGGGCATCCACCGAGTCCAGGCCCAGGCCTTCGCCGAACAGGGTCTGCTCGTCGCCGATGTTGTCGACGCTAATATCCTCAAGGCCGAGGGCGTCGATGATCAGCTGTTTGATGTCACGGTGCAGATCGCTCATCTACGGCGAGCTCCTTGATGAAATAATGATGCAAAAAATCGTTGAGCCTGCGCGAGGCCTGCGGCGCGGGGCCCAGCGCGGCGAACGCCTGTGGGTCTATATCGGCCCCCACGCGAAAACTGAAGTGCACGCGGCGCTTGGGGATCCGATACCAGGGTTCGGCCTTGGTCAGGGTGGTCGGGCTGACCTTGATCGTTACCGGCGTCAGGATTGTCGCGCCCCGCAAGGCAATGGCCGCCGCCCCCCGATGAAAGGCCGGTGCCTGGCCTGGCTGGGTGCGCGTGCCTTCGGGGAAGACAATCAGGCACTGGCCGTCTTGCAAGGCGTCGCTGGCGGCGTCAAGCATGTCCATGCTGCCATCGTTGCTGATGTATTGCGTCGAACGCAGCGGGCCCCGGGTGAAAGGATTGTCCCACAGACTTTGCTTGACCACGCAATTGGCGTCGCGCACCAGCCCGATCAGGAACACCACGTCAATCAGCGACGGATGGTTGGCAATGATCATCTGGCCGGGACGGCCGAGTTTCTCCGCGCCGTCGATTTGATAGGTCAGTACGCCGGTACGGGCCATGAACCGGATAAAGAACCAGAACAGGCGCCCCACCGTGCGGCGGGCCCGTTGTCGATGGGTCCGGGGATCGCCTGGCAACGCATTGAGCAACGGGAACACCAGCACACGCAGGCACAGCCCGCCCAGCCCGAAAAGGGCGAAGCTTGCAGCGGTCGCGAAGAGGCGCCAGTAATAGGCGTCGCGATGTTTACCGGTCACTGGTTGCGTTGCCAGGTCCATAGACGATTCTTCCAGGCATGTTGGCAAGTGGTTTGATTGCCCAGCAGCGTACGCACCAGATCCAGTGCATGGGGCCAGTCGCAGCCGGGCATTGGGTCTGGCGGGCTGGATAGTGCCAGTTGCCAATCTTCGCCTCGGGTCAGCAGCAGCCCCACTGCGTAGGGAAACGGTACGTCATCGACCCAGTGCGCATACACGCTGGGCGGTTGTTCTTCGGTGATGACCAACAGCACCGCGGGCTCGCCTTCGTTCAACAGGGCGGCGGCTTCCAGCATGCCGTGTTCCAGGCCATCGCCCGTCGCGGCCAGAGCGGTCATTTCGCTGGTTTCGCCGCGCATGATCGACCACAGGCCGATGACGGCGTTGTGCACCGACAAGCTGAACTGGGTGGGCGACAAGGGTTGGTCGGCTGCCAGGTCCTTGAGAATCTCAAAGGTGCGTGGGGTTTCGCCGTGACGGGAAATAAAGACCAACGGTAGGTCCGCTCGCCCCTCGGCCAGCGGCCAGGCGGCGCTGAAAGCCATGCGGGCCAGGCGGCTTAGGCGTCGCCGCTGCATGGCGGGCAGGAACGATACGTCAGGGGCCGCATCGCTGACGGGCGGCACGACCGGTTGTCGGCTCCATGCCCGCCAATCGTCCACGCTTTCGAGCCCAGGAGCCCACGCGCGCCATTGGGCGATATTGAAGTTGATCACAGACTTATCCCACCCCTGCGGGCTTTTATTGTCACGGTTCAGTGGCTTGACCCGCGTCTAACCCTGCATGGCCTTGCGACCCAAGTGGCGCGCATTATCCCGGTGCGGTTGGCTTGTAGCAAATACTGGTTACATTTTGTCCAGGGCAACCGTCGGCTGGTCGGGGCCGGCTCGGCAGGGCCATTGTCACGATTGTGACGAGGCTCGTCTGTAAGCCACTTCCGTCATCTTGCAGGTCAATTGACGCTCGGTTGTCCGAAAAAGCCACCGATGCCGTAATCCGCCCCCGCTGAAGGTAGCGAAGCGGCGCGTAGGCCTACTACACTCGGGAATCTTTGATACACGGAGGTTTTGATATGCGGCGTGTGGTGTTCAATCAGAAAGGTGGCGTGGGCAAGTCCAGCATCGCCTGCAATCTGGCGGCGGTCAGCGCCAGCGAGGGTTATCGCACGCTTTTGGTCGACCTGGATGCCCAGGCCAATTCCACTCAATACCTGACCGGCCTGACGGGCGATGACATTCCCATGGGTATCGCGGACTTTTTCAAGCAGACCCTATCGTCCGGGCCTTTTTCGAAAAAGAACAAAGTGGATATCTACGAAACGCCCTTCGATAACCTGCACGTGATCACCGCCACGGCGGAGCTTACGGATTTGCAGCCCAAGCTTGAGGCGAAACACAAGATCAACAAGCTGCGTAAATTGCTCGAAGAGCTGGACGAGGATTACGACCGGATCTATCTGGACACGCCGCCAGCGCTGAACTTCTACGCTGTATCAGCGTTGATCGCCGCCGACCGTGTGCTGATTCCCTTCGATTGCGACAGTTTTTCCCGCCAGGCGCTGTACGGCCTGCTGGCGGAAATCGAGGAACTCAAGGAAGACCACAACGAGGGGCTGGAAGTCGAAGGCATCGTGGTCAATCAGTTCCAGGCCCGCGCCAGCCTGCCTCAACAGATTCTCGACGAACTGATCGCCGAAGGCTTGCCGGTGCTGCCCGTCTACCTGAGCAGTTCGGTGCGCATGCGTGAGTCGCACCAAGCGAGCCTGCCGCTGATTCACTTGGATCCGCGGCATAAGCTGACCCAGCAGTTCGTGGAGTTGCATGGCTTGCTGGAAAGCGCCTGATCCTGGCTGCGCAAATAATGCGGGGCTTCAAATCCCCTGGCTGCGCAACCAACTCATCAGTTGTGGCAACGGTAACGCGCCGCTCTGGCGCGCTACCTCCCGACCGTCCCTGAAGAGAATCAGGCTGGGAATCGAACGAATCCCCAACTGCGCCGAGAGCTGCTGATTGGCTTCGCTGTCGAGCTTGGCCAGTCGGCACTTGCCGGTCAGCTGTGCGGCGGCCTGTTCGAACACCGGCGCGAAGGATTTGCACGGGCCGCACCACTGCGCCCAGACATCCATCAGCAACGGCAGATCGCCCTTGATCTGGCTGGCGTAGTCGCCTTGCTTGAGTTCGAACGGTTTGCTTGAAAGCACCTGGGCTTTGCAACGCCCGCACTTGGGCTGGTCGCCCAGGCGTTCGGCGGGGATGCGATTGAGCCCATTGCAATGGGGGCAGGGGATCAGCATCGGATCGTCTCCTGGAAAAATTCAAATGGCCTGGCACAGATTGAACACCAAGTTGCGACCAGCGCAAAACCCCCGTGGGCGTCTGCACGCTCCACAGGGGCGGAAGGGGTGTGGCTGTTATTTAGCGTTGGTCAGCGTGTTGTAGCTGGTCATCAGGTTACGGTAGTCCGGGATGTGGTTGGAGAACAAGGTCGCCAGTCCTTCCACATCGTTGCGCCAGTCGCGGTGCAGTTCGCAGGCCAGGCCGAACCAGGTCATCAGTTGCGCACCCGAGGAAGACATGCGGTCCCAGGCAGATTGACGGGTCAGTTCGTTGAACGTTCCGGACGCATCGGTGACCACGAACACTTCGAAACCTTCGGCCAGGGCCGACAGCGCCGGGAAGGCCACGCAAACTTCGGTCACTACGCCGGCGATGATCAGCTGCTTCTTGCCGGTGGCCTTGATTGCCTTGACGAAATCTTCGTTGTCCCAGGCGTTGATCTGGCCAGGACGGGCGATGTACGGGGCGTCCGGGAACAGCGTCTTCAGTTCGGGCATCAACGGGCCGTTGGGGCCGGTTTCGAAACTGGTGGTGAGGATGGTCGGCAGTTGGAAATACTTCGCCAGGTCGGCCAGGGCCAGCACGTTGTTCTTGAAACGGTCCGGATCGATGTCGCGTACCAGCGACAGCAGGCCAGCCTGGTGGTCTACCAGCAGAACAGCAGCGTTATCTTTGTCGAGACGGTTGTAGGAAGTAGTCATGGCGTAGCCCTCATTAAGTTTTGGTTGCCGAAGGTTCGGCGTGGTTAAGGTTTTTAATGTCGGTGCAGCGATTATTCGGTAACTCATCTGGCCGAAGCGCCGGTTTGAATCCGTGTTGCGTTTCGATGGGTGTAGATTAAAACTGGCACCTTTGAACCGCTAGACTGCGAAAATCAGCCTTAGCGTTCTATTTGGAGAACGATCATCGAAGACCTCAACACGCTTTACTATTTCACCCAAGTGGTTGAGCACCGTGGGTTCGCCGCGGCCGGCCGCGCACTGGACATGCCGAAGTCAAAGCTCAGCCGGCGTATCGCCCAGCTAGAAGAGCGGCTCGGGGTGCGATTGCTCCATCGCACCAGTCGCCATTGCACGCTGACGGAGATCGGCCAGGCCTATTACCAACGGTGCCTGGCGATGCGGGTCGAGGCCGAAAGCGCTGCGGAGGTCATCGAGCGCAACCGCTCCGAGCCCCAAGGGCTGGTGCGCATCAGTTGCCCGACGGTGCTGCTCAACAGTTGGGTCGGGCCGATGCTGACGCGCTACATGCTCAAGTACCCGCGGGTGGAGTTGTTCATCGAGAGCACCAACCGCCGGGTCGACCTGATTCATGAAGGGTTCGATATCGCGTTGCGGGTGCGCTTTCCGCCGCTGGAAAACACCGACATGGTCATGAAAGTGCTGAGCAACAGCACCCAGTGCCTGGTGGGCGGGCCGTCGTTTCTCGAGCGCTTGTCTTCACCTGCCTCGCCGGCGGACCTCAATGGCCTGCCGAGCGTGCATTGGGGCGCGGCGCAGCGCGAGTATCAGTGGGAATTGTTCGGCCCGGACGGCACCCGCGCGCTGATCCGCCATGAGCCGCGCATGGTCACCGATGATTTGCTGGCCCTGCGTCATGCGGTACTGGCAGGCATCGGCATCGCCCACCTGCCCACCGTAGTGGTGCGCGAGGACATCGCGGCCGGGCGGCTGGTGGAACTGGTGCCAGGCTGGACGCCCAAGTGCGGGATCGTCCATGCGATCTTTGCGTCACGGCGCGGGTTGCTGCCGTCGGTGCGCTCGCTGATTGACTTTCTGGCCGAGGAGTTCAGCCACAGCGATATGGCCTAGGGCTGTCTCCAGCAGGTTGCCATTCATCAGGTGCGCCGCACTGTAAACGTGTCACGGCCTCAAAAAAGACACGACGTACCCGTTTGCAACCTCAGGAGGTCCCATGAGCCATCCTCAAGACCCAGCTACTCCCCAGGCAGTAGACAACCCCAACGACGACGGCTTCGTCCTCGGCACCGCCGGCCGCGACGAAGACCCCAACGCCGCCCCGGCCTACGCCACCGACAGCCGGCACGACCGTGATGAATTGACCCCTGAAGACGCCCGCGGCATGCCTGGCTATCCCGATGAAAAACCTGCGCAAGAACCGGCCAGTGAAGAGACGGAGTCAGGGATCGAGACGCCTGAGCAGGGGAACGATAAGGCGGGGTGAGCAGCCTACGATGACTCTCGTCCAGGCAACCCTGATTCCGTGGCGAGGGAGCTTGCTCCCGCTCGGCGGCGCAGCCGTCGTAATCTGGTTGACGCGGTCAGTCTGAAAAGCGCGTCAGTCCATTTTGGGACTGCTGCGCAGCCCAGCGGGAGCAAGCCCCCTCGCCACGGGGATTGATGCGTCTGGCGAGAGGGTCACGACGAGCAACTGATCTCCAAGTGCTTGCCCCATTCCGGAGGGCGCTCGGCGTAGCTGTCCATCCCCGGTTGTTCTTCGAACGGCTTGCTCAGTACGGTGTGCAGGCGGCGGACTTCTTCGTAGTCGCCGGACTCGGCGGCGTCGATGGCTTTCTGGGCCAGGTAGTTGCGCAGCACGTACAGCGGGTTGACGGCATGCATGCGGGCGCGGCGCTGGTCTTGATCAATGGGGCCTTCGCGATTGACCCGGGCGATGTAGCGTTCGCCCCAGGCGTCGAAACCCTTGAGGTCGACAAAGTCATCGCGCAGGGTGGCGACGGCTTGCTCGGGAGATTGCTCGCCCAGTCGACGGAAGAACAGACTGTAGTCGACGCCGCTGTTTTGCATCAATTGCAGCAGGCGTTCCACCAACTTCTGGTCATCTTCTTCGGCCTGGGTCAGGCCGAGTCGGCGGCGCATCAGGTCCAGGTAGTGGGCCTGGTACAACGGCAAGTACAAACCGAGCGTTTCGCGCAGGGCGTCGACGCTGATGAACGGCGTCAGCGCCTGGGCCAGGGCGCTGAGGTTCCACTGGCCGATGGGCACCTGGTTGCTGAACGAGTAGCGGCCCTGGTCATCGGAGTGGTTACAGATGAAGTTCGCATCGAAGTCGTCGAGGAAGGCGAACGGCCCGAAGTCGAACGTGATGCCCAGGATCGACATGTTGTCGGTGTTCATCACGCCGTGGCAGAAACCGTAGGCCTGCCACTTGGCAATCAACTCGGCATTGCGCTCGACGATCTCGCGGTACATCGCCAGGTACGGTTCCGGCTGCTCGCGGCATTCGGGAAAATGCAGGTTCAGCACATGCTCGGCCAGCGTCGCGTGTAGCTCGGGCTTCTTGGTGTAGTAGAAATATTCGAGATGGCCGAAGCGAACATGGCTCGGCGCCAGGCGCAGCACCATGGCGGCGCGCTCCTGCTTTTCGCGCCACACCGGAGTGTCCGAACCGATCACGCACAAGGCACGAGTCGTGGGGATGCCCAAGGCATGCAGCGCTTCGGAGGCGAGGAATTCGCGGATCGAGGAGCGCAGCACCGCTCGCCCATCGCCCATTCGCGAAAACGGTGTCTGCCCGGCGCCCTTGAGGTGCAGGTCCCAGTGCTCACCGGCCTCGTTGTACACCTCTCCCAGCAGCAGCCCTCGGCCATCGCCCAGTTGCGGGTTGTAATGGCCAAACTGGTGCCCGGAATACACCATCGCCCGAGGCTCGGTTTCGGCCCACAGCTTGTGGCCGCCAAAAATCTCGGCGAATAACGGTGCCTCGGCTTCGGCCGGATCCAGGTCCAGCAGCGCCATGGCGGCCGGGCTGGCAACCACCAAGCGCGGATTGTCGATAGGCTCGGGCAGCACGTGGGCCGAGAAACCGTCGCCCAGGCGGGCAAAACGGTTATCGAAGGTCAGCGTTTCCAGCGTTTTCATGGCTGTCTCCGGCGGGTTGCCCGCAGGCACCGCGCGATCAGTCGAGAGTCTGTTGCGGTGGCTCCGGAACGGGCTTGATGCTGGCTACCGCCGAGGGCACAGGGCCGAGGGTCTTGTTGTCGGGTTCGGCGGGCACCAATTTGTATTCCTGGCCTTGCAGATTTTTCAGATAGATCTCCATCTGACGGAACGAGATGTTGATATGTTCCTTTTTGAATTCGCGGTTGATGAAACGGTTGATTTCATCGAGTACCGGGTTGCGGTCACCCAGGTCGCGAACGTGCATGCGCAGTTCATGATCGAGGGTGCTTTCGCCGAAATTCAGGAAGTACACGATAGGCTCCGGTTCCTTCAGGACACGCGGATTGTCGCGGGCAGCCTTGAGCAGCAGCTCGCGCACCCGATCGAGGTCCGAGCCGTAGTCCACGCCCAACTTCAACGTCACGCGGGTCACGGTGTCGGTCAGCGACCAGTTGATCAATTGCCCGGTAATGAAGGTCTTGTTGGGGACGATGATGTCCTTGCGATCGAAGTCGGTGATGGTGGTCGCGCGAATGCGGATCTTGCTGACCGTGCCCGACAGGTTGCCGATGGTGATGGTGTCGCCGATCCGCACCGGGCGCTCGAAGAGGATCATGATCCCCGAGATGAAGTTGGCGAAAATCTCCTGCATGCCGAAGCCCAGGCCCACCGAGAGCGCGGCCACCAGCCATTGCAGTTTGTCCCAGCTCACGCCCAGGGTGGACAGCGTGGTGACGAAGCCGACGCCGGCGATGACATAGGACAGCAGCGTGGTGGTGGCATAGGCGCTGCCCTGGGCCAGGTTCAGCTTCGACAGCACGAACACTTCCAGCAGGCCCGGCAGGTTGCGCGCCAGGGCGAAGGTGATGCCGATGATGATCAGCGCGCCGAGCATGTCGCCGATGCTGATGGGCACCATGCTCATGTTGACGCCAGTGCCGCTGGTGTATTCGTAAAGGGTGATGTTGTCCAGGTAGGAGAACACGCTGATCAGGTCCGACCAGACCCAGTACAGCGCGGCCATGAAGCCGCCCAGCAGGGCGAGGCGGATCAGGCGCAGGGACTGTTCGTTGACCTTCTCGATGTCCAGGGTCGGTTCCTCCACCACCGCTTCGCCGTCGCCGGCTTCCTTGGCCGCCTGGCGCTTGGCCAGGGCACGCTGGTAGGCCAGGCGCCGCGCAGCGACCGACAGGCCGCGCACGAAGGTGGCTTCGATGACCAGCCAGAACATCAGCAAATAGAGCGTGTTGATCAAGCGGTCGCTGAGCTTCAGCGCGGTGTAGTAGTACCCGAAGCATACGGCGACAAACAGTGCGATCGGCAGCGCGGTGAACAGCACGCCGACGGCCTTGCGAAACAGCGAGGTGTTCTTGTGCGTAGGGCTGCTGAGCAGCAACCGGCTGAGCAACCAGGCCATCGAGGCGTAGCAGGTCAGTACCACCGGCATGCCCAGCACGTCATCGGCCAGGGCCGACGGTTGCAACTCCGCCACGGCCACCACTGCGACCAAGGCCAGCACCACCAGCCCAAGTCGACGGATCCAGCCCTGGAGGAATTCCACCTGGGGTTTTTCCCAGCGGAAGTGCAGCTCGGCCACGCCGCCTGGGGAGAGGATTCGATAGGCGGTGTAGAACACCAGCCAGGCTTGCCCGATCTGCAACAGTGCCGCGCCGAGATTGGTGTTCTGGCCGCGGGCGTCAATCTGTAGGGCGTAGCCGCACAGCGCCAGCGCCAGGGCCACCGGCATCGCCAAGAGGATATTGATCAGGATCGCCTGGGGCGTGTGCCACTGGCTGTCGCGCTTGAAGTGCCCGACATCCTGGTGAACCTTGTTCAAGCGCGCGTAAAGATTCTTGCGGCGCCACAGCAGTGCACCGATCAGCAGCGCCAGCGGCAGGAACAGCAACGGTCGCTGGGTCAGGCCGTCGGCCAGTTCGCTGAGGCTGGAAGCCCAGGGCAGCGAGTCGACCTGTTTCTCCAGGCGGGCCGGCACGCCACGCATCCATTCGAAATCCAGCGGCTTGTTGCTGGGAATCCAGAACATCTGTTCTTCGAGGGTGGACCGCAGGTTCTGGGCCGTGCTGAGCAATTGCTTCTGGTTGAGCTGCAAGGTAATGGATTCGTTGAGCACCGCGCTCAATTCGCGGTTCAGTCGCTCCAGCAGGTCAACGCGAGTAAGGGCCAGTTCCAGCAGGGTCTTGCGCAGTTGCGGCGTGACCTGCTCCGACGGCTGGGACGCCAGCAGGCTATCGACGTAGGCGCTCGGATTGTTCAGCAGCTCGCGTTGCTGGCTGACTTCAAATTGGTAGAGGCGGATGTCGGCGATCTGGTCGGCCAGGTTCTGATCCAGCTTCAAGCGCGGCAGGGTCTGGCGCTGCTTGTAGAGAATCTTGGAGAGCAGCAGGCTGCCCTTGAGCACGCTGATCTGTTCATCCAGGGCCGCATCGGTCTGGGTCACGCTGTCCAGAAGCTGCTTGGTCTGCAGGTTCTGCTGGGTGACCTCGTTGAGGCGGTCGGTGCTCTTGAGCAGGTAATCGGAGAGCTTGAGGTTGGCCGAGCTTTCCGTCGCCAGCAGGCTGCTGCCGCCGGCCTTCTGCGCTTCGATGGACTGCTGGGTCACGGTTTCCTGGGATTGAGCCAGGCGCTTCTGATTGATCAGGTTCTGCAGGTCCTGGATTTCCCGCTCCATGCGATCGATTTTTTCCGACAGCAAGTCGTGCTGGCTGTTGCCCAGGTCTTGCAACTGGCTGTTGCCGGCGAGTTCCTGGCGGCGCAGCGGAATTAGCGCATTCAGGGCCGCCAGTTCGGCGTTCAGCTGGTCGCGCTGCTCGCCGCTCAAGGCTTTGCCGGCATCTCGGCCGGCCTTGAGGATGGTATTGATTTGCTGGATGCGGGTCTGGCTGGCGGAAATTTCAGCCTGGGCCCGCTCCGGACGGGTCTGCGCGGTGATGACCAGGCTGTTGGCATCGGCCAGGGCTTTTTGCAAGTCGCTCTGCTGGGTGGAGCGTTCCGTCAGCATCTGCTCGAGTTGGGGGATCGGCAGGTTGGCGTAGCGTTGCGCCACCGGAACAACGGTGGTGCCCTTGAGTCGCGCCAGCTCACGCTGGTTCTCGATGTTCTGCCGAGGTGCGTTCGCCAATTGCTGCTTGAGCGCCTGCAGCTTCTGCTCGTAGTCGGCCTTGCTGGAGAGTTGCGTCAGGGTGTTCTGCAACACGGCCTGCAAGGCTTTCTGGTCGGCCTCCGGCAGCTTGCGGTCGCCGATCTTTTCCAGGCTGGCCTGCACCGAGGTGCTGGTGGGCGGTTCGGCGGCTTGCACCGTGCAGATGGAAAGACTCAGGCCGAGCAGGGCGATGGCAAAAAAGGAGCGCAGGGTAGGCATAGAGACCGGTCAAGCAAGTGAGAGTGGGAGCAGTTTAGAGGAACAAGCCGGGACCCGGGCGACTTCCTTTGGGGAATCTGACGCCCACTTTGCCGATCTTGTTCCCATCCATGGCCGCGACGGTCCACAGGGTGTTGTTCCAGTCCACCTGGTCGCCGACTACTGGCGCTCCGCCAACTTTCTGGGCAATGAAGCGGCCCAGGGTCATGTCTGGATCGATGCCATCGAGTTGCAGCCCGTACAGCGCCGCAACCGCGGCCAACTGGGCGTCTCCTTCGAGCACGAAGTCGCCGAAGAAGCGCAAATCCAGGCCTCGTTGCGGTGCCTGGCTGAACAGTTTTCCCAGGGCCGGCAAATCGTGTTCATGGCCAATTACGCACAGCAAATCATCGACTTCCAGCACCGTACTACCCGACGGATGGAGCAGCTGCTGGCCACGAAACAGGGCCGCGATACGTGTTCCGTCGGGCATTTTCAGGTCGCGCAGCGGTGAGCCGATGCACCATTTTTCGGCGCCGAGGCGATAGATGAACAGCTCCCACTCGCTGGTGACATGAACTTCCAGCGCCGCCCGCGAAATCGGCAACGGCTCTGGCGGAACGGTCACATGCAGCAGCTTGGCGACCCAAGGCAGGCTCGTACCTTGCACCAACAGCGACACCAGGACGATAAAGAAGGCCAGATTGAAATACAGCTGCGCGTGGGGCAAGCCGGCCATCAGCGGGAATACCGCCAGGATGATCGGTACAGCGCCGCGCAGGCCGACCCAGGAAATGAAGGCTTTCTCGCGGCCGTGGAACGCCTTGAACGGCAACAGCCCCACCATGACCGACAGCGGCCGCGCGAACAGAATCATCCACAAGGCCAGGCCGAGGGCGGGCAGGGCGATAGGCAGCAAGTCATGGGGTGTGACCAGCAGGCCCAGCACCAGGAACATGCCGATCTGCGCGAGCCAGGCCATGCCATCGAGCATGTGCAGGATGCCGTGGCGGCTGCGCACCGGACGGTTGCCGATCACCAAGCCGCACAAGTACACAGCGAGGAAGCCGCTGCCGTGCAGGGCGTTGGTCAGGGCGAACACGGCCAGGCCGCCGCTGATGACCAGGATCGGGTAGAGGCCGTTGGCGAGGTTGATGCGATTGACCAGTTGCAACATCAGCCAGCCACCGCCCAGGCCGATCACCGCGCCGATGCCGAACTCGCGCACCAGATGCCCGAGCAGGCTCCAATGCAGGCCGGTTTCACCGCTGGCGAGCATGCCGATCAAGGTGACAGTGAGGAACACCGCCATCGGGTCGTTGCTGCCGGACTCGATTTCCAGGGTGGCGCTGACCCGTTCGTTCAGGCCCTTGCCGCCCAACAGCGAGAAAACCGCCGCGGCGTCGGTGGAACCGACGATTGCGCCGATCAACAAGCCCTGCATCAGATTGAGATCAAACAGCCACGCCGCCGCCAAGCCGGTCAGTCCGGTGGTGATCAACACCCCGACCGTCGCCAGCGACAGCGCCGGCCACAAGGCCACCCGGAAGCTTGAAACCCGCGTGCGCAAGCCACCGTCGAGGAGGATGACGGCCAATGCGAGGTTGCCGACCAGATAAGCCGTGGCGTAGTTGTCGAACAGAATACCGGCGCCGTCGACACCGGCTACCATGCCCACGGCCAGGATGATCACCAGAATGGGGATGCCCAGGCGGGACGACAGGGAACTGACCAGAATGCTCGCACTCACCAGCAACGCGCCGATCAAGAACAGGCTGTTGATGGTCGTCGCGGTCAAAGGCAGTACTCCGGAAATCTTGAGGGGACAGGGCACAAACTGACCATGCAGTCTGCGTGCCAGCGATTCTAACCTGTTGAAATGTGATGCTGTCAAAAAAGGTTGGGGATAGCCCTTGTGGCGAGGGGATTTATCCCCGCTCGAGTGCGAAGCGCTCGCCTGCTGACTGCATGGCAGCACATATCGGGGGGTCGCTTCGCAGCCCAGCGGGGATAAATCCCCTCGCCACAAGGGCAAGTTTCGGTTAAAGGCTGAACCGCCCAACCATGCTGTTCAAGTCCACCGCCAAACGCGACAGCTCTGCACTCGCGGCACTGGTCTGGTTGGCGCCGGTGGCCGATTGCACCGACAGGTCGCGGATGTTCACCAGGTTGCGGTCCACTTCACGGGCCACTTGGGCTTGTTCTTCGGCGGCGCTGGCGATCACCAGGTTGCGTTCGTTGATTTCGACGATGGCCGTGTTGATCGTGTCCAGGGACATGCCTGCCCCGCGGGCGATGTTCAGCGTCGACTCGGCGCGCTCGGTGCTGTTGCGCATCGAGTCCACGGCGTGTTCGGTGCCGCTTTGGATGCTGCCGATCATGCGTTCGATCTCGCTGGTCGACTGCTGGGTGCGATGGGCGAGGGCGCGGACTTCGTCGGCGACCACCGCAAAACCACGACCGGCTTCACCGGCGCGTGCCGCTTCAATCGCCGCGTTCAGCGCCAACAGGTTGGTCTGGTCCGCCAGGCCGCGGATGACATCGAGCACCTTGCCGATGTCGCGGGACTCGTTAGCCAGGTTACCAATCAACGTAGCGGTGCTCTGTACATCGGCGCTCATGCGTTCGATGGCGCCGACCGTTTCTTGTACCAAGTCCCGGCCATCGCCCGCCGACGTGGTGGCATGTTTCGAGGCTTCGGAGGTGCTGACCGCGTTGCGCGCGACTTCTTCCACGGCGCTGGTCATCTCGTTGACTGCGGTGGCAGCCTGCTCGATTTCGTTGTTCTGCTGGGTCAGGCCTCGGGCGCTTTCGTCGGTGACGCTGTTGAGCTCTTCGGCGGCGGAGGCCAGTTGCGTGGCCGAGCCGGAGATCCGCTGCAGGGTGTCGCGCAATTTGTCCTGCATGGTCGCCATTGCCCGCAACAGGCGGCCGGCTTCGTCGCTGCCATCAACGGTGATCGGCCGGGTCAGGTTGCCCTTGGCGATTTCCTCGGCGGCATCCAGGGCGTTGGCGATCGGCTTGGTGATGCTGTTGGTCAGCAGCCAGGCGAACAGCAGGGTCAGGCCGGTGGCGATGGCCAGCAGCGTGACGACCCAGGTGAACGCTGTTGAGTACTGGTGTGCCGCGTCCTGGTTGAGCGTCTCGGCTTGCCGGTTGTTGATCTCGGTAAGACGGGTGATCGCCGCGTTGACGGCGTCGGAGTTGCTCAGCAACTCGGTGTTGAGCAGCGCTTGCAGCTGGTCGAGCTGATTATTGCGCGAAAGGGTTTTCATCCGCTCTTCAAGCTGGCGGTACTGGTTCAGCAGCTGTACGTACTGGTCGTAGGCGGCTCGTTCGTCAGGGGCGCTGATGAGTTTTTCATATTCGGTCTGCGCTTCGCGGATCTGCTGGTTGCGCTGCTCGAACAGCTCGTAGGTTTTTTGCTGGACGTCCGATTCGCGGTTGGTCAGCAGGCGATAGGACAACACACGCAGGCGCAGGGCGAGCTGGGTGAACTCGTCCAGGGCCTTGATGCTGGGTACGCTGTTCTGGGCGATGGTTTCGCCCGACTCGCGGATCTTGCTCATCTGGCTCAAGGCAAAGACGCCCAGGGCCAGCATCAGGGCGCCGATCATGGCAAACCCCAGGAACGCCCGCGGCGCGATGTTCATATTACGTAGGGACATGGAAGTTACCGTGAAGAAGCGCGTCCGTGCGGGGCTGTGACTGGTTTCACTGACTTATCGGTCTGGCCTGTCAAGTCTTGAGGGCACTGCGTGCTTTTGTCGCACTCCGTGGCCGGTGGTGCGACGAAGGGTCGGAACCAGATGCTGTGTTCACAGTCTTTACAGCTCGCGAGCGGAGCACTGCCGCCCTCTGAGTCGTGGCGCCGACGGTGACTTTTCTTTATCGTACGCGCCCCTTGAAAAAGCCTGGAAATCAATATGTTGGAAGCATCCCTAAGTCAGCTGGAGCAATTGGTCAACGACCTGGTGCAACAGAACCGCGACCTCACCAGCCTGAACGAAACACTGAGCGCTGAACTGGCCAAGGCCAAGGATGAAAACGAAAGCCTGCAGCTGAACCTCATGGAGCAGGAAGAATTGCATGGCGCTACCACCGCGCGTATCAAGGCCCTGGTCGAGCGCGCCAGCAACGCAACGGCCAGCGCATGAAACACGGGGTCGACGGGGTAACAGTCGTCTCGATTCTCGGGGAGGATTATTCGATCAAGGCACCGGCCGGGCAGGAGCAGGCCTTGCTGGACGCCGCTTCGATGCTCAAGTCCGCCCTGGCTGATACCAAGCGCAAATATCCGACGCTGATCGGTGACCGCCTGCTGGTGCTGGCGGCCATGAACCTGTGCTCGCAGCAGATCGAAATGCAAAAGCAGCACCGGGCGGAACTCGACCGATGCCAGGAACAGGTCAACGCCACGGTCGAGGTAATTGCCAAGACTATTCAGCAGGCCTGAAGCCCATCGCGAGCTTTCTCGCGATTGGATTTCAGCCGCGTTGAATGTCTTGGCTCAGAACCACTCGTCCCGCATCGCCAGGCAGGTATCGTCTCGCGTCTCTAGAATTGCCAGTTCGTGGTGGCAGCCGGGCACTTCCCAAGTCAGGAAGTAACGCGCGGCCTGCAGCTTGCCGTGATAGAAGTCGCTGTCCGCTGCATTGCCCCTGGCAAGTCCTTCCTCGGCACGGATCGCCTGTTCCAGCCAGCGCCAGCCGATCACCATGTGCCCGAAGACCTTCAAGTACAGCGCTGAGTTGGCCAGGCTGCTGTTGACCTTGCCTTGGGCCAGGTCTGTCAGCAGGCCGAGGGTGACCGTTTGCAGGCGCGTAACCAGGGCCTCCAGCGGCTGACGCAAGGACGTCAGCGATTCATATGGCTGGGCACGTTCGGTGGTGTCGGCCACCAGGCGAATCAGTTGTTTGAGCCCGGCACCGCCGTTTTGCGCCAGTTTGCGCCCCAGCAAGTCCAGCGACTGGATACCGTGGGTGCCCTCATGAATCGGGTTCAAGCGGTTGTCGCGGTAATACTGCTCCACCGGATATTCGCGGGTGTAGCCGTGGCCGCCGAGGATCTGGATCGCCAGCTCGTTGGCCTTCAGGCAGAACTCCGATGGCCAGGATTTGACGATCGGCGTCAGCAGGTCCAACAGCTCATGGGCCCTGCGGCGCTCGGCCTCGCTTTCAAGGGTGGTGGTGTCGTCGAACAGCCGCGCCGCGTACAGGCCCAGGTCAAATGAGCCTTCCACGTAGGCTTTTTGAGTCAGCAACATGCGGCGCACGTCGGCGTGCTGGATGATCGCCACGGGCGCGGCGGTCGGGTCCTTGCTGTCGGGTACCCGGCCCTGCGGACGTTCGCGGGCGTATTCGAGGGAGTACAGGTAGCCGGCATAGCCCAGCATCACTGCGCCCATACCCACGCCGATTCGCGCCTCGTTCATCATCTGGAACATATAGCTCAGACCGTGGTGCGGTTTTCCTACGAGATAACCGACACATTCGCCGTTGTCGCCGAAGTTGAGCGCGGTAGACGTGGTGCCGCGCCAACCCATCTTGTGGAACAGTCCGGCCAACAGCACGTCGTTACGCGGGCCGAGGCTGCCGTCGTCGTTGACCAAAAACTTGGGCACGATAAACAGCGAAATGCCTTTCACACCTGGCGGTGCATCCGGCAGTTTCGCCAGCACCATGTGCACGATGTTTTCCGACAACGGATGATCGCCGCCGGAAATAAAGATCTTGTTGCCCTTGAGTCGATAGGTGCCGTCGCAAGCCGGCTCCGCGCGCGTACGAATATCCGCCAGTGATGAGCCCGCGTGGGGCTCGGTCAGGGCCATGGTGCCGAAGAATCGGCCGTCGATCATCGGTTGCAGGAAACGGCGTTTTTGCTCTTCGCTGCCGAAGCTCTCGATCAGGTTCGCCGCGCCCATGGTCAGGAATGGATAAGAGGTCGAAGCGGCATTGGCCGATTGAAAATGCGCGAAGCAGGCCTGGGACAGCAATGTCGGCAGTTGCATTCCGCCGGCGTCGAAGCTGCGCGCGGCGTTGAGGAAACCGGCCTCCAAAAAGGCATCCACCGCCGGTTTCACCTCGGGAATCAGGATCGCCTCGCCGTTCTCGTAGCGCGGTTCGTTTTCATCATTCTTACGGTTGTGAGGTGCGAAAAATTTCTCGGCGATGCTGCGGGCCGTGCCAATGGCGGCATCGAAGGTTTCGCGGTTGTGCTCGGCAAACCGTTCGCGCTGGGTCAGGGCTTCGGCATCAAGGACTTCATACAGCTCGAAAGCCAGATTGCGGGAACTGAGCAACGTCTCGGACATGGCGGCCTACCTTTTTTGGAAGTGGGCCGAGTCTAGGTGGGCTGATAAAGGCTGAACAGGATGATTGATGGGGTTGATAAAGCAGTACAAGCCGCAAGCTGAAAGTAAGCGAATTTGCCTACTTGCAGCTTGCAGCTCGAAACTTGCAGCTGCCCTTAACCTATCGTCATCAGGCTGGCGTTACCGCCCGCCGCCGCGGTGTTGACGCTCAGGGCGCGTTCGATGACCAGGCGTTCCAAGGCGATATTGGTTTCGCCCTGGGACAAGCCATGTACCCCGACAATGGCGCCGGCGCGCTTGGCCACTTGCTGGCACACCCCACGCAGTTGGTCCGAGTCGCCGTGATGCAGGACCGCGTCGAACAGCACATCGTCCTTGGTCCAGTCGGCTACCCGCTGGATGCGTGCCTGAATGTCCTTCGGCAAGCGTGCAAACACCGCCTTGCTGGTGTCGGTTTCCGGCCACACGGCCGAGCCGCCCACGGCCAGTACGGCCGCCAGTTGCGTCAGCAGATCGCCTTCGACGTCGGCCAGGCACAGCACGTGCTCACGCGGCAGGATGGCGTAGCTGTTGCGCTCGCCGGTCGGGCCGGTCAGCTGGCGGGTGATACCGCTCTGCGACTGGGCCGCGAACTGCACGCACAAGGCGCTCAGTTCGGCGAGTTTCTGACTGTCGGCCCAGGCTTGCAGCGCCGCCAGCGGTTTACCCATGGCGTCGCGCAAACGCAGGTCCGGCGCCGCCAGGGCATCGCCACGCACGAACGATTGCTGGATCGCATCGGTAGGACGTGTCGATAGCAGGCGGTACAGGTACAGCGGACCACCGGCTTTCGGACCGGTGCCCGACAGGCCTTCGCCGCCGAACGGCTGCACGCCGACCACGGCACCGACAATGTTACGGTTCACGTAGACGTTACCGGCATGGACGTTGTCGATGACCTTGGCGATGGTCTCGTCGATACGCGTGTGCACGCCAAGGGTCAGGCCATAGCCGGAGGCGTTGATCTGGTTGATCAACTGGTCCAGCTCCTTGCGCTTGTAGCGCACCACGTGCAGCACCGGGCCGAAGATTTCGCGCTGCAGCTCATCGAAGCTTTCCAGCTCGATCAAGGTCGGCATCACAAAGGTGCCGCGCTTGCACTCGTCACTGTCGGCGATTGCCATCTGGTACACAGTGCGACCTTTGTCACGCATGGCCTGGATGTGTTTCTCGATGCCGGCCTTGGCCTCGGCGTCGATCACCGGGCCGATGTCTACCGACAGGCGTTCAGGGTTGCCGAGGCGAGATTCGGCCATGGCGCCCTTGAGCATTTCGATGACGCGGTCGGCGGAATCTTCCTGCAAGCACAGGACCCGCAGGGCCGAGCAACGCTGGCCGGCGCTGTCGAAGGCCGAGGACACCACGTCGATGACCACTTGTTCGGTCAGCGCCGAGGAGTCGACGATCATTGCGTTCTGGCCACCGGTTTCGGCGATCAGCGGAATCGGTCGGCCCTGGTTGTCCAGGCGTCCGGCGACGTTGCGTTGCAACAGGCGCGCGACCTCGGTGGAACCGGTGAACATCACGCCTTTGACCCGCTCGTCACCCACCAGGCGGGCACCGACGGTTTCGCCGCGACCGGGCAGCAGTTGCAGGACGCCTTCCGGAATGCCGGCTTCGAGCAACAGGCGCACTGCCTGGGCAGCCACCAATGGCGTTTGCTCGGCGGGCTTGGCCAGTACCGGGTTGCCAGCGGCGAGTGCGGCCGCGACCTGGCCACTGAAAATCGCCAATGGGAAGTTCCACGGGCTGATGCACACAACCGGGCCGAGTGGGCGGTGGGCGTCGTTGGTGAAATCGTTGCGAGCCTGTACCGCGTAGTAGCGTAGGAAATCCACGGCTTCGCGCACTTCGGCGATGGCATTGGCGAAGGTCTTGCCGGCTTCGCGGGCCAGCAGGCCCATCAGCGGCTGGATCTCGCCTTCCATCAGGTCGGCGGCGCGTTCAAGGATCGCGGCGCGCTCGGCCGGGGGCGTGGCCTGCCAGATCGGTGCGGCGTTGAGTGCGCACTGGATGGCGTTGTCGACATCGGCGACGGTGGCTTCCTGCACATGACCGACCACGTCGCGGTGATCGGCGGGGTTCAAGACCGGCGCAGGGGCTTCTTCGCTGGCGGCGCAACCGAGCATCGGCGCGGCTTTCCAGTCGTTATGGGCGGTGGCCAGCAGGGCGCAGGACAGCGAAGCCAGGCGATGCTCGTTGGCCAAGTCGATGCCGCTGGAGTTGGCGCGCTCGCTGCCATACAGGTCGCGCGGCAATGGAATGCGCGGGTGCGGCAGGCCGAAACCACCTTCCAGCGTCGCCATCTGCTCGATGCTTGCTACCGGGTCGGCCACCAATTCCTGGATGGAAATGGACTGGTCGGCGATGCGGTTGACGAACGAGGTGTTCGCGCCATTCTCCAGCAGGCGACGCACCAGGTAAGCCAGCAATGTTTCGTGGGTGCCGACCGGGGCGTACACGCGGCACGGACGGTTCAGCTTGCCTTCGGAGACTTTGCCTACAACCTGTTCGTACAGCGGTTCGCCCATGCCGTGCAGGCACTGGAATTCGTACTGCCCCGGGTAATAGTTCTGACCGGCAATGTGGTAAATGGCCGACAGGGTATGGGCGTTGTGCGTGGCGAATTGCGGGTAGATGACTTCCGGCACCGACAGCAACTTGCGTGCACAAGCGATGTAGGAAACGTCGGTGTACACCTTGCGGGTGTAGACCGGGTAGCCTTCCAGGCCTTCGACTTGGGCGCGCTTGATCTCGCTGTCCCAGTACGCGCCTTTCACCAGGCGAATCATCAGGCGGTGACGGCTGCGACGGGCCAGGTCGATGACGTAGTCGATCACGTACGGGCAACGCTTCTGGTACGCCTGGATCACAAAACCGATGCCGTTCCAGCCGGTCAGCTGCGGTTCGAAGCACAGGCGCTCGAGCAGGTCCAGGGACAGTTCGAGACGGTCGGCCTCTTCGGCGTCGATGTTCAGGCCGATGTCATATTGCTTGGCCAGCAAGGTCAGCGACAGCAGGCGCGGGTACAGCTCTTCCATGACGCGTTCGTACTGGGCGCGGCTGTAACGCGGGTGCAGGGCCGAGAGCTTGATGGAAATACCTGGGCCTTCGTAAATCCCACGGCCATGGGACGCTTTGCCGATGGAGTGGATGGCTTGTTCGTACGAGGCCAGGTACTTCTGGGCGTCATGTTCGGTGAGTGCGGCTTCACCCAGCATGTCGTAGGAATAGCGGAAGCCCTTGGATTCGAACTTGCTGGCGTTGGCCAGGGCTTCAGCTATGGTTTCGCCGGTGACGAACTGCTCGCCCATCAGGCGCATCGCCATGTCGACGCCCTTGCGGATCATCGGCTCGCCGCTCTTGCCGATGATGCGGCTCAGGGACGAAGTCAGGCCGGCTTCATTATGGGTGGCGACCAGTTTGCCAGTCAGCAGCAGGCCCCAAGTGGCAGCGTTGACGAACAGCGATGGGCTGTTGCCCAGGTGCGGGTGCCAGTTGCCGGTGCTGATCTTGTCGCGGATCAGGGC
Organism: Pseudomonas sp. SWRI92; assembly: GCF_014268685.1. Classification (NCBI taxonomy): domain Bacteria; kingdom Pseudomonadati; phylum Pseudomonadota; class Gammaproteobacteria; order Pseudomonadales; family Pseudomonadaceae; genus Pseudomonas; species Pseudomonas sp. SWRI92. Next base: position 105,567 of record NZ_JABWQY010000013.1, read on the forward strand.
ATCGCGGGTGCCTTTGTCCGGGATCCGCAGCAGCGCCTCGGCCAGGCACATCAGCGCCACGCCTTCCTGGGACGACAGGGAAAATTCCTGCAACAGGCCCTGAACAATACCGGCACGGCCGCCGGCACTCTTCTGGTTACGCAGTTTTTCAGCAATCGACGCGGCGAGCTTGTTGGTGGCCTCGGCCATTTCAGCCGGCAGGCGAGCCTGCTCGATCAGCATTGGCACCACTTCGGGTTCCGGGCGGCGGTAAGCGGCGGTAATGGATGCGCGCAAGACCGATTGCGGAAGGATGCTCTCGGCGAATTCCAGGAAGCACTGGTGAGCGTGATCGGCCTGGACCTCGCCAGCGTCGTCGCTGTCGGCGCGGATCGAACCGTTCAGTTCGGTCAGGGTTGCACCACCCTCGAGTTTCTCCAGATAATTGAAGATTGCCTGCTTGATCAGCCAGTGCGGCGTGCGATCAATCGAGGACGCGGCCGCCTTGAGGCGTTCGCGGGTCGGGTCGTCGAGTTTGACCCCAAGGGTGGTGGTAGCCATATTTTTATCCTCATGTTTGCCACGTACCGCGTGGCATCAGCTGGCGGCAAGATTAGCTGCGAGCTGAATGAGGTGCAACCGGGTGCAACCCTTTTTTGTCGGAATATTCCGCAGCTCGTCAGGAAATGAATTCCTGTGTTCGCTTAACTGCACCCCCTTAGTGCTTTGGCTTCTAGCGAATCGCTGTTACTGCACTAAAAGGGAGCAAAAAAGGCCGGTTCGGCGAAAAAACCGACTGGGTGCAACTGATTCGAACGAAACTGGTTGCACCTTATTTGATTTGTTGAATAGCATTCGCGGCCAAGGTGCAACCGGCTCCAAGCCGAGGGGCATCGGCTGATGGCTTTCCTGGGGAAACATCAGTCATAAATTTGCGGGTCTGCAAACCGTCGGTACAACGTCTGCGTTGTCGGCGCTTTCAACTGCCACCGCACCATAAAAACAAAGCCAGGGCGTAACTCATGAGTGTTAGCAACCCCACCCTGATCACCTTCGTGATCTACATCGCAGCCATGGTCCTGATCGGCCTGATGGCTTACCGCTCCACCAATAACCTTTCCGATTACATCCTGGGCGGTCGTAGCTTGGGCAGTGTCGTGACGGCCCTCTCTGCCGGTGCCTCCGACATGAGCGGCTGGTTGTTGATGGGTTTGCCCGGTGCTATCTACATGTCCGGCCTGTCGGAAAGCTGGATCGCCATCGGCCTGATCATCGGTGCCTACCTGAACTGGCTGTTCGTGGCCGGTCGCCTGCGGGTCCAGACCGAGCACAACGGCGATGCGCTGACGCTGCCAGACTATTTCTCCAGCCGTTTTGAAGACACCAGCGGTTTGCTGCGAATCATCTCGGCGGTCGTCATCCTGGTGTTCTTCACCATCTACTGCGCTTCCGGCATCGTCGCCGGTGCCCGCCTGTTCGAAAGCACCTTCGGCATGTCCTACGAGACAGCGCTGTGGGCCGGTGCTGCCGCGACCATCGCCTACACCTTTATCGGCGGTTTCCTGGCCGTGAGCTGGACCGATACCGTACAAGCCACCTTGATGATCTTCGCGTTGATCCTTACGCCGATCATCGTGCTGCTGGCCACCGGCGGTGTCGACACCACGTTCCTGGCCATCGAAGCGAAAGATCCCACTTCGTTCGACATGCTGAAAAACACCACCTTCATCGGGATCATCTCGCTGATGGGCTGGGGCCTGGGCTACTTCGGCCAACCGCACATCCTGGCGCGCTTCATGGCGGCGGATTCGGTCAAGTCGATCGCCAAGGCGCGTCGCATCTCCATGGCCTGGATGATCCTGTGCCTGGGCGGCACCGTTGCCGTCGGTTTCTTCGGTATCGCTTACTTCTCGGCGCATCCTGAAGTCGCGGGCCCGGTTACCGAAAACCCTGAGCGCGTGTTCATCGAACTGGCCAAGATCCTGTTCAACCCTTGGGTTGCCGGGGTACTGCTGTCGGCCATCCTGGCCGCTGTGATGAGCACCCTGAGCTGCCAATTGCTGGTGTGCTCGAGCGCCCTGACCGAAGACTTCTACAAGACCTTCCTGCGCAAGAGCGCTTCCCAACTGGAATTGGTCTGGGTCGGTCGTGCCATGGTGTTGTTGGTGGCATTGGTCGCCATCGCCCTGGCTGCTAACCCGGAAAATCGTGTACTGGGTCTGGTGAGCTACGCCTGGGCCGGTTTCGGTGCCGCATTCGGTCCGGTTGTTCTGATCTCGGTAATCTGGAAGAACATGACCCGCAATGGCGCCCTGGCCGGTATCCTGGTTGGTGCGATCACCGTCGTGGTCTGGAAACACTTCGAACTGCTGGGCCTGTACGAAATCATCCCGGGCTTCATCTTCGCTAGCCTGGCTATCTATTTTGTCAGCAAGATGGGCTCGCCTACCGCCGGTATGCTGCAGCGCTTCGACGCGGCCGAGAAAGATTTCCGCTTGAACCAGTAAGCTTTCGGCGAGGCCTGCACGGCTCGTCCTAGCATCAAAAAACGGCCCGCCTCCCTTGGAGACGGGCCGTTTTTTTTATGGGTGTCCGTCCGAATCGTCGGGCTGGTTGAGGAAGATCAGCACGCCGGAGTCCGCTAATGGCCCACCCCTTGTAGCGGGCTGTCATGGTTGCGATTCATGCGTGCGAATGCTTCCAGCCACCCACGACGCAAAATTTGTCTGTAAGAAAGTACAGCGCGCCCCGAAGTTTTTGGCTTATCAGATGTAAGGCAAATCTGTTTTTCACAACGTCCGATCCAGACTCCGAATAGCTGATGCAGAATCGCCCGTCTTCATTCAGCAGAGGCACATCGGATGTTCGCGCCTGCCAACCAACCACGTTTCACGCTGACGTTCGACAGCGGGCCAAATGAGCTCAGGGTGCTTGAGTTCAAGGGCAAGGAAGCTATCAGCCAGCCCTACTGCTTTGACCTGGAGCTGGTCAGTGAGCGGCCCGACCTGGCGCTTGAAGATCTACTGCATCGCCAGGCGTACCTGAGTTTCGATGATCGAGGTGGTGGAATACACGGCCAGGTCTACAGCGTGGCCCAAGGCGATTCGGGCAAGCGCCTGTCCCGCTACCAGATCAGCCTGGTGCCGCGCCTGGCGTACTTGCGCCATCGCATCAACCGGCGGGTTTTCCAACACCTGAGCGTGCCGGATATCGTCGCCAGTATCTTGAAGGACCACGGCATCTTCGCCGACGCCTACCAGTTCAGCCTTGGCGGGCAATACCCCGAACGTGAATATTGTGTGCAGTACGGTGAAAGCGATCTGGCCTTTATCGAGCGGATTTGCGCTGAGGTCGGCATTCACTATCACTTCCAGCACAGCCTTGGCGGCCACCTGCTGGTGTTCGGCGACGACCAGACGATGTTTCCTCGCTTGCCTGAATCGACGCTGTACCTGCCGGGCAGCGGCATGGCTGCCGGCGAGCCGGCGATCAAGCGCCTGGCGGTGCGTCTGCAGACCCGCACCACGGCCGTGACACTGCACGATTATGACTTTCGCAAGCCCGGCCTCCAGCTTCAGGCTGGCCTCGACAACCAGCGATTACCGTCGCTTGAGAGTTATCACTACCCGGGTCAGTTTATCGATCGTGAGGATGGCAAGCTCTTGGCCCGGCGCACCCTCGAACGCCATGGCGCCGACCATCGCGTGGCCCAGGGCAGCGGTGACGACAGTGCCTTTGCCAGCGGGCATTTCATGCGCATCAAGGAGCACCCACGGGCGCCATGGAATGACCTTTGGTTGCTGACGCAAATCGACCACCATGGCCGCCAGCCGCAAGTGCTTGAAGAAACCGCCTCGATTGGCCCGGAAGAGTTCCAAGGCTACCGTAATACCTTTCTCGCAACGCCGTGGGATGTGTTCTTTCGTCCGCCCTTGCAGCACAAGAAGCCGACCGTTAACGGCTATCAGCCTGCCGTGGTGACGGGGCCGCAGGGCAGTGAGATCCATTGCGATGAGTTCGGGCGGGTCAAGGTGCAACTGGTCTGGGACCGCGACGGTGAGCGTGATGAACAGTCCAGTTGCTGGCTGCGCGTGGCCACCGGTTGGGCTCATGGTCACTATGGCAGTGTGATGATTCCGCGGGTCGGCATGGAAGTCCTGGTGGGATTCATGGAGGGCGACGTCGACAAGCCGCTGGTGGTTGGCTGTCTGCCGAACGGTGCCAACCCGGTGCCGCTCGACCTGCCGGCGGACAACACCCGCAGCATCCTGCGCAGCCAGAGCAGCCCGGGTGGTGGCGGCTACAACGAGTTGCGCATCGAGGACCGCAAGGGCGCCGAGGAAATCTACCTGCGGGCGCAGCGCAACTGGACCCAGCACGTACTGCATGACCAGCGCGTGCAGGTCGATCACCAGCGCAGCATCGTCGTCACTGGCCTGGCGCGGCATGAGCTCAAGGCTGACGAGCAGCGCATCACTCAGGGGCGGCGCCAGGTTGAAATCCGCCAGGACGATCATTTGCTGGTCGCGGGCGACCGGCACATCCGCGTCGCCAACCAGGCCGTCAGCGCCGCTGGGGGATTTCATGTCAGCGCCGGCCAGCAGGTCGTGTTGGAGGCGGGCGCCAGCGCGACCATCCAGGCGGGGGGGCACTGGATCAACATCGGACCGGGTGGGATCTTCAGCAGCGTGCCGATCCAGGTGGGCGGCGCCGCAATGGTCGCAAAAGGCGCCGCACCCATCGCGCCCGGCGCCCCGGAAAAGCTCACCGCAGCCGTGGCCCCTCACCTTTCCCTCGCGCAAATACTGAGCTTGAGAAGTCCGGCACCCTTCTGCGAGGAGTGCGAGCGGTGCAAGGACGGCGCTTGTAGTTTGTCGTAGCTCGCCACAGGGCCGGGCTGACGACTGTTCGTCCGCTCGGCCGCGAACCCCTGACGTTCGGCGCGCTTCAAGGTAAACTCGGCGGCCTTCGCAGGAGCCGCCATGAATTATCGTCACGCCTTCCACGCCGGCAATCACGCCGACGTGTTCAAACACCTGGTCTTGACCCGCCTCATCGCCTTGATGTCGCGCAAGGATCAGCCTTTCGCCTATCTCGACACTCACGCGGGCATCGGCTTGTACGACTTGCAGGGTGACCAGGCCAATCGCACCGGTGAATACCTGGAGGGCATTGCGCGGCTGTGGGGCCAGGATGACTTGCCGCCGCTCACCGCCGACTACATGAACGTTCTGCGCGAGATGAACCCGGACGGCCAGTTGCGCTATTACCCAGGCTCACCGGAACTGGCGCGGCGCCTGACACGTGCCCAGGACCGCGTCTTGCTCAACGAGAAGCATCCCGAGGACGGCGTGCTCCTCAAGGACAACATGAAGGGTGACCGTCGCGTGGCGGTGCATCTGGGCGAAGGCTGGCATGTGCCTCGGGCGCTGCTGCCGGTGACCGAGAAGCGTGCCTTGATGCTGATCGATCCGCCGTTCGAACAGCTCGACGAGATGCAGCGCTGCGCCGCGTCCCTCAAGGAGGCCATCAGCCGGATGCGCCAGACCGTGGCGGCAATCTGGTACCCAGTGAAGGACCAACGGATGTTGCGTCGCTTCTACCAAGACTTGGCCGGCACCGGCGCACCGAAGCTGTTGCGGGTAGAGTTGCTGGTGCATCCATTGGCAACGCCCAACAGCCTGAACGGCTCCGGCCTGGCGATTGCCAATCCCCCTTGGGGACTCGAAGAGGAATTGCGGGAGTTGCTGCCGTGGCTGTCCAAGAAGCTTGGGCAGACCCAGGGTGGGTGGCAGATGGATTGGTTGATCGCTGAGAGTTGAGGCATTGATGGCGCCTGGAAGGGCGCCATCATGTGGGCAAGACCGGAAGGTCAGATCGGGCAAGTCACGCCCGTACCGCCGATCCCGCAATACCCTTCAGGATTCTTGGCCAGGTATTGCTGGTGATAGGCCTCGGCAAAATAGAACGTCGGCGCTTCGTCGATTTCGGTGGTGATTTCGCCCTTACCGGCCTTGTTCAGTTCGGCCTGGAAGATCTCCTTGCTCTTATTCGCCGCTGCCAGTTGCTCAGGCGTGGTGCAGTAGATCACCGAGCGGTACTGGGTGCCGATGTCATTGCCCTGGCGCATGCCCTGGGTTGGGTTGTGCAGTTCCCAGAACATTTTCAGGAGTTCTTCGTAGCTCACTTTTGCTGGCTCATAGACCACCAGCACCACTTCGCTGTGGCCGGTCAGGCCCGAGCACACTTCTTCATATGTCGGATTCGGCGTAAAGCCGCCCGCATAACCCACCGCCGTACTGACCACGCCCTCGCGTTGCCAGAACTTGCGCTCCGCGCCCCAGAAACAGCCCAGGCCGAAGATCGCGAAGTCCACGTCCATGGCAAACGGGCCCAGCAGCGGCGCGTCATGGACGAAGTGTTTTTCCGGCACTGTCATCGGGGTTTCACGGCCAGGCAGAGCTTGTTCTTGAGTAGGAAGCACGTTTTTGTTCACCAGGATTTCCGAGCGCAAGACCATTATCAGTCCTCTCAGTCAGATTGAGTTGAGCGAAATAGACCGTCAGTGTGCCTCAGAAAAGCGGCCGCAAGCTATAAGCGGCTGTCAGACAAGCGGCCCGCGCGGGTAGCGCTTGAGCTTCTCGATGAGCTCGGAGCCAGGGATCGGCCGGTCAAACAGGTAGCCTTGGCCGACGTCGCAACGGTGGCGACGCAGGAACGCCAGCTGCTGGGCGGTCTCGATGCCTTCGGCCACGACCTTGAGTTTCAGGTTGTGGGCCATGGCGATCACGGCGGAGGTGATTTCCATGTCGTCCTGGTTGTCCGGGATTTCGTGGATGAAGCTGCGATCGATCTTGATGATGTCGATCGGGAATTTCTTCAGGTAGCTGAGGGATGAATACCCGGTGCCGAAGTCGTCCATGGCCAGGGTCAGGCCCAGGCGCTTGAGCTGGTCGAGCTGCAGGTGGGTGTCTTCGGTGGCTTCGAGCAGCAGGCCCTCGGTCAACTCCAGTTCCAGCAATCGGGCCGGCAGCTGTTCTTCCTTGAGGATGCTGGCGATCGAGGCCACCAGGTCCGGGTCGGAGAACTGCTTGGGCGACAGGTTGATCGCCACTTGCAGGTTGCCCAGGCCGGCGGCGGTCAGTTGTTTACTCATGCGGCAGGCCTGGCGCGCGATCCATTTGCCGATGGGGATGATCAGCCCGGTTTCCTCGGCCACGCTGATGAACTGGTCCGGACGGATCATGCCTTTTTCCGGATGGTTCCAGCGCAATAGCGCCTCCATGCCCAGCAGGCGTCCGCTGCGCAGGCACAGCTTGGGCTGGTAGAACACGTCGAGCTCATTCTGGGTCAAGGCGCGGCGCAGGTTGTTTTCCACGAACAGCTTGTAGCTGGCCTCGGCGTTCAGCGCTTCGGTGAATACCTGGACCTGATGCTTGCCGTTGGCCTTGGCCTTATGCAGGGCCAGCCCGGCGTTGCGCATCAGTGTCTGGGGGTCGCGCCCATGCAAAGGTGCGCAGGCCAGGCCGACCGAGCCCGTCACGCTGATCAACTGGTTGTCGACGAACATCGGCTTGTCGAGCGTCATCAGCAACTGGCTGGCGATCTGCTGGCCGGCTTCAAGGTCGGTATCGTCCAGCAGTACCGCGAATTCATTACTGGCGAATCGTGCCAGGCTGCCGCTGGGGCTCAGGCTGTTGCGCAAACGCCGGGCCAGGCTGATCAGCAACTTGTCGCCGGTCTGGTGGCCAAGGCTGTCGTTGATGCGCTTGAAGTTGTCGATGTCCACCAACAGCAGGCTGATAGGCGAGTCGCTGTCTCGGGCGAAGCGCTCATCAAGGTTGCGAATGAAGGCCGGGCGGTTGCCCAGGTTGGTCAAGTTATCGGTATAGGCCAGGCGCTCGATGCGCTGTTGGGCGAGCTTGGTCTGGGTGATGTCTTCGTAGATGCCGATGTAGTGGGTCAGTTCGCGGTTGTCGCCATAGACCTTTGAAATCGACAGCTGGCCCCAGTAGGGCTCGAGGTTTTTGCGTCGACTCTTGAATTCGCCCTGCCAACTGTTGCTCTGGGCCAAGGCCGACGGCGCGTCGAACAGCAGTTCGCTGAGATTTTCCAGGGCGGGCAGCTCGGACAGGCGCTGGCCGTGGACTTCTTCGGTGGTGTACTGGGTGATGGCGGTGAAGCTCGGGTTGACGTACTCCACCACACCGTCGCAGTTGACCAGCAGGAACGCGTTGGCGCTTTGTTCCACGGCACGCTGGAACAGGTGCAGGGCGCTGGTGGCTGTGCGGCGGTTGTGGTTGTTGATGACCTGGGCGAATTGGTCCGCCAGTTCGCCGGCGAAGGCGATCTCGTCCGACTGCCAGGCACGAGTGGCACCCACTTGCTCCAGACACAGCACACCGACCACCTGGCCGTCGATCCGGATGCTGGCATCGAGGATCGCATTGACGTCGCGGGCGCGCAGGTTCTCGGCCATTTCTCGCGTGCGTGGGTCGCGCATTGCATTGTGGGCGTCGATGGCCCGGCAGGTCTGCAATGCTTCCATGTAATCCGGGAATTCATCGGCATTGATCACTGCCGGCAAGTAATAAGCCTGGGAGGCTCGGTTGTAGGCCGAGATCGGCAGCAGCTTGCCGTCGTCCAGATTCCAGATGCTCGCGGAGTCGATCTCATAGATGTCGCAGGCGCTGCGGGTAATCAGCTCGGCGGCTTCTTGTAGCGAATTGTTGGCGCTGTAGCGTTGCCGGGTCAGCAGCAAGATCAGGTCTTGTTGGGCGCGGACCCGATCAAGGTGCTGGAGCTGCTCCTGTTGGGCGCGCTGGTTCAGTTCCAGGGCAATTTGCAGTCTTGAATTCTGAGTTTCCAGGTCTAAGGCCGGTAGGGATGGCCCGTCTTGCAGCAAGTTGTCCACGGCGATCAGATAGCCGCGCAGCAGATGACGATTGTGCTGCTTGTAAGCCTCACCGGTTTCCAGCAGGTTCATCGGTCCCTGGGCGGTGTGCAGCGTATAGCGGATCAGGTAGTGCGACGCCTGGGCCAGCTGCTGCTGGATCGCGTCATGCAGCTGATAGCGCGCTTCAGGCTCCATCAGGCTGGCGTAAGGGGAGCTGATCAGCGAGCACAGCTCAACCGCCGGCACACCGAAGTAACGTTCGCAATTGGGATCAAGAAATAGCAGCGCCCAGCTTGCTTCATTCAGCCGTTCGAAACGCAGCATACCGAGCCGCGAGGGCACCGGTAACTGCGTCACTACCTCGGCCGCCATACGGCTGGCGGCATCGGGTTGGCTTTTCATGGGGAAACTCGCTTCGAAAATGCTGATCGCGCCGGGCTGACGCCCTCGTTATTACGGATTCCCGCAAGGTTGCATCATTGCGGCACCGGCTGACAAGAGACATGAAGGCCAAGTGCTATAAACCTTTTATCGGCCGACAAGGAGATTTCTCCAGTTGTCAGCCGATCAGAGGCACTTGTTGTGCCTTGGCTGCTCAGCGCAACGGTATATCGACGATCTCCAGCGCGGTGCCGTCACGGTCATGAAACGTCACCTGAATGCTCTGGGTCGTGACGTTCAGCTGGGCGAAATTGTCCTGGCTGATTACCTTGCTGGTCAGTTCATAGTGATAGTCGCCGCTTGGTGCCTCGGCCATGGGCTTGCCAAAAATGAAAGTCGAAGCTGTGGCGTAAGGCAACAGTTTGCTGTTGCAGAACGGCGACGAAACGATGGTATGAACCTGGAAGTCAGGATCCTGGCTATGAGCCAGGCAACTGGTCAAGGACCCATGTACGTCACCCGACACGAAAATCACGTTTTTGATCCGATGATTGCGGATGGTTTCAAGCAAGCGCAGGCGCTGCTCGGGAAAGGCCTGCCAGGCATCCCCGCCATTGAAGCTGCGGTCGGGGTAGAGCAGCACGCTCGTCACGACAAATTTGACCCGGGCGGGGCTGTTGATCAGCCAGTCGAAAAGCGATTGTTCCTGTTCTTCATCGAGGATACGCCGAGCGTGCGCCGACAGGTTGCGTCGGGTCCGGGTGTCGGTAACGAACCACTCGATATCGCCATGAGCGAACTGATACCAGTAATGCTTCAAGGAACGACTGAGCGTACCGTCATTTAAAAGTTCGTGCGCCGGGCTGTGGCTGGCCTGATAAAGTTCATACGCTTCAAGAGCATTTACATAAAGGGTCTCATCCCCTTCGTTCTTACTGGCAGGCCAGTTGTCTTCGATTTCATGGTCGTCGAGCATCATGTACGTCGGTGCGCCGGACATCAGTTTTTTAATATGGGGTTGGGAAAAGGCGCTGCGATACTTGAGCAGGATTTCCTTGAAAGTGCGATCCGGGGCAATAATATTCAAGTCATCGAGATATACCTGATCCCCGGTCATTAATACCGCACTGATGGGCGGATTGGCCTGCTCCATGATTCGATTGATACCGGCGAACGTGCGATCCCCCTGTTCCGGTCCTGCCGGAACGCCGAAGGTCATTCGCAGGTATCGGCAGGAGCCAACGATGTAGCTCCGGGCAACGTAAGGCTTGCTAGAGGGTGTTTTCAGTTCATAAATGTCCCTGGGCCACTGCAACGGCAGCTCTTGGATGGTTTCCACCGTATGGGTTGGATTCAAGAGGGTTATCCAGCCGGCCTGATATTCGTAGGCGGTGTCGGCCTGGAGGTCCTCCAGGACGATGACTTCGGACATGTCGCGGTGAGGTGTCAGTTGAACGAATTGTGCTTTTGACCATGCGGTATCACCTTTTCGCCTATAGCGAATACCAGCAAATGCCGGATTCTTATTGTTTTCTTCGCCGCGCAGGAATATGCGTGTGTGGTCGGTAGTTGTGTGGCCGACAATAGGGCCGACAGTTGGCTTTAGCATGTTCGAATCCATTCGAAGTTATATAAATTTAGTGCGAGCTGTCAGTGGGCGCGCTGAACTTATGCTATAGCTCGAGAGGCAATAAATATTGATAGGGGAGGGGGCGATTGCTGTGGGCAATTACTAACAGGGTATGTAGTCTTTTTTTGCGTAACGAGTAGGAAAAGTCGTTTAAGCACACACTGTTTTATTTCACGCAAAAAAAAGCCCCGCCAAATGGGCGGGGTTGAGGTACGAGCGTGGCGCTCGGAAAACGGATTCCCAACGGCCCTCCGCGAGGAGGGCCGTTCGGTGTCACAGCAGGATGGTGCGGATGTCGCCCAGCAGGTCGCTCAGGCGCTTGGTGAAGCGTGCAGCGGCGGCGCCGTTGATCACACGGTGATCGTAGGACAGCGACAATGGCAGCATCAGCTTCGGCTGGAAGGCTTTACCGTCCCAGACCGGCTGGATGGTGGCCTTGGAAACACCCAGGATCGCCACTTCCGGCGCGTTGACGATCGGCGTGAAGCCGGTGCCGCCAATGTGGCCGAGGCTGGAAATGGTAAAGCAGGCGCCCTGCATGTCGTCGGCGGTGAGCTTCTTGTTCCGGGCTTTTTCAGCCAGGGCAGCGGCTTCGCCAGCCAGTTGCAGCAGGCTCTTCTGGTCGACGTTGCGGATGACCGGTACCAGCAGGCCTTCCGGGGTGTCGACGGCAAAGCCGATGTGCACGTACTTCTTGCGAATCACAGCCTTGCCGCTTGGGGCCAGGGAGCTGTTGAAGTCCGGCAGTTCCTTGAGCAGGTGTGCACAGGCCTTGAGCAGCAGTGGCAGCACGGTCAGCTTCACGCCGGCTTTTTCGGCCACGGCTTTCTGTGCAACGCGGAAGGCTTCCAGCTCGGTGATGTCGGCCTGGTCGAACTGCGTCACGTGCGGGATGTTCAGCCAGCTGCGATGCAGGCTCGACGCGCCGATCTGCATCAGGCGAGTCATGGCCACTTCTTCGGTTTCGCCGAAGCGGCTGAAGTCCACTGCCGGAATCGGCGGGATACCCGCGCCGCCGGTGGCGCCTTCGGCCGGTGCGTTCTTGGCCTTCTGCATCATGGCCTTGACGTAGGCTTGCACGTCTTCCTTCAGCACGCGGCCGTGAGGACCGCTTGGGCCAACGGCCGACAGCTCGACGCCGAATTCACGGGCCAGCTGACGCACCGCAGGACCGGCGTGCACCTTGGCACCGCTTGGCGCAGGTGCGGCAGCAGGGGCTGGGGCAGGCTCGGCCTTGGCGGCGGGCGCGGCGGCTGGGGCTGGCGCTGGAGCGGCTTCAGCCTTGGCGGCAGGCGCTGCAGCCGGGGCAGGGGCCGAGGCACCCGCTACTTTCAGCTTCAGGATCAGGTCACCGGTGCCGACTTCGTCGTCCAGTTTGACCTCGACGCTTTCCACCACACCGGCGGCCGGCGATGGGATTTCCATGCTGGCCTTGTCGGATTCCAGGGTGATCAGCGACTGGTCGGCTTCGACGGTGTCGCCGGCCTTGACCAACACTTCGATGATCTTGGCCTTGCCCGACGAACCGATGTCCGGGACATGAATGTCCTGGACCGTGGCCGCGGCAGGCGCAGCAGCGGGTGCGGGAGCCGCTTCGGCAGCCGGTGCGGCGGCAGGCTTTTCAGCCGCCGCCGGGGCAGCGGCAGGGGCGGCCGCTTCAGGCGCCTCGGCGGCGCCCTCGACTTCCAGCTCCAGCAACTCGTCGCCTTCTTTCAGGCGATCGCCCAGCTTCACTTTCAGGCTCTTGATGATGCCGGCCTTTGGCGCGGGCACTTCCATGCTGGCCTTGTCCGATTCAAGCGTCAGGATGCTCTGCTCGGCTTCGATACGGTCGCCGACCTTTACAAACAGTTCAATTACTTCACCTTCACCGCTGCCGATGTCAGGTACGCGAATGAGTTCGCTCACGGAAATTCTCCTCAGCAGTCCAGTGGGTTGCGTTTTTCCGGGTCGATGCCGAACTTGGCGATGGCTTCGGCCACCACTTTAGGTTCGATATCGCCACGGTCAGCCAGGGCTTCCAGGGCTGCCAACACAACGAACTTACGGTCGACTTCGAAGAAGTGACGCAGCTTTTTGCGGCTGTCGCTACGGCCGAAACCGTCGGTGCCCAGCACTTTGAATTCCTTGGAAGGAACCCACTGGCGGATCTGCTCGGCGAACAGCTTCATGTAGTCGGTGGAGGCGATGACCGGACCTTTGCGGCCGTTCAGGCACTCTTCGACGTAGCTCAGTTTTGGCTTCTGGCCAGGGTGCAGGCGGTTGCTGCGCTCTACGGCCAGGCCGTCGCGACGCAGTTCGTTGAAGCTGGTAACGCTCCAGACGTCGGCGCCGACGTTGAACTCTTCACGCAGGATCTTCGCCGCTTCACGCACTTCGCGCAGGATGGTGCCGGAGCCCATCAGCTGGACGTGGTGCGCCGCTTCGCGGGTGTCTTCTTCAAGCAGGTACATGCCCTTGACGATGCCGGCTTCCACGCCGGCCGGCATGGCTGGCTGCTGGTAGGACTCGTTCATCACGGTGATGTAGTAGAAGACGTCCTGCTGCTCTTCGGTCATCTTCTTCATGCCGTCCTGGATGATCACCGCCAGCTCGTAGCCGTAGGTCGGATCATAGGTGCGGCAGTTCGGGATGGTCCCGGCCAGCATGTGGCTGTGGCCGTCTTCGTGCTGCAGGCCTTCGCCGTTCAGCGTGGTCCGGCCGGCGGTGCCGCCGATCAGGAAACCACGGGTACGGCTGTCGCCAGCGGCCCAGGCCAGGTCGCCGATACGCTGGAAGCCGAACATCGAGTAGAAGATGTAGAACGGCAGCATCGGCTGGTTGTGGCTGGAATACGAAGTACCGGCGGCAATGAAGGAGCTCATGGCGCCCGCTTCGTTGATGCCTTCTTCGAGGATCTGGCCCTTCTTGTCTTCGCGGTAGAACATCACCTGGTCTTTATCGACTGGCTCGTAGAGCTGGCCGACGGACGAGTAGATGCCCAGTTGGCGGAACATGCCTTCCATACCGAAGGTGCGGGCTTCGTCCGGGATGATCGGGACGATGCGCGAGCCGATTTCCTTGTCCTTGACCAATTGCGCGAGGATCCGCACGAAGGCCATGGTGGTGGAGATTTCACGGTCGCCCGAGCCGTCCAGGATAGCCTTGAGGGTTTCCAGTGGCGGCGTCGGGAGGCTGAAGCTCTTGGCGCGGCGCTGGGGCACGAAACCGCCCAGTGCGGCACGGCGCTCGGCCAGGTAACGGGCTTCGGCGCTGCCTTCTTCCGGCTTGAAGAACGGCAGGTTTTCCAGCTCGCTGTCCTTGACCGGAATGTCGAAGCGGTCGCGGAACAACTTCAGGCTGTCGACGTCGACTTTCTTGGTGTTGTGCGCGGTGTTCTTCGCTTCGCCGGCACCGGTGCCATAACCCTTGATGGTCTTGGCCAGGATGACGGTCGGTTGCTCTTTGTGATTGACCGCCTGGTGGTATGCCGCATAGACCTTGTATGGGTCGTGGCCGCCACGGTTGAGCTTCCAGATCTCGTCGTCGGACAAGTCTGCAACCATCGCCTTGAGTTCAGGCGAGTTGAAGAAGTGCTCACGGACGAACGCGCCGTCCTTGGCCTTGTAGTTCTGGTACTCGCCGTCGATGACTTCGTCCATGCGGCGTTGCAGGATGCCGTCGACGTCCTTGGCCAGCAGTGGGTCCCAGAAACGGCCCCAGATGACTTTGTTGACGTTCCACTGGGCACCACGGAACACGCCTTCGAGTTCCTGGATGATCTTGGCGTTGCCGCGAACCGGGCCGTCGAGGCGCTGCAGGTTGCAGTTGATGACGAAGATCAGGTTGTCCAGCTTCTCGCGGCCGGCCAGGGAGATTGCGCCCAGGGATTCCGGCTCGTCGCACTCGCCGTCACCCATGAAGCACCAGACTTTCTGCTTGCCGGCCGGGATGAAGCCACGCGCTTCCAGGTACTTCATGAAGCGCGCCTGGTAGATCGCCTGGATCGGGCCCAGGCCCATGGAAACGGTCGGGAACTGCCAGAAGTCCGGCATCAGCCAAGGGTGCGGATACGAGGACAGGCCGTTGCCATCCACTTCCTGGCGGAAGTTGTTCATCTGGTCTTCGGTGATGCGGCCTTCCATGAACGCACGGGCGTAGACGCCTGGCGATGCGTGACCCTGGAAGTAGATCAGGTCGCCGCCGTGTTCGTCGGTCGGGGCCTGGAAGAAATAGTTGAAGCCGATGTCATACAGCGTCGCGCTGGAGGCGAAGCTGGAGATGTGACCGCCCAGGTCAGAATCTTTCAGGTTGGTACGCATGACCATGGCCAACGCGTTCCAGCGCACCAGCGAGCGAATGCGGCGTTCCATGAACAGGTCGCCAGGCATGCGTGCTTCGTGGGTAACGGGGATCGTGTTGCGGTACGGCGTGGTGATGGCGTAGGGCAGTTGCGAACCGCTGCGGGTTGCGAGTTCACCCATACGGGTCATCAGATAATGAGCACGGTCTTCGCCTTCTTTGTCGAGAACCGATTCCAGGGCGTCCAGCCATTCCTGGGTTTCGACGGGATCGAGGTCTTGCATGGCTTGCTCCAGGGCGGAAAGGCTACCAGAATCGGTTGCCTGAGTTTGCGACTGGCCTTGTGGGCAGACGATATAAATTCTTGGATTGCCGAAGGTTGTCTCGGCGGCGTGTAGTTTTACTACAAATCGTCGGCCGTTTCAGCCTTTCGAATGTATAGACGAGTAGTAAAGCTACACCCGAGCGGCTTATGGCCCCTCGTTTCGTTGTGAGAATAATCGTTACTGTTGGTCTTTAGCCAACTCGAACAGGTAAAAACTTGATGCCGGCTGCCAATAAAACCAGAAAATCAGCTATTTATCATCTTTGTTCGACAGTCGATCAGGTAGTGGCTTTTGAAAAAACACTACATCCAGCCTTTCCCGCGCCGATCAAGGATAGACCATGAGCCTGCCCTCGCTAGCCGAAATACCGGCGATTCTCCAGTCATTGGTCAGTCGTGCCGAGCAGTCGTTCCGTGCGGCGGTCGCCGCTCTGGATGACGACCACGGGCTATCGGCCTGGACGGCGCAGCGTTGGTCCGAGTTCCACCGCATCGCCGCCGCCAGTGACTTTGTCATCGAGCAAAGTGTACGAGACCCTTCGATGCTATTGGAACTGGTGCGCAGCGGTGAACTGGACCGCAGCTTCGCCCCGGGTGAGATGCGCGCGCAGATTGCTGCCGCCGTGCAGGCCGCCGAGACCGAGGATGAGCTGGGGCGCGTGCTGCGCCGCCAGCGAACCCGTCAACAGGTGCGGATCATCTGGCGCGACCTGATCCGCCAGGCGGATCTGGTCCAGACCTGTCGCGATCTCTCGGACATGGCCGATACCTGCATCGACCAGGCCTATCAATGGCTGTACCAGCGCCTCAGCCAGCAGTTCGGCACGCCCACCGGGCGACGCAGCGGCGAACCACAGCACATGGTCATCCTGGGCATGGGTAAGCTCGGTGCGGTGGAGCTGAACCTGTCGTCGGACATCGACCTGATTTTCGCTTACCCCGAAGGGGGTGAAACCGCGGGTGTGAAGCGACCGTTGGATAACCAGGAGTTTTTCATTCGGGTCGGCCAGCGCCTGATAAAAGCGTTGGACCCGATGACGGTCGACGGTTTTGTGTTTCGCGTCGACATGCGCCTGCGTCCTTATGGTTCGGCCGGCGCGCTGGTGTTGAGCTTCAACGCGTTGGAACAGTATTACCAGGACCAGGGGCGCGACTGGGAGCGCTACGCCATGATCAAGGCGCGCGTCGTCGCCGGCGACCAAGTGGCCGGCGCGCAACTGCTCGACATGCTGCGCCCATTCGTTTACCGCCGTTACCTGGATTTTTCCGCCATCGAAGCGCTGCGCACCATGAAGCAACTGATCCAGCAGGAAGTACGGCGCAAGGGTTTGGCCGACAACATCAAGCTGGGCTCGGGCGGCATTCGCGAGGTGGAGTTCATTGCCCAGGCGTTCCAGTTGATCCACGGCGGTCGCGACTTGAGCTTGCAGCAGCGCCCGCTGCTTAAAGTGCTGAGCACCCTGGAAGGCCAGGGCTATCTGCCGGCCAAGGTCGTTAATGAACTGCGCCAGGGCTATGAATTCCTGCGTTACACCGAGCATGCGATCCAGGCCATCGCCGACCGCCAGACGCAGATGTTGCCGGACGGCCCGCAAGACCAGGCGCGCATAGCGTTCATGCTGGGCTTCGCTGATTGGCCGACGTTCCATGAACAGTTGATGTACTGGCGCGGCCGCGTGGCGTGGCATTTCGGCCAGGTCATTGCCGACCCGGATGAGGAAGAGGGTAGCGAAGGCGAAGTCGCGGTGGGCGGCGAGTGGTTGCCGTTGTGGGAAGACAGCCAGGATGAAGAGGCAGCGTGTCGTCAATTGGAAGAGGGCGGCTTCGTCGATGCGCCCAAAGCCCTGAAGGCCCTGGCGGCGCTGCGCGCAAGTCCGCAACTGCGCGCCATGCAGCGCCTGGGGCGCGAGCGTCTGGATGCGTTCATTCCGCGCTTGCTGGCCCAGGCCGTGGAGCATGCGAATCCGGATCTGGTCCTTGAGCGAGTGTTGCCGCTGGTAGAGGCCGTGGCCCGCCGTTCGGCCTATCTGGTTTTGTTGACGGAAAACCCCGGCGCCCTGCGACGTTTGCTGACGCTGTGCGCAGCGAGCCCGTGGATCGCCGAGCAGATCACCCGTTTCCCACTGCTGCTCGATGAATTGCTCAATGAGGGTCGCTTGTTCAAGCCGCCCCTCGCGCCGGAGTTGGCAGCGGAATTGCGTGAGCGCCTGACGCGCATTCCCGAGGATGACCTCGAGCAACAAATGGAAGCCCTGCGCCATTTCAAACTGGCTCACCGCTTGCGGGTCGCGGCCTCGGAAATCGCCGGGAGCCTGCCGCTGATGAAGGTCAGCGATTACCTGACCTGGCTGGCCGAAGCGATCCTCGAACAAGTGCTGGCCTTGGCTTGGCGCCAAACTGTTGCCAAGCACGGCGTGCCATTACGCACCGACGGCAGCCTGTGCGATCCGGGATTCATTATTGTCGGTTACGGGAAAGTCGGCGGGCTGGAACTGGGGCATGGTTCCGACCTGGACCTGGTGTTCATCCACGATGGCGACCCACAGGCGGAAACCGACGGCCCGAAACCCATCGACGGCGCGCAGTTCTTCACCCGGCTCGGTCAGCGGATCATTCACTTGCTGACGGCGCAGACCAACTCCGGGCAGTTGTACGAAGTGGACATGCGCCTGCGACCGTCGGGGGCGTCCGGGTTGCTGGTCAGTTCCCTTGGGGCGTTTGCCCGCTACCAGGAAAACGAAGCCTGGACCTGGGAGCACCAGGCGCTGGTGCGCGCCCGGGTCCTGGTGGGCAGCCAGGACGTCGGCCAGGCCTTCGAGAAAGTCCGCGTGCAGGTGCTGGGGCGCAAGCGTGATCTGCCGACGCTGCGCCAGGAGGTCAGCGAGATGCGCGCCAAGATGCGCGACAACCTCGGCAGCAAGGCCACTGCCGCCGGGACCGCGCCGAACGCCTTCGAGGCCACGGCGCCCTTCGACCTCAAGCAGGATGCCGGAGGTATCGTCGATATTGAATTTATGGTGCAATACGCGGCCCTGGCGTGGTCCGAGGAACACCCCACGCTGGTGCGCTACACCGATAACATCCGCATCCTGGACGGGTTGCAGGAGGTCGGGTTGATGCCGGTCGAAGATGCCACGCTGTTGCGCGAGGCCTACAAGGCCTACCGCTCCGCCGCTCACCGCCAGGCCTTGCAGAAAGACGCCGGGGTGATCACTGGCGACCAGTTCGTCGATGAGCGCCGGCAGGTGCTGCGGATCTGGCGTGAGCTGGGGCTGAGCTGAGTTTTGAGTGTGGGAGCGCATAGTCGCGAGAGGGAAATGCGACGACATCGTTGAGCAGGGTCGCTCCCGCGGTTGTAGATTGAAGGCAGCAGGCAACGACCTAAGCCACAGTGATTCTCGAGGCGGGGAGGCGTAGGCCTCCCCGTATCGTTTTTGGAAGCCACATGAATATTCTGATCGTTGGGCCCAGTTGGGTCGGTGACATGGTGATGGCGCAGACACTGTTCCAGTGCCTCAAGCAGCGTCACCCGCAGTGCGAAATCGATGTCCTGGCCCCGGAATGGAGTCGGCCGATCCTTGAGCGCATGCCCGAAGTGCGCAAGGCCTTGAGCTTTCCGCTCGGTCACGGCGTGCTGGAACTGGCGACTCGTCGACGCATCGGCAAGTCCCTGGCTGGCCAGTACGACCAGGCGATCTTGTTGCCCAATTCGTTGAAGTCGGCGCTGGTGCCGTTCTTTGCCGGCATTCCCAAGCGCACCGGCTGGCGTGGCGAGTTTCGCTACGGTCTGCTCAACGACGTGCGCACGTTGGACAAAGAACGTTATCCGCTGATGATCGAGCGCTTCATGGCGCTGGCCTACGAGCCTGGGGTGCGGTTGCCCAAGCCCTATCCGCGACCGAGCCTTGCGATCGACCCGGTGACCCGCGAAGCGGCCCTGGCCAAGTTCGGCCTGAGCCTGGATCGTCCGGTATTGGCCTTGTGCCCAGGCGCCGAGTTCGGCGAATCCAAGCGCTGGCCGGCGGAGCATTACGCCCAGGTGGCCGAGGCGAAGATTCGTGAAGGCTGGCAGGTCTGGCTGTTCGGCTCGAAAAACGACCATTCGGTGGGCGAGGATATCCGCTCGAGACTGATCCCGGGCCTGCGAGAAGAATCGACCAATCTGAGCGGCGACACGTCCCTGGCCGAGGCCATTGATCTGTTGTCCTGCGCCGATTCCGTGGTCTCCAACGACTCCGGCCTGATGCACGTCGCGGCGGCCCTGAACCGTCCGTTGGTGGCAGTCTACGGCTCTACCTCGCCAGGTTTCACGCCGCCCTTGGCCGACAAGGTCGAAGTGGTGCGCCTGGGCATCGAGTGCAGCCCTTGCTTCGATCGCACCTGCCGCTTCGGTCATTACAACTGCCTGCGCCAGCTCATGCCGCCGTCGGTGAACGATGCCCTGGAGCGTTTGCAGGGCACTCCCGTGGAGGTCCGTTAACTTGCGGGTATTGCTGATCAAGACCTCGTCGCTGGGGGATGTGGTCCACACCTTGCCGGCGCTGACCGATGCGGCGCGAGCGATTCCTGGTATCCGGTTCGATTGGGTGGTGGAAGAGGGTTTTGCCGAAATTGCTACCTGGCACCCGGCGGTGGGCAGGGTCATCCCGGTGGCGATCCGGCGCTGGCGCAAGAACCTCTGGCAAACCATCAAGAGTGGCGAATGGCGACGCTTCAAACAAAGCGTGCGCGCCGAAAAATATGACTTGGTGATCGATGCCCAGGGCCTGCTGAAAAGCGCCTGGCTGACTCGCTACGTCAAGGCACCGGTGGCCGGCCTGGATAAGCACTCTGCCCGTGAACCAATGGCCGCGCGTTTTTACTCCCGGCGTCTGGCGGTGGCCCGTGGGCAACATGCGGTCGAGCGCGTGCGGCAGCTGTTTGCCCTGGCGCTGGGGTATGACCTGCCCAAGACCCAGGGCAGCTACGGCCTGAGCGTCGACCGGCTGGTGGAGTTGCCGCGCGCCTACCCTTACGTGGTATTCCTGCATGGCACGACCTGGGAGTCCAAGCACTGGCCCGAGCTTTACTGGCGCCAGCTCACCGAGCGCATGGGCCAGTTCGGCGTGGTGGTGAAATTGCCGTGGGGCAACCCTGCCGAGAAGGCCCGGGCCGAACGCATTGCCAGCGGGCTGCGCAACGCCCTGGTGTTGCCGAAACTGAACCTGGCCGGGATGGGCAAGGTGCTCGCTGGCGCCCAGGCGTGCGTGGCCGTGGATACGGGCCTCGGTCATCTGGCTGCCGCGTTGGACGTGCCGACCATTTCGCTACTCGGCCCCACTAACCCGGTACTGACCGGGGCGTACGGCAAGGGCCAGATTCACCTCGCCAGCGACTTTCCCTGTGCGCCCTGCATGCAAAAACAATGTACGTATCCACCGACCGCCGAAGATGCCCGTCGGTTTGACCTGAAACGCGAGCAGCCCCTGTGCTTCACCCGTGTAAACCCTGAGCGTGTTGCCAGCCACCTGAGCACGTTATTGGCTGAGGAGCCGCGCTGATGCAATTGGCTTTTGTCCTTTATAAATACTTCCCGTTCGGCGGCCTGCAGCGCGATTTCATGCGCATCGCCCTCGAATGCCAGCGACGCGGCCACCAGATCCGTGTCTACACGCTGATCTGGGAAGGTGACGTCCCGCCAGGCTTCGAAGTGCTGGTGGCGCCGGTCAAGGCGCTGTTCAATCATCGCCGCAATGAGAAACTCAGCGCGTGGATGGAGGCCGACCTGGCCAAGCGCCCCGTGGACCGTTTGATTGGCTTCAACAAAATGCCCGGCCTTGACGTCTATTACGCCGCCGATGGCTGCTTTGAAGACAAGGCGCAGAATCTGCGCAACTCGTTGTACCGGCGTTGGGGCCGCTACCGGCATTTCGCCGAGTACGAGCGAGCCGTGTTCGCCAAGGATGCCAAGACCGAAGTGCTGATGATTTCCGAAGTGCAGCAACCGCTCTTCATCAAGCATTACGACACCCCGCTTGAACGCTTTCACCTGCTGCCGCCGGGCATCGCCCAGGACCGCCGCCGGCCTGCTGACGCCGACGAAATCCGCGCCGCGTTCCGGGCCGAATTCGGCCTGGCGGACGACGACTTGCTGCTGGTGCAGATCGGCTCGGGGTTCAAGACCAAGGGCGTGGATCGAAGCCTCAAGGCCCTGGCCGGGTTGCCGGCGGAACTGAAAAAGCGCACCCGGCTGTTTGTAATCGGCCAGGACGACCCCAAGGTATTCCAACTGCAGAGCGCGACGCTGGGGCTCGGCGACAACGTACGGTTCCTCAAGGGCCGTAGCGACATCCCGCGTTTCCTGCTGGGCGCCGACCTGTTGATACATCCGGCCTACAACGAAAACACCGGCACGGTACTGCTCGAAGCGCTGGTGGCCGGGTTGCCGGTGCTGGTCAGCGCGGTGTGTGGATATGCCCATTACATCGCCGAGGCTGACAGTGGCCTGGTGCTGGACGAGCCGTTCGAACAAGCACAGCTCACCGAATACCTGGGCCGGATGTTGAGCGATGCTGGCGCGCGGGCGGCCTGGAGCCGCAACGGTCTGGTCTTTGCCGAGACGGCTGACCTCTACAGCATGCCGCAGCACGCGGCGGATGTGATATTGGCGGAGCACGCTGAATGAAATTGATGTTGGCCGAACCGTTCAAGACCCTTTGGGCTGGACGCGATGCGTTCGTCGAAGTCGAGGCGCTCAAAGGGGAGGTCTATCGTGAGCTGGAAGCCCGGCGCACCTTGCGCACGGAGGTGGACGGGCGCGGCTTTTTCGTGAAGATCCACCGCGGCATTGGCTGGGGCGAGATCTTCAAGAACCTGTTCACTGCCAAGCTGCCGGTACTCGGCGCGGGCCAGGAGTGGAAGGCGATCCAGCGTTTGCAGGAAGCCGGCGTACCAACCATGACCGCCGTCGCGTATGGCGAGAAGGGTAGCAACCCGGCGGACCAGCACTCGTTCATCGTCACCGAGGAGTTGGCCCCGACCATCAGTCTCGAAGATTTCAGCATCGACTGGCTCAAGCAGCCGCCGCAGCCGACGCTCAAGCGTGCCCTGATCGCCGAAGTGGCGCGCATGACCGGCATGATGCACCGCGCCGGGGTCAATCATCGCGACTGCTACATCTGTCACTTTCTCCTGCACACCGACAAACCGGTGACGCCGGGGGATTTCAAGCTCTCGGTGATCGACCTGCACCGCGCCCAGACCCGGCCCGCCATCACCACTCGCTGGCGCAACAAGGACCTGGCGGCGCTGTATTTCTCGGCGCTGGACATTGGCCTGACCCGCCGCGACAAGCTGCGTTTCCTCAGGGGCTATTTCCAGCAGCCGCTGCGCCAGGTCCTGGCCGAAGAGGCGTCGTTGCTGGCCTGGCTCGAAGGCAAGGCCAACAAGCTGTATGCGCGCAAGCAGCGGTATGGGGATGCACTCTGATGTCGGGTTGGAATTTGGAGCCGGCCTACGCTGAGCTGGCAGAGGATTTCGGCAGTCTGGATGCGGTGTTCGCCCTTCAGGGGGAGCGCCTGACGCGCGATCCGCTGTCAGAGGTGATCCGCGTGCAGCGCAACGGCGTCAATTACTACGTCAAGCGCTACACGGGCGCCGGCAAGGGGCTGCGGCGTTACCTGGGCAAGCCACGGGTCAAGTCCGAATGGCAGAACCTCAAGCGTTTCGCCAAGTGGGGCATTCCCACGGCCGAGATCGTCGCTTGGGGCTTGGAGCGGCGTGGCGCGGCCTATGATCGCGGGGCGATGATCACCCGAGAACTGCCACGCACCGAAGACCTTTCAGCCTTGGCCGAGCGACACGATCCGCGCCTGGCCGACCGCGCCTGGGTCGATGGCGTGAGCCGGCAATTGGCCGGATACACCCGGACGATGCATGATCACCGCTTCACCCATAACGACTTGAAGTGGCGCAACCTGTTGATCGATGACCAGGCGCGGCTGTTCCTGATCGACTGCCCGAACGGTGATTTCTGGCGTGGCTTCTGGCTCAAGTACCGGATTACCAAGGACTTGGCCTGCCTGGACAAGGTGGGCAAATATCATTTGTCGGCCACCCAGCGCCTGCGTTTTTATCTGCAATACAACCAGCGTGACCGGCTCGATGCGTGTGACAAAAAACGCATTCGTCACGTGGTGAGATTTTTCGAGGGGCGTGAATGACCGATTACCTGGCCGCTGAAGATCGGGCCTTGCTGGAGCGCCATGGCCTGGACAGCTTCGAAGCCCTCTGGTCGCGCAAACTGGACGCGGTGGATGAGCCCAATACGCTGGGCGGTGGCTGGAGCAGCGTGTTCCGACTGGAGCTCGAAGGGCAGGGCTATTACCTCAAGCGCCAGAACAACTACCTGACCCGGACGTTATCGCACCCCTTTGGCGAGCCCAGCTTTTCCAGGGAGTTTCGCAACATCAGCCGGTATCGCCAGCTGGGCATTCCGGCCTTGCAGGCAGTATTCTACGGTCAACGCAAAGTGGACGGTGAGGTGCGGGCGATCCTGTTGACCCGTGCCCTGGACGGATGGGATGACCTCGATTCGCTCCTGTTGCGCTGGTCGACCCTGACGGCGGCGCAACGCACCACCATCCTCCAGGCCTGCGGGCATCTGGCGCGGCGCCTGCATGGCATGCGTCAGGTGCACGGCTGTTTTTATCCTAAGCATATTTTCTTGCAAGCCACCGAGAGCGGCTATCAGGCGCAGTTGATCGACCTGGAAAAAACTCGCCCGCTGTTGTTCGGACTGCGTGACCGGGTCAAGGATCTGGAACCGTTGCTGCGCCGGGCCCGGGCCTGGACTGAAGCGGATGTGCGCCAACTGCTGTCTGCTTATCTGGGCCAGCCCGTCGACGGTGTGCTGGTTGATGAGTGGATAAACCGGCTAAGCGCGCGACGCACTCATAAGGAGGTTCGCTGATGCATTTGTCCGAACTGAAAAGCGCCGGCCGCAGCCCGAGCCTGCCCCTGAGCCTGGAGCTGGCGGATGCCGCCGGGCCGGCGCAACTGCAGTTGTTGTCGCTGTTGCGGGTATTGCCAGGGCAACGCTACGTTGGTGCTGGCATCTGGCGTGGCCGGCCGGTGCTGGCCAAGTTGCTGGTGGGCAGCAAGGCGCCCCGGCATTTCCAGCGTGAACTGCAAGGCGTTCGCCTGCTGGCGGAGCAGGGACTGACGACACCCTTGCTGTTGGCTGACGGCTTGAAGGAAGGCGAAGGCGGCTGGCTGCTGTTCGAGTTGCTGGAAGGCGCCGAGAGCCTGGGCGATGCCTGGAAGCAAGTCGAGCAGTTGCCAATGCTGGCAGACGAACAAACGGCGGTGCTGGCCGAGGCCTTGGGAGCGATAGCGCAACTGCACGGCAAAGGTCTGTGGCAGGAAGACCTGCACCTGGACAATCTGCTGCGTCATGGCGGCCAGCTCTATCTGATTGACGGGGCGGGTATTCGCGCCGAAACACCGGGGCAACCGTTGTCCCGGCAAAAAGTGCTGGAAAACCTGGGAGTGTTTTTCGCCCAACTTCCCAAAGCCCTCCAGCCGTTCAACGAAGAGCTGTTGGTGTATTACCTGCTGGGCAACGCCGAACACGCGCTGCCCATGGAAGCGCTGCAGAAACAGATCGACAAGGTGCATGCCTGGCGCCTGAAGGATTTTCTCGAAAAAGTCGGGCGCGAGTGCAGCCTGTTCAGCGTACGGCGCGGAGCGTTCGGCCTGCGGGCGATCCGGCGCGATGAAGAAGCGGCCATGATGCCAGTACTGGAGCAGGCCGATGCGTTGCTTGACCAAGGCCACCTATACAAGACCGGCGGCGCGGCCAGCGTCGGCAAAGTCGAGGCGAGCGGCCGGGCCTTGGTGATCAAGCGCTACAACA
Source organism: Pseudomonas sp. SWRI92 (assembly GCF_014268685.1). Classification (NCBI taxonomy): domain Bacteria; kingdom Pseudomonadati; phylum Pseudomonadota; class Gammaproteobacteria; order Pseudomonadales; family Pseudomonadaceae; genus Pseudomonas; species Pseudomonas sp. SWRI92. The sequence goes on from NZ_JABWQY010000013.1 coordinate 130,954, forward strand.
TCAAGAACTTCGCCCACTGGCTCAAGCGCTTCTGGCGCCCGAGCCGCGCCTGGCATTCCTGGCGCGAAGGCCATCGCCTGGCCTTTCTCGGCATCGCCACGCCCAAGCCCCTGGCCTTGCTGGAAAAGCGCTTCCTGTGGCTGCGCCGCGGCGCCTATCTGGTCACCGAACACCTGGCGGGGCCGGACATCATCGAGCGCTTCGCCCCCTACGTGGAAAGCGGTGAGGCGCCCGAACCTGAGTTGCTGGCGCTGGAACGATTGTTCGCCGACCTGATCCGCGAACGCATCAGCCACGGCGACTTGAAGGGCCACAACTTGTTCTGGCAACACGACCGCTGGGCGCTGATCGACCTCGACTCGATGTGCCAGCACCGCACCCAGGCCAGCTTCGCCCCGGCCTATGCGCGGGACCGCGCGCGGTTCATGCGTAACTGGCCTGAGGGGAGTGCGTTGTATCGGGTGATTGATGGGCGCTTGCCCAAGGACGTCGATAGCGCGCCATGAGATCGTTCCCACGCTCCTGCGTGGGAACGCCGCCAGGGACGCTCCGCGTTCCGCTTCCGGGATGAGCCAGAGCGTCACGGGATTCATGCCCACGCAGAGCGTGGCAGCGATCAAAAAGACCCTGCTGTTCACGTGAGGTCGGCACAAGGTGCGCTGCCCTACAAATAGCGCCAGGCAATCGTGTGCTGCACGCGCCCCACTCACCGCTAGAGGCTTGCCGCCGCTTTTAAGCTATAATCCCGCCCTTTAGCTGCCCCGCACCCCTGGCGCGTGGCACATCAATTTTTCGCGGCGCTTGTCGCCCGTATGCAGACATAAGAGGCTAGACCCCTGTGGCATTGACGATTCTTGGCCTGTCCGGCGCCCTTAGCCATGATCCTTCCGCGGCGCTGTACATCGACGGCAAGCTGATCGCGGCGGCCGAGGAAGAGCGCTTCGTACGCGATAAACATGCAAAGAACCGCATGCCCTACGAGTCGGCGAAGTTCTGTCTGGAACAGGCTGGCATCAAGCCGTCCGACGTCGACGTGGTGGCGATCCCCTTTGCCCCGATCAGCCTGTTCGGCGAAGCGCGCTGGCACTACGCCAAGCGTTACTGGTACGCCCCGGACCGCGCCCTTGACGCGATCCTGATGGGCAACCGTCGTTACAAGCGCTATCGCCGCAAAATCGTCTGGTGCCTGGAGCAGCTGGGCTTCGATCCGAAAAAGATCAAGATCGAGCCGGTCGAGCACCATTTGGCGCACGCCTCCAGTGCCTACCACTGCTCGGGCTTCCAGGAAAAAACCGCGATCCTGGGCATCGACGGCAAGGGCGAATACGCCACGACCTTCTTTGGCTACGGTGAAAACGGCAAGATCCACAAGATCAAGGAATTCTTCGACCCGGATTCCCTGGGCGGCCTGTACGGTGCGATCACCGAGTTCCTCGGCTTTGAAATGCTCGACGGCGAATTCAAGGTCATGGGCATGGCGCCTTATGGCGATGCCAGCAAGTACGATTTCTCGCGCCTGGCCTCGTTCGAAAACGGCGAACTGGTGATCAACACCGACTACGCCAACGTGATCGGCCTGCGTCGCTATAAAGAGAAGGGCAAGGGCTTCTATTTCTCGCCGAAGCTGATCGAATGGCTCGGTCCGAAACGCGAAGGCGATATCGCCGACGAGCCGTACATTCACTACGCGGCAAGCATGCAAGCGCTGTTCGAGAAGCTGGCGCTGCAGATGATCGACCACTACTTGGGCGACGTGCTCAAGGAAACCGGCAAGCTGGCGTTCGCCGGCGGCTGTGCACTGAACGTCAAGCTGAACCAGAAAATCATCGCCCGCGACGACGTCAAGGAGCTGTTCGTACAGCCGGCCTCCGGCGACGCCGGTACGGCGGTGGGCGCGGCGGCGTATGTGTCCCATGCCCGTGGCGTGCCAGTGGAGAAAATGGAACACGTCTACCTCGGCCCGGCCTACAGCAACGAAGACGTGATCGCCGCGTGCGCCCGTCATCCGAGCAAGCCTGAATGGCGCAAGATCGACAACACCCCCGAGCGCATCGCCAAGATCATGGTCGACGGCAACCCGGTGGCCTGGTTCCAGGGCCGCATGGAGTTTGGCCCGCGTGCCTTGGGCGGTCGCTCGATCATCGGATGCCCGAGCGCCAGCGGCGTGGCCGATCGGATCAACGAGCAGATCAAATTCCGCGAGCGCTGGAGGCCTTTCTGCCCGTCGATGCTCGACACCGTGGCGCCGCAGATGATCAAGGTCGATCACCCGGCACCGTTCATGACCTTCACCTTCGAAGTGGCCGAAGAATGGAAAACCCGCGTGCCGGAAGTCGTCCATGAAGACGGTACTTCCCGGGCCCAGGTGCTCAAGCGCGAATACAATCCGCGCTACTACGACATGATGAAGGCCCTGGAAGTGCTGACCGGCAACGGCGTGTCGCTGAACACTTCGCTCAACCGTCGTGGCGAACCGATGATCTGCTCGCCGACCGACGCGCTGAACATGTTCTTTGGCTCCGACCTGCAGTACCTGATCATGGAAGACATCCTGGTGGTCAAAGACGGCGTGGACGCTTATGACACGCTCGGCTGAGCGACATGTGCTGCAGTTCTGCCACGGTTATGACGGGCCGTTCCTGGACTGCGCCCGTCAGTACGCCAGCCTGTTCGCGGGCACTGGCTATCGCGTGACGACGGTGTTTCTCACCGGAGCGGCGGATGCGCAAGTCGCCGCCGCGTGCGCCTCGGACGAGGTGCTGTTCATGGAGTACAGCTCCAGCGCCGTTCGCGGCCTGAAGCTGGGCGCCATCGGCGATCTGCGCAGGATCGCCGCTTCGCGCAATTTCAGTTTCTGCATCGCCCATCGCTTCAAGCCGATCTACATCGCCCTGCTGGGTACTCGCCTGCCGGTGATCGGCGTGCACCATGCTTTTGGTGACTATCAACGGCGTACCCGCCGGCTGTTCGCCCATGTTTTTCGCAAGCGCCTGAGCCTGCTCGGGGTGTCCGATGCAGTGCGTGACGACATGCGTCGTTGCCTGCCGAAATGGCCTGCTGCGAAGATCCAGACCCTCTACAACCGCATCGATCTCGACGCCCTGCAAGCCAGTCAGGTGTCCCGGGACGAGGCGCGGCACACACTTGGGCTCCAGGCGAATGCCTGGATTGTCGGCAACGTCGGGCGGCTGCATCCGGACAAGGACCAGGCCACCCTGCTACGAGGTTTTGCCGCTGCACTGGAATATCTGCCGACCAATAGCCAGCTGGCAATCCTGGGCAAGGGACGCCTGGAGCAGGACCTTAAAGAGCTCGCCTTGGAGTTGGGCATAGCCGACCGCGTGTTGTTTCTTGGTCAAGTGCCCGAGGCACGTCGCTATTTTCGCGCCTTCGACGCATTTGCCCTGAGCTCCGACCACGAGCCGTTCGGCATGGTGCTGCTCGAGGCGATGGCGGCCGGCGTTCCGTTGCTGGCCACCGCTTGCGGCGGCGCGAAGGAGGTGGTCGAGGGCGTCGGGATCCTGTTTCCGCTCGGTGACGCCGAGCACATGGCCCAAGGGCTGCAACACCTGGCAGCGATGGGCGATCTGCAACGCCGACAATGCGCCGAGTTGATGCTTGATCGCCTGCGTGAACGCTTTTCGGATCGCGCCGTACGCGAAGCATTCTGGCGTTTGCCCCAAGTGACCGAACTGGCACCGAGGAACTGATGCTCAACCGATTCCAAGGCTGGCGCGAGCGCGGCTGGTCAACCACCGACGCCTCGACCTATGCACAGGCGTGGGAACGTTTCGGCGGCAGCGTGGCGACGCATCCCCTGGTAGTCGAACGGCTGGCCGCGCTGGCCGACATCCCCGTGCGCTACTTGGCGTTCGAGCAGGACGGCGAGCTCAAGGCGGCAATACCGACCTGGGGCCGCGACCTGGCCTTGTCCAAGGACGTGCTCAAGCGCAGCGGCAAAAAAGGCTTGTTCGACTTGGGCAATGCCGAGTTGATCCTGCCAGCGGCACCTGGCGCCCAGGCACCGTTGCGTCATCAGGGGCGGTATCTGTCGGCGCTCAACGAGGGCCGTTTCAGCGGCTTGAAGCTGCAGAAAGAACAGCTGGCCATGGCGCGCCTTCCTGAAGAGCTGTCGAAGAAATTTCGCTATAACCAACGCCGCGAGCTTCGGTTGCTGGAAGAGGCGGGCGGATTGGTGCGGCCGGTTGGCGAATTTCCCAGCGCTGAACTGGCGTCAATCTACTGCGACCTGTTCCAGCGCCGCTGGGGCTTCGCTGCCACCGGCGCCGAGCGCATGGAGGAGGTGATCGAACTGCTGCGCGAATTGCTGATCGGCTCGGTGGTTTTCCTCCACGATGCACCGATTGCCATTCAACTGGTCTATCGCGTCGAAGCGCCCGATTGGATCAGTGTCGAATACGTCAATGGCGGTGTCGACCCACAGACCCGCGAATTCAGCCCTGGCAGCGTGTTGAGCTTCCTCAACACCCAAAGCGCCTGGGAGCACGCCCGCGCCGCCGGCAAGCCCTTGCGTTTTTCGTTCGGCCGGGCGGATCGTGAATACAAAGACCGTTGGTGCAACCCCGTGCCGGTGTTTACCGTATGAACCCGCCCATGAATCGAAAACAACAGTTGCTCACGCGCCATCGTCGCAACAAGCGCCTGGGATTGCTATGCGCGCTCGTTGTGCTGGTGGTACTCGGCGTCTTGGTCGCTTGGTGGTTGCCCTTGGTGCTGGCGCTGCTGGGCTGGATCGCCCACGAGGCATGGTTCGCCGATCATCTGTTCTATTCGCCCCGGGACGATTACCAGTACAACTTCCCGCCGTTCACCCAGCAACCCAAGGTGCATTTGAATGCCGGGCGGCTGCGGCTGGACGAGGGCGTGATACTGGACGACGGCGCGACGCTGGTCCTGGCGCTGCGAATCAGAAGTACCTGGCTGGGACGATTCATTGATCCGGTTGTCGAGTTATTGGGCAACGAAAGTCTGGAACGGCAAACCTTCGAACGCGGGGTCAATGGCCTGCGCTACCTCAACCTCAGCGAGCAGGGCGCCGTGCTGTCCCGGGGTGAGTTGCGCTTGCGTGGGCGTTTTTGCCGCGTGTCGGGTGAACCGATGCTCTGGTCATTCGCGCCCGTGGACGTACGGCACTCGCGCACGATGGTCATCGCGCCCCACGCCGACGATGCTGAGCTGGCCGCTTATGGGCTCTACAGCCAGGCGGACGAAGCGTGGATCGTGACCCTCACCGCTGGCGAAATCGAAGCGCGACATTATCAGCGCATGGGCCTGGGGCGCGCAGACGCCGCACGGCTCAAGGGTCGGCTGCGGGCTTGGGACAGCATCGTCGTGCCGCGCTGGGCCGGCGTACCGCAGGAGCACTGCGTGCAGTTGGGCTACTTCTGCCTGCAACTGGCCGCCATGCAAGCTGCGCCCGGCCAGCCCCAGGGTTCCCGCGAGGCGGACCTGAGCGATACCCGTCTGTTTCGCCAATTGAACCCGTTTGCCTTGCCCGGCGATGCCGATGGCGCCCCGACCTGGAACAACCTGTTGGCGGACCTGCGGGAACTGATACTCAAGGCACGTCCCGAAGTGATTGTGTTGCCGCATCCGGCTCTCGATCCGCACCCCGACCATCTTTGCGCCCACCACGCTGTCCTGCAGGCGCTTGAGGGCCTGGAGTGGCAACCGACCCTGCTGCTGGGCTATGCCAACCACCTGCACGATAACGATCGCTGGCCCATGGGCGACTCGGGCAGCGGCATCGCGTTGCCACCGCATTTCGATCCGGACCGGCCAATGCATCCTCTCAGCCTGCCGCTGACACTGGCGGGCCTGCATGACAAGGCGATGGCGCTGGGCATGATGCACGACCTGCAGCCGCCTGCCCCGTTCAAGCGCCGCCTGCGTCGTGGCATCCAGCGCCTGCTGGCTGGGCGTAGGGAATCGCCCTATGGCGAGAATGAATTCTTTCGCAAGGCTGTGCGCCGCCATGAACTGTTCTGGCGGCTTTAAGGGCCCAGGGGGCAACACCGCCTCCGGCTATCTATCAAGTCGTTCGGTGCCGCAAGGAAGACGATGAAAGTTCTATTTCTGGTGCAGAAAGAACAACGGGCCATTCTGGATCGGCTCTATGAAGGCGTGGCCGCTCATTGCGAGTGCGATTTGCGTTGGCTCGACAGTGCGGAACAACGCAATCTGCGAGGCTATTTCCGACGTCACGTGGATGTATCGAGCTACGACCGGATCGTATTTTTCCTGCGCTTCAAGCAGGAAATTCGCCAGGCCAGCTTCATTCGCACGATCCCCAACCTGGTGATCCTCGAACATGACGCCTACCAGAACTACATTCCGTGCAAATACACGGGCAAGTTCAGCGCCCATTACCGTCGTCTGCCGTGGGTGAGGGTCATCAGCTCCGGTTTCATGGTGACGGAACGCCTGCGTGCGGAAGGATTCGATGCGGTTTTCGTTCCCAAGGGCTACGATCAATCGTTGTTGCAGGACCGGCAGCGCGAACGGGACATCGAACTGGCCTTTGTCGGCAGCACCAACAGCGTCGCCTATAGTGGTCGCAAGGCGCTGTTGGATGAATTGGCGCGCGTTGAGCCGTTGGTGGTAACCCGTACCAAGTCCGGCGAAGAGTATTGCGAGACGCTCAATCGGATTCGTTTTTTCGTCAGTGCCGACGTGGGCATGGGCGAGTACATGATCAAGAATTTCGAGGCGATGGCCTGCGGCTGCGTGCTGCTGGCGTTTGACCAAGGCGCCGAGGAAGCTCGGGCGCTGGGGCTGCAGGACATGCATAACGTGGTGTTGTATCGGGACATCCCGCAACTTCAGGAAAAACTTTCCCGGCTGCGTGCGGACCCCGAATTGGCGCACAGTATCGCCCGCAACGGCCACAGGCTGGCGCTGGAACAGTTCAGCTTCGCGCGTATCGGACAGAAAATCGTGGAAGCGCTGGAGCCGCCCTTGCGGCCGCGTGGACCTTTGAGTCTGTTGGAGCGATTGCGCCAGAAACTGGGCATTTAATAAAACCGTTATGCCATCCAACGACAGGGTGGCATTTGACTAAATGGTATTTCAGTGCAGTTTTCCGACGATAGTGACATCACTCTTGTGGTCACCAGTTGCGGCCGGCTCGATCTGCTCAAGCGGACGCTCGAGAGTTTTGACCGTTTCAATACGGCGTCTATTCGCGAAGTGTTCATTACTGAAGACGCAGGCGATGAAGGCGTGCACGCGGTGATTCCCGATCACTGGAAGGAGCGCTGCACGGTATTCGTCAACCAGCCGAAACTGGGACAGCTGGCATCAATCGACCTGGCCTACGGACACGTCAAGACGCCCTATGTTTTCCACTGCGAGGATGACTGGGAGTTCTACCGCCCGGCGTTCGTGGAAGACTCGCTGACGATCCTGAAATTGCGTCCCGAGATTCTCCAGGTATGGCTGCGCAATTATGTCTATGACCTGTGCGTACACAGTCCCTATATCCGCTTGGGCGAGCGTGAGCTGATCGGCGGCGTGCCGTGCTATCCCCTGATCTCGGATAAGCCTGAGTGGCAGAGTTTTTCTCTCAATCCGGGCTTGCGGCGGCTGAAGGAATATCAGCTCTGCGCGCCTTTTGCCGGTTTCGGTGGTGAAAAAGCCCTGTCGCTCCGCTACGCGCAACTGAACTTGACCGCAGTCACGCTCGAAGGGGATGCTGTTTTACATACAGGATTCGGTGTTCATGTCGAAGTTCCTGTCGAACGCCAGCGCAAGGCGCGTCGCAGGCGCCGTGAGCAAATCAAACTTTTCCTGATCCTTTTGCTCGGAGTGTGCGTTGGCTGGCTTATCAATTATTGAGCTTCTCGAAGCACGAGTCCGGGTCCGCGATCAAAGGTTTGCCGCTCGATGAGCATCATCAATGTCATGTGGGCAGGCGGTTCGCCATTCGCTTCGGTGCATAAAGTCCATCGCCAGATCCTTTCGCAGATCGATCCCGCCGTGCCCGTCAAGACATGGCTCCTGCAAGGCTCGGAATCCGCTTGCCAAGACAATGCGGGCCCGGCACGGGAGTGGAATCTGACGTCGGCGCGTCTCAAGGGCCGCCACTTCTGGCGCCTTTTCAGGCCCTGGATGCACAGCCGTTTCCGTCAGGGCCTGCTCGACAGCGATGCCCGAGTGGTATTGCTCGATGGTCTCGGCGTGGCGCGTACGCTGTTGCCCGTCTTGAAGGACATGCCGCAGATCCGCGTGGTCGTGATATTCCATGGTGCGACACGGCTCAACGCCATGGGTCGGGAATTGTTGTGTGGCTTCCCGCCGTCACGCCTTGCTTTGGCAGCAGTCTCCGAGACGTTGGCGGCATCGCTGCAGGAGGAGCTGGGCATCCAGGTCACTGCGTTGCGCAGTGCATTCGATCCTGTCGCATTTCAATCGTGCCTCGTCCCTCGCGAAGAAGCTCGCGTTCGGCTGGGCGGGGCTGCGACGGCCACGCATATATTCGGCGCGGTAGGACGGCTGGTAGACAAAAAAGGTTTCGCCAACCTGTTGGAGGGCTTTGCCCAGGCCGCAATCGACCAGCCTGGCTGGCGCCTGGTGATTGTCGGCGAAGGGCCGGCCCGGGCGGCATTGGAGGCACGGATCGCCCAGCCAGACCTGGCCGGGAAGGTGTTGTTGACTGGGCATCTGGAGGACGTTGCGACGCTCTATAAAGCGTTCGACTGGGTGCTGATTCCCTCTTTCGAAGAGGGGCTTGGCCTGATTCTCCAGGAAGCGATCCTGGCCGGCACTCCGGTGCTGGCCAGTGATCTGGCCGTGTTCCGCGAGCAGGTGGGCGATGACGGCTGGTATGCGCCTGCCGGTGACGAAGCCGCGTGGAGCGAAGCCATCACCCGGGCCTCACAGGCTTCGGCCGAGGCGATCGCGGCGGCGCAGTACCAGGCTTTGGCACCAGAGGCGGCATGGGCGAGTTTTTGCCAAACCGCCCGGGAGTTGATTTCAGGTAGCGATTAAGGCGTTTTCCAACGCCTGCATTGGAAAGCTCCCGTTCAGGTTCTCCCGCGCAATATAACGAGCGAAATGCTGCAGGTTGCGGCGTGCCAGATAGCGCGGCAATGGAGAGCGTAAAAACCGCATGTCAGCCACATCGATCAGCCCCAGGGTGTTTTCCGGGGTGACAACGATGTTGCCCAAGTGCAACGAGCGAAAATAAATGCCACTGGCATGGAGGCTGCGGATCAGTTCGATCAGGTCTGGAAGACGCTGTTGCCAGCTGAAATCTTCATGATTCGATAATTGGCGCAGGGTTTTTCCGGGAAGCGGTCGATAAAGTACGGCGGTCATGCCGGGCTTCTGCAGCTTGTAGTAGGCCAGCACTTCGAGGGTCGGTACGCCGAGTTCCTTCAAACGGGCCGCGTTGCTGATGAACCGCGTCGAGTAGGGCCTTAGAAGGGCCGAGGAAAAAAAACGCTTGCGGCGAAACATTTTTAGGATGTTTCCATCCTGCAACAGATAGACTTTTGGGCCGTAGCTGTCGGCCTCCAGAATGCTGGCGCCTTCAATCATTAGATTCAAAGCGGCTTGGGGAAGCCGTGAGGATTGCATCGTAGGGAAACCTTGTTGAAAGAACGGTGCCGTGGCGGGCCATGATGCCCAAAAGTTTTTGTTTTCACCATGCCGGTTTGGCTGGTACACCGTTTAGGAGCGTTAGATGCAAGCAACACGTTGGGCGCAGGGCTGGATGGCCCTTGGCTTGTTTTGGTTTTTGTTGGCGATAGCCTTGGCACCCACCAATAAGGTTTATCAGCAAGGGTTGATCGCTTTGGTCTGGTTGCCGGCGATCCTGTTTGCCTGGCCGGCGCGCCACAGGTTGGTGGAGCTGTGGCGCGCCCAGCGCTTGATTTATGGGGCACTGTTGGCATTGATGGCGTGGGCGCTGGTGACGCTGCTCTGGGCCGAGGCGCCGGAGCCCGCCCGCGAAGCCAAGCGGCTGCTCTACATCCTGGTGTTCCTGTTGTTCTTCCCGATTTTCGCCAATGGCCAGCCGGAGCGCGTGATCCGTGTCATGCAGTGGGGCGGATTGGGGCTGGCCCTGACGGCCCTGATGGCCATCGTTCAGTTCTACATTATCCAGGATCATCGCTGGGTGGCGCGTCTCGAAGGGCTGGGTGAATTGTCGCATCCGATCCTGGGTGGATACGTGATTGGCTTGGCGGCGATCTGGATGCTGCACTGGGTGCCGCGTCGTATCGGGCTCCAGGTTCTTTGGGCGGTGGCCCTGGCACTGCTGGGGTTATTTGTGGTGATGAGTCAGAGCCGCGGCGCGGCGCTGGCCTTGTTGCTCAGCGTACTGGCCATGCCGCTTTATTGCCGGGACGGGCGTACCCGCGTGATAGCCGCTACGGCCCTGGTGCTGGCGATGCTGACGTTCTGGCTGCTGGAACCCTTGGTGATGGCCCGTGGTGCCTCCTATCGTCCTGAGATTTTCATGTCGAGCATGCACATGATTGGCGAGCGTCCTTGGGGCGGTCTTGGATTGGCGGGGGATTATCGCGTCCCCGTTAACGGTCGTTTTTTTGACCATGCTCATAATCTGTTCAGCCATGTTGCCATTCAGTTGGGCCTGCCGGGGCTGTTGCTGTGGTGCGTTGTCTGGTTCGCGGTGCTGCGCGAGGCCTGGCGTGCCCGGGACACCGTGCTGGGCCGAGGCGTATTGGGCATGTGGGTGTTTTCGTTCCTGGCGATGCAATTCGACGCCGCGAGCCTGACGGGGACTCCCCGCGCCGAATGGTTCATCAGCTGGTTGCCGATCGGCCTGGCCAGTGTTTTGGCCTGGGCGCGGGCCAAGCCCGGTGGCTGTGATAAAATCCCGCGCTCTTCCTAACCAGTGAGCTCGACGATGAGTGACGCACCGCCCAAAGCGGAACAGGATTCCAGCCTGAAAATCTATTTCAGGCTGCTGGGATACGTCAGACCCTACGTGGGCATTTTCCTGCTGAGTATCGTGGGTTTCGTGATCTTTGCATCCACCCAGCCCATGCTGGCCGGGATTCTCAAGTATTTCGTCGATGGCTTGAGCAATCCCGATGCGGTGCTTTTTCCTACCGTGCCGTACCTTCAGGACTTGAAGCTGCTGATGGCCGTGCCGCTGTTGATCATTCTGATCGCGGCCTGGCAGGGCCTGGGCTCATTCCTGGGTAACTACTATCTGGCGAGGGTCTCGCTGGGGTTGGTGCATGACCTGCGGGTCGAGTTGTTCAACAAGCTACTGGTCCTGCCCAACCGCTACTTCGACACCCACAATTCCGGCCACCTGATTTCCCGGATCACGTTCAACGTGACCATGGTCACCGGCGCTGCCACCGATGCGATCAAAGTGGTGATCCGCGAAGGCCTCACCGTGGTGTTTCTCTTTGCCTACCTGGTGTGGATGAACTGGAAGCTGACCCTGGTGATGCTGGCGATCCTGCCGCTGATCGCGGTGATGGTCAGCAGTACCAGCAAGAAATTCCGCAAGCAAAGCAAAAAGATCCAGGTGGCCATGGGCGACGTGACCCACGTCGCCTCCGAGACCATCCAGGGCTATCGCGTAGTGCGCAGCTTCGGTGGCGAGGCCTACGAAGAACAGCGCTTTGCCAGCGCCAGCCAGGGCAATACCGACAAGCAACTGCGCATGACGCGCACCGGCGCGGTTTATACGCCGATGCTGCAGTTGGTGATCTACACCGCCATGGCGGCCCTGATGTTTCTGGTGCTGTTCCTGCGCGGCGACGCCACGGCTGGCGACCTGGTCGCCTACATCACTGCGGCGGGTTTGTTGCCCAAGCCGATTCGCCAGCTCTCCGAGGTCAGCTCTACCATCCAGAAAGGGGTGGCGGGTGCCGAAAGCATCTTCGAACAACTGGACGTCGAGCCTGAGGTCGACAACGGGACGGTAGAGCAGGAACGCGTCAGTGGCCGTCTCGATGTACGCAACCTGAGCTTTACCTACCCCGGCTCCGATCGGGAAGTGCTCAAGGACATCAGCTTTACCGCAGCTCCCGGGCAGATGATCGCCTTGGTTGGACGCTCGGGCAGCGGCAAGTCCACCCTGGCCAGCCTCATCCCGCGTTTCTATCATCACGACATGGGTCAGATCCTGCTCGACGATGTGGAGATCGAAGACTATCGACTGCGTAATTTGCGTCGCCACGTCGCCCAGGTGACCCAGCACGTCACACTCTTCAATGACACCGTGGCCAACAATATCGCCTATGGCGACCTGGCCGGAGCACCCCGGGCCGATATCGAAAAAGCCGCCCAGGACGCCTACGCCATGGACTTCATCGCGCAGCTCCCTCAAGGCCTCGACACCGAGGTGGGTGAGAACGGTGTGCTGTTGTCCGGCGGCCAGCGCCAGCGCCTGGCAATTGCCCGGGCCTTGCTGAAAAACGCGCCGTTGTTGATTCTCGACGAGGCCACCTCAGCGCTGGACACCGAGTCCGAGCGGCATATCCAGGCCGCGCTGGATCAGGTCATGAAGGGCCGCACGACCCTGGTCATCGCTCACCGCTTGTCGACGATCGAAAAAGCCGACCTGATCCTGGTCATGGACCAGGGGCGTATCGTGGAGCGCGGCACCCACGGCGAACTCCTCGCGCAGAACGGCTATTACGCTCGTCTCCACGCCATGGGGCTGGATGCCCCCTCGCAGGACATCGCCTGAATCCAGGACGTGCTGCAAGAGGTTGAGCTGCCCCGGGCCTGCGAGCAGATAACTGCGCTGCCGCAGGAGCCACAAAGGGGCAGCGCTTCGCGTCACAGCCATGGACGAGCCTTTCTCAACCCTGTGCTAATATCGCGGCCCTGTTCATTTTGTATGTGGGATGCTCCATGAAGTTGTCCATGCCGCGATTCGATCAAGCCCCTGTATTGGTGGTCGGCGATGTCATGCTCGACCGCTACTGGCATGGCGGTACATCACGGATTTCCCCCGAGGCGCCGGTTCCGGTGGTCAGGGTCGAGCACATCGAGGATCGTCCCGGCGGTGCCGCCAACGTTGCCTTGAACATCGCCGCCCTCGGCGCGCCGGCCTCCCTGGTGGGCGTGACCGGTGACGACGAAGCTGCCGACAGCCTGGCCAACAGCCTGGAAGGTGCCGGCGTGCGGGCGATATTCCAGCGCATCGCGCATCAGCCGACCATCGTCAAGCTGCGGGTCATCAGCCGTCACCAACAACTGTTGCGGATCGATTTCGAAGAGCCGTTCGCCACCGATCCCCTGTCCCTTGGCGCGGAGGTCGACAAGCTGCTCGAAGGCATCAAGGTGCTGGTGTTGTCGGACTACGGCAAAGGCGCATTGAAAAACCATCAAGTGCTGATCCAGGCCGCCCGTGCCCGTGGCATTCCGGTCCTGGCCGACCCCAAGGGCAAGGATTTTTCCATCTACCGTGGTGCGAGCCTGATTACCCCGAACCTCAGCGAGTTCGAAACCATCGTCGGTGGTTGCGCGGATGAGCATGAATTGGTGAGCAAAGGCGCGCAGCTGATGCACGACCTTGAGCTCGGTGCGCTGCTGGTCACCCGGGGCGAGCACGGCATGACCCTGTTACGTCCAGATCATCCGGCCTTGCACCTGCCAGCCCGTGCCCGTGAAGTGTTCGACGTGACGGGTGCCGGCGACACGGTAATTTCCACCCTGGCCGCTGCAATCGCTGCTGGCGAGGAACTGCCCCACGCGGTCGCCCTGGCGAACCTGGCGGCGGGTATCGTCGTCGGCAAGCTCGGTACTGCGGCCATCAGCGCTCCGGAGCTGCGTCGCGCCATCCAGCGCGAAGAGGGTTCCGAGCGCGGCGTGTTGGGGCTGGAGCAATTGCTGTTGGCCGTCGACGATGCGCGTGCGCACAACGAGCGAATCGTCTTCACCAACGGTTGCTTCGACATCCTGCATGCTGGCCACGTGACCTACCTTGAGCAGGCCAGGGCCCAGGGCGATCGCTTGATCGTCGCGGTCAATGACGATGCTTCGGTGAGCCGCCTGAAAGGGCCGGGTCGTCCGATCAACAGTGTCGACCGACGCATGGCGGTCCTGGCCGGCCTTGGCGCGGTGGACTGGGTGATCTGCTTCAGCGAAGGCACGCCGGAAAATCTGCTGCGCCAGGTCAAGCCGGATGTGCTGGTCAAGGGCGGCGATTACGGGATCGACCAGGTCGTGGGCGCCGATATCGTCGCGGCCTATGGCGGCACGGTGAAGGTGTTGGGGCTGGTGGAAAACAGCTCAACGACGGCGATTGTGGAAAAGATCCGTAATAACTGAGCCTTTGCGCAAGAGCCAGCTCCTGTGGCTGGGGAGCTTTCGTGGCGAGGGAGCTTGCTCCCGCTTGGGTGCGCAGCGCCCATAAAAATGGGGTCGCTGCGCAACCCAGCGGGAGCAAGCTCCCTCGCCACAAGAGCATTTTCAGATCGCTGTGACTAACGCACCACCTTGCTCGGCACGATCTTCTTGAGCAACTGCCGGGCCTTGCCCTTCAGACGGGTCAGCCCGGACTCCTTCCCGAGCGGTGTCAGCCCTTGTTGTCGCAGCCAATCCTTCCAGCGAATCCGCTCATCGCGCACCAGCCACCCGTCCTGCCGGGCGAAGCTCTCCGCCAGGTACAAGCCGCGGGTGCTGGCTGGGTACAGTTGATCCTTCTTCAGCGTGTACAGCTCAGGCAGCGGTTGTCCGTCCAGCAGCGGCATCAGGTAAAGGTCGGGACGCTTGCGATCCAGGCGCGCCACCAGTTGGTCGCCTTCCAGGCGTTCATCGACATGAAACAGGCTCAGGGATTTGGCTTCCTTGGGCACGTCCAGGCGCAAGTCATAAATCAGCTGCAGCGATGCCGTAGGCAAATGCACGTAGGCCCTCGGGCGTTCGATCAATTGCAGATTGGCACAACGCACTGGGCGGGCCGAACCGGAGAGCGGAGCCAGGCGGAACGGCAAGGCTTCACGGTAATGCAGGGCGCTTGAATACGGCGCGGGCAACCAAGTGTCGTTGAAACGTCCGCCGAGCCAGCCCTCAGGGGTTTCCAGCAGGCATTCTTCGGCAATTTCGTTGATGGCGGTAAGCAGCGGCAGGTTCAATTCATGGGCCGGAACGTAACCAGAAATCAACTTGAGGACCACATCGCCGCGATCCTGGCGGCGTTGACGCACGAGTACCCAATAATCGCGATTTTGCCAATGCAGGGTCAGGCGCACCGAGACGCCGAGGTTCGCCAGCTTCAGGGTAAAACGCTCGGCGTCGTCCACGGTGACGGGTTTGCGGCGTTGCAAGGTCTGGGCGAAATTGAGCGGCATCCCCACGCTCTGGTACGTCAGGCCTTCAGGCGTTGCTTCGACGAAAAGGGGCAGGGTCTTGAAGTTGCTCGGGTTCTTTCTGATGAGCGTACGCGGCATGTCGGCTCCTTCCTTATGGCCGCGCGAGGCGGCTTCAGTTTTGACGCAGGACGCGGGCTACGGTCGCGACGTTATGGGCGAGGTGCAGCGGATCAATCGTGCCGACAATAGCACTGGCAACCCCCGGGTGCTCAAACAACAGTTCGAAGCTCGCCCGAACCGGGTCCTCCCCGGGGCTCAGGCACACGTGACCGCTGGCCAGGGCTTTTTTCACCAGGATCGCCTTGCCGTGCTCGCTGGCGTAGTCAATGACAGCCTTTTCGCTTCGTTCGTTCAGATTGTAGGTGACCATCGCGCAGTCGCCTTGCTCCAAGGCTTTCAAACCACCGTCCACGGTCTTGCCGGAAAACCCGTAGCCGCCGATCTTGCCCTCGCGCTTGAGCGCCGCCAGGGTTGGGTAGACTTCGCTGTCGTTGAGAATCGCCAGGTCATTGCCGTCCGAGTGCACCAGCACCAGATCGATATACTCGGTTTCCAGGCGCTTGAGGCTGCGCTCTACCGAGAACCGCGTATGGGCCGCGCTGAAGTCATGGCGCGATTGGCCGTCGCTGAACTCTTCGCCGACCTTGCTGACGATCACCCAGTCGCGACGCTGGCCGCGCAGCAGCGGCCCAAGACGTTCTTCGCTGCGGCCATAGGCCGGCGCGGTATCGATCAGGTTGATACCAAGGTCGCGCGCCAGCTTGAGCAACATGCCCGCTTCGCTGTCATCCGGGATTCGGAAGCCATTTGGGTATTTGACGCCTTGGTCGCGTCCGAGCTTGACCGTGCCCAGGCCCAGGGGCGAAACCATCGGGCCGTTATGGCCCAGCGGACGACGCAGGTCGTGCAGTGTCGGTTGGCTCATGGCAGCAATTGCTCCCACGCGGGTATGCCCATCGGGGGCTTTGGCAGCTCCGGGAGCGGGGCGGGGTGGCTGGGTTGGATGCCATCGCGTTGCAGCGCGGTAATCACCCGATCAGCGAAATCCGGGGCCAGGGCCAGCTTGGTCGGCCAGCCCACCAGCAGGCGATCCTGTTCGGCGAGAAAGGCGTTGTCCGGTCGGGTCAGGCCCGATTGCAGCGGTTCGGCGCGGTCGACTCGCAACGTTGCCCATTGCGCGGTGCTGAGGTCGATCCACGGCAGCAACTGGCCGAGCTCTTTCTGGGCCACGGCAATCTGCGCGGCGGGCTCACGGGCGACGGCATCGCCTTCAGCGAGATCGCCACCCAAGTACCAGACCCACTGGCCATCGGCGGCCGGATGGGTGGTCACGGTGACGCGCGGCTTCGGTCCGCCGCCCAGGCAATGGGCATAAAGCGGCTTGAGGCCCGGCCCCTTGGCCAGGACCATGTGCAGCGGTCGGGTCTGCATGGCTGGCTGGTCAAGGCCCAGGGCGGCGAGCAGGTTGGCGGTGCCACCTCCAGCGCTGAGCACGATGCGTTGGGCGCGGATCTCGCGATCATCGACCTTCAGTCCGACCAACTGGCTTTCTTTGCGCAACGGCTCGATGTGCTGTCCGGCCAGCAGGCTGTCGCCGGCCAACTCCGCCAGGCGTGCGATCAGGCTGGGGACATCCACCACCAGCTCGGCCAGGCGATAGACCTTGCCCTTGAAACGCTTGTCTTGCAGGGCTGGCGGCAGTTGCTCGCCCTTGACTTGGTCGACGCGTCCGCGCACGGCCTTGCTGGCGAAGAAACTGGTGAGATTGCCGGCCAAGGTGCCAGGGGACCAGAGGTAATGGGCGTCGGACAACAAACGCACGCCGGACAGGTCCAGCTCACCGTCGCCCTTCAAGGCCTCGCGCCAGCGCAGCGGCATGTCGGCGATGGCTTCCGAGGCACCGGTCAGGGCTCCGTGCAGTGCGTACTTCGCGCCGCCATGGATGATGCCCTGGGATTTGACACTCTGCCCGCCGCCGAGGCTGGCGCTTTCCACCAGCACGGTTGAAAATCCCAGGCGGCGCAAGCGCGCGTTCAGCCAGAGGCCGGCGACTCCGGCGCCGACAATCAGGATGTCGGTGGAAATAACGGATGGCATGCAGCGACCTCGGAGGAAATGAAGCGGCAAGTTTCAAGCTTCAAGCTGCAAGTTACAAGCGAGAGGGTATCGCTTTGCTCGCAGCTTAAAGCTTGGAGCTTGCGCTGCTTCAGTGCCCTGCGGTCTTGGAAAACAGCTGGATCACCACCACTCCCAACACAATCAACGCCATCCCCAGAATGGCCGGCACGTCCAGTTTCTGCCCATAGATGAACAGCGCCGCGACGCTGACCATGACGATGCCCATCCCGGCCCAGACCGCGTAGGCCACGCCCACCGGTACGGTGCGCACCACCAGCGTCAGCATCCAGAACGCGATGCCGTAGCCGGCGACGACCAGCAGCAAGGGCAGCGGGGTGCTCAGGCCTTTGACCGCTTTCATTGAAACGGTGGCGATCACTTCGGCGCAAATGGCGATGGCCAGGTAGTAGTAGGCGTTCATAGGCTGTTCCTCTTTGACTGTTACGTGTTTCGTTGCGACCATTTTAGAGATCGCGCAGATGCGGTAAAGTCATTACCTATCTGCAATAGAGATAGGTCGACCATGAACGTTCAATGGAATCTTGAGCAGCTGCGGTTGTTCGTCGAAGTCGCCGAGAAGCGCTCGTTTTCCGCCGTGGCCCGGGACCAGCGCAAGGCCCAGTCGGCCATCAGCAGCGCAATTGCGTTGTTGGAGGCCGACTTGGGGGTGAGCCTGTTCGAGCGCAGCAGTGGCCGCCAGCCCAGGCTCACCGATGCTGGCGAGGCGCTGCTGGAAGAGGCCAGGGAAGTCTTGCGCCAGTGTGAACGCCTGAATGGTCGTGCCCTGGCGCTGATGCGCGGACAGGAAGCGTCGCTGCGCCTGGCTCAGGACGAGGCCATGCCTTATCAACCGGTGATCGACAGCCTGGCGGCACTCGCCGAACAATTTCCTACGCTCGAAGTGCAACTGGCCAGCGCCGCCCAAGGCGATGTGGCGCGCAAGCTGGTGGAACGTCGCGCCGATCTCGGGCTGCTGTTCTACCACGACCAGATCCCCGAGGCGCTGGAACGCCGGGTACTGGGCAGCGTCGAGATGGTCACCGTATGCGGAAGGAGTCATCCACTGGCGCATCACGGTTATGTCACCTGCCGGGAAATGGCCCGGCACCGCCAGTTGTTGATGGCGACCCAGTCGAGCGTTTATCCGGGCAGTGAGCAGGCTAGCCCGCAGGTCTGGCGGGCCGACAGCTTTTATGTGCTGGCCGAATGGCTGAGGTGTGGCCTGGGCTGGGCGTGGTTGCCACGGCATGTTGTGCAATACCCGGCCTACGTGGGGGATATGGTCGAACTCAGCAGCGAATGGACCCCGCCGGCGTTGGTGGTGGAACTGGTCTGGCGTCGCGACGAACCCTTGGGACCAGCCGCGCGTTGGCTGGCGGAACGTTTTGCCGTGCAGTTGCAGGCGATCGGCTGAAAAACCGATAAACTCCGCCGCCATGAACAGAACTCTCTATAGCGCATTGTTTTATCTGGGGCTGCCACTGGTAGCGATTCGGCTCTGGCTGCGGGCTCGCAAGGCGCCGGCCTATGCCCGCCGTATTGGCGAGCGCTTCGCTTGGGGCTTGCCGGCGATGATGCCGGGCGGCATCTGGGTCCACGCGGTGTCGGTGGGCGAAAGCATTGCCGCTGCGCCGATGATCCGCGCCTTGCTGCAACGTTATCCACAGCTGCCGATCACCGTGACCTGCATGACACCCACCGGTTCGGAACGAATCAAGGCGCTGTTCGCCGATGAACCGCGGGTCCAGCACTGTTACCTGCCTTATGACTTGCCTTGCGCGGCCAAGCGTTTTCTCGACCAGGTTCGCCCGAAACTGGCGGTGATCATGGAAACCGAGCTGTGGCCCAACCACATTCACCAATGCGCCAGGCGCGGCATCCCCGTGGCGTTGGCCAACGCCCGGCTGTCGGAGCGATCGGCGCGCGGCTACGCTCGCTTTCCCAAACTGACCCGGCCGATGCTCGCTGAAATGAGCCTGTTTGCTGTCCAGACCGAAGCCGAGGCCGAGCGCTTCCGTCAGTTGGGCGCCCGCGCGCAAACCGTCGAAGTGACCGGCTCCATCAAGTACGACCTGACCGTCGACTCGCAACTGCTGGAAAACGCCAGTACCTTGCGCCAGCAATGGCAAGCGGTAGATCGCCCGGTGTGGATCGCCGCCAGCACACACGAGGGTGAAGATGAAGTGGTGCTCGACGCTCACCGCCGGTTGCTAGCCAGTTATCCCGATGCGTTGTTGATCCTGGTGCCGCGTCATCCGGAACGTTTCGACTCGGTCCATCAGCTTTGTGAGAACGAAGGGTTTGCCACGGTCCGGCGCTCCAAAGCTCAACCGGTCACCGCGCAAACCTCGGTGCTGCTGGGCGATACCATGGGCGAACTGCTGTTTCTCTATGCGTTGGCCGACAGTGCTTTTGTCGGCGGCAGCCTGGTGCCCAACGGCGGGCACAATCTGCTCGAACCGGCGGCGTTGGCAAAACCGGTGCTCAGTGGCCCGCACCTGTTCAACTTCCTCGAAATCGCCGCGCAACTGCGTACGGCCGGGGCGTTGCAGGAAGTCGATGATGCCCAAAGCCTGGCCTTGGCGGTACAGCGTCTGTTCGAACTGCCCCGCGACGCCCAGCGCATGGCCGAGGCTGGGCTGAAAGTGATGCGCAGCAACCAGGGCGCCTTGCAGCGTTTGCTGGACGGGTTGGGACGGTTGCTCGACTGAGCTGTTGTGGCGAGGGGATTTAGCGAAACGTCGCACCGCCCCGCTGGGGTGCGAAGCACCCCCCTTCAAACTGCCTGACACACCGTGCTGCCAGGTTTTGGGGCTGCTATGCAGCCCAGCGGGGATAAATCCCCTCGCCACAGGGGATTCGTCGCCGGTGTGTTACTGCGTCGGCCGCGAGCGCAGTTGCTCCGCTGCTGCCTGGGCCAGGTCCGGCGGCAGGAAATCCTTGTCGGGGTTGTAGTCGGGCTTGAGGTAGCGTGACAGGGCCTGCAAGTCTTCGGGGCTCAAGGTGCCGGCGGCCTGCTTGAGGCGCAGGTTATCGAGGATGTAGTCATACCGGGCGTTGTTGTAGTTGCGCACCGAGGTGTACAGCTGACGCTGGGCATCCAGCACATCGACGATGTTGCGGGTGCCGACCTGGTAGCCGATTTCCGTGGCTTCCACCGCGCTCTGGTTGGAGATGATCGACTGGCGCCGGGCCTGGACCTGCTCCACATCGGTGTTCACCGCACGGTGCAGGTTACGGGTGTTCTCCACCACCTGCCGGCGCAGGCTTTCGCGCTGCTGCTCGGTCTGGGTGAGCTGCGAGTAGGACTCGCGCACCTGGGAGCTGGTCAACCCGCCGCTGTAGATCGGAATGCTCAATTGCAGGGCCAGTGTGCGCTGTTCGACGTCGCCGCTATATGACCGACCAAATGCATTCGGGTTGCTGAAGCCCAGGGCGTCGTTGTCACCTTTTTCGTACCTCGCCACCGCATCCAGCGTCGGCGCATGCCCGGCCTTGCGTTGGCGCAAGGTGTCTTCGGCGGCCGTCACAGCATAGTTGCTGGCCAACAGGTTCAGGTTTTGCTTGGCGGCGGTGTCGACCCAGGCCTTGGCATCATTGGGCGCCGGCGGCAGGATCGGCAGGGTGTGGACGACGCCCTGGAGCGAGTTGTACTGGCGATTGGTCAAGGTGATCAGCGCTTCGAACGCATCGTCGACCTGGCGCTGCGCCAGGATCCGGTTGGCGCGTGCCGTGTCGTAGCTGGCCTGGGATTGCAGCACATCGGTCTTGTCCGACAGCCCGACGTCGAAGCGTTCGTTGGATTGGTCGAGCTGGCGCTTGAACGCCGCTTCCTCGGCCTTTGTCGAGGCCAGGTTGTCCTGGCTGCGCAGCACATTGAAATAGCTTTCGGCGCTTTGCAGGATCAGGTTCTGTTCGGTCGCCGACAATTGCAGCGAGGCTTGTTCGTTCACCGATTTCGCGGCTTGGAACTGGAACCAGCGGTCGGCACGAAACAGCGGTTGCGAGAGGGTGGCCTGATACGAGCGGGCGCTGCGATTGGCTACCGCCGCAGGCTGGTCGATATCGGTGCGCACGTTGGCGACTTCAGCTCCGCCGGACAGATTGGGCAGCAACCCGGCGCGGGCCTGGGGCACCACTTCCTTCTGGGCGCCATACTGGGCGCGGGCAGCGGCCAGGTCGGCGTTGTTGTCCACCGCTTCCTGATACACGCTTACCAGATCGGTTTTGGTCGTTAAAGGCGCTTCGGCGGCCCAGGCCATTCCATTGGACGCACAAGACACGGCCAGGGCCAGTGAGAGTTTGCGCAGCATGAGGCGATCCCTAAGTTCAAGATTGAGTGCGCATAACAGGCGCGCGGCGTAGCGAGTGTAGTTGCGCCTGGGCACGGCAACAATCCTGTATATACGCCATTCATCACGCCTTTTGCCCTGGCGATGGCGTTCTCTCGTGGTTGTGTCTAGACTGGCCGGGTTCTTGTCGGGGTGCCTTGCTATGAGGCTGAGATCGAATAATTTCGGATCCCGTTGAACCTGATCAGGTTAGCGCCTGCGTAGGGAACAAGATTTCTCGTCACCCGGCGAGTCCTCTTGTGCTTCGTCCGGGATGTTGTTCGACAATCGACTTTCGATCTTCGAACATGCTCGAGCAGCAAGCACAGCGTCCGCACTTTCGTGCAGGGACGCGTCCATTCGTTACAGGTTCGCTCCGACAAAAATCCACTGCCTGGATGTGTGTCTGGAGAGCCCGTGATGACGACAAAATCAAAAAACGCGACCAACCTCAGTGAATCGGCCCAGGTCGATCAGCAATCGGTTCAGCCCTTTACCCGCTCGCAAAAAATCTACGTCCAGGGCAGCCGCCCGGATATCCGCGTGCCCATGCGCGAAATCAGCCTCGACGTGACCCCGACCGACTTCGGCGGCGAAATCAACGCGCCGGTGGTGGTGTATGACACGTCGGGCCCGTATACCGACCCGAACGTGATCATCGACGTACGCAAAGGCCTGGCCGACGTGCGTTCGCCGTGGATCGAAGCCCGTGGCGACACCGAGCGCCTGGCCGGCCTGAGCTCCAACTTCGGCCAGGAACGCCTGGCCGACCCCGAACTGACCAAGCTGCGCTTCGCCCACGTGAACAACCCGCGTCGCGCCAAGCCAGGTGCCAACGTCAGCCAGATGCACTATGCGCGCAAAGGCATCATCACCGCCGAGATGGAATACGTCGCCATCCGCGAAAACATGAAGCTGGAAGTCGCCCGCGCCGCCGGCCTGCTGGACCAGCAGCATGCCGGCCACAGCTTCGGCGCCAGCGTGCCGAAAGTCATCACCCCGGAATTCGTGCGCGATGAAATCGCCCGTGGCCGCGCGATCATCCCGGCCAACATCAACCACACCGAACTGGAACCGATGATCATCGGCCGTAACTTCCTGGTGAAGATCAACGGCAACATCGGCAACAGTGCGCTGGGTTCGTCCATCGAAGAAGAAGTGGCGAAGCTGACCTGGGGCATCCGCTGGGGTTCGGACACGGTCATGGACCTGTCCACCGGCAAGCACATCCATGAAACCCGCGAGTGGATCATCCGCAACTCGCCCGTGCCGATCGGCACCGTGCCGATCTACCAAGCCCTGGAAAAAGTCGGCGGCGCCGCCGAAGACCTGACCTGGGAACTGTTTCGCGACACGCTCATCGAACAGGCCGAGCAGGGCGTCGACTACTTCACCATCCACGCCGGCGTGCTGTTGCGCTATGTGCCGCTGACCGCCAAACGGGTGACCGGTATCGTGTCCCGTGGCGGCTCGATCATGGCCAAGTGGTGCCTGGCGCATCACAAGGAAAACTTCCTCTACACCCACTTCGAAGACATCTGCGAAATCATGAAGGCCTACGACGTCAGCTTCTCGCTGGGCGATGGCCTGCGTCCGGGCTCGATTGCCGACGCCAACGACGCAGCGCAGTTCGGCGAGCTGGAAACCCTCGGCGAGCTGACCAAGATCGCCTGGAAGCACGACGTGCAATGCATGATCGAAGGCCCCGGCCACGTGCCGATGCAGTTGATCAAGGAGAACATGGACAAGCAGCTCGAGTGCTGCGACGAGGCGCCGTTCTACACCCTCGGCCCGCTGACCACCGACATCGCGCCGGGCTACGACCACATCACGTCCGGTATCGGTGCGGCGATGATCGGCTGGTTCGGTTGCGCGATGCTTTGCTACGTCACGCCGAAGGAACACCTCGGCTTGCCGAACAAGGATGACGTGAAGACCGGGATCATCACCTACAAGATCGCCGCCCACGCGGCTGACCTTGCCAAGGGCCACCCGGGCGCGCAGATCCGCGACAACGCCCTGAGCAAGGCGCGTTTCGAGTTCCGCTGGGAAGACCAGTTCAACCTCGGCCTGGACCCGGACACCGCCCGCTCGTACCACGACGAAACCCTGCCGAAGGACTCGGCCAAGGTGGCGCATTTCTGCTCGATGTGCGGGCCGAAATTCTGCTCGATGAAAATCACCCAGGAAGTGCGCGAGTACGCCGCCAACCAGCGCATTGAAGCGGTGGATGTGGATGTTGCCCAGGGCCTGGCGGAGCAGGCGGAGCGGTTCAAGCAGGAAGGTAGTCAGCTTTACAAGAAAGTCTGATCCGAGCATCGCTCACCTGTGGCGAGGGAGCTTGCTCCCTCGCCACATCGGCGACCCAAAACAATAATCTCCCCTGAGATATCTCTGTGAACATCCAACCCAGCACCTACTCCCCAGACACCGCCGTGCCCCTGGACAAACGCGTCTTCGGCGCCCGCGATCTGTTTTCCCTGTGGTTCTCCCTCGGCATCGGCCTGATGGTCTTGCAGGTCGGCGCCTTGCTCGCGCCGGGCCTGGGCCTGAGTGGTTCGTTGCTGGCGATATTCCTCGGCACGCTGGTGGGCGTCCTGTTGCTGGCGGCGGTCGGGGTGATCGGCAGTGACACAGGCCTGTCGGCCATGGCCGCCCTCAAGCTGAGCCTGGGTGGCAAGGGCGCGAGCGTGCCGGCGGTGTTGAACCTGTTGCAACTGATCGGTTGGGGCTCGTTCGAAATCATTGTCATGCGCGACGCCGCCAGCCTGCTCGGCGCCCGGGCCTTCAGCGAAGGCAGCCTGGGCTCGAACCCGCTGCTGTGGACGCTGTTTTTCGGCGCCCTGGCAACCCTGCTCGCCGTGAGCGGGCCGCTGACCTTCGTGCGTAAGGTCCTGCGTAAATGGGGCATCTGGCTGCTGCTGGCCGCGTGCATCTGGTTGACCTGGAACCTGTTCGCCAAGGCTGACCTGGCGGCGCTGTGGGCCCAGGCGGGCGATGGCTCGATGCCGCTGGCGGTGGGGTTTGATATCGCCATTGCGATGCCGCTGTCGTGGTTGCCGCTGATCGCCGACTACTCGCGCTTCGGCAAACGCGCCAGGAATGTCTTCGGCGGTACGGCCGTGGGCTTTTTCATCGGTAACTTCTGGCTGATGAGCCTGGGGGTGGCCTACACCCTGGCGTTCGCCCCGAGCGGTGAAGTCAACGCGTTGCTGCTGGCCCTGGCGGGTGCTGGATTGGGTATTCCGCTGCTGCTGATTCTGTTGGACGAGTCGGAAAACGCCTTCGCCGACATCCACTCGGCGGCGGTGTCCAGCGGCATGCTATCGGGGTTGAAGGTCGAGCACCTGGCCTTGGCGATTGGCGTCATCTGCACCCTGATCGCCTGCTTTGCGCCGTTGGCGCAGTACCAGAACTTCCTGTTGCTGATCGGCTCGGTGTTCGCGCCGCTGTTCGGCGTGGTGCTGGTGGACCACTTCATCCTGCGCAAACGCAGCAGCCAGGTCGTGTCAGCCGCGTTGCGCTGGCCGGCATTGTTGGCCTGGCTGGGTGGGGTGAGCACGTATCACCTGCTGGCCAACTTCTACCCTGACATCGGCGCAACCCTGCCATCGTTGATTCTGGCAGGGTTGCTGCAGCTGTTGCTGGGCCGGGCTTTCAGCTACGGCCAGGGAACAGCTCGGGCTTGAGGATGCCGTTGAGGCGTGGGTAGGCGATCTTCAGTTCGATGTGGCCCAGGGCGTACGGCGCGATGGTGCTCACTTCGTACTTGAGGATCACCCCGCCATAGGTCAGCGCGATGTGTGGGGTTTTCTGGAAGGACCACTGTTTCAGGAACTCCGGTTCCTGATCCAGCTTGGTGCTGATCAGCCAACTATTGTGGGCGACTTGCGCAGCTTTCCAGAACGCCTCTTCCTGGCCCGGCAGCAGCATGTCTGACAGCTCCAGCACCTTGTGTTGCTGGCGCGAATAGTTGATGAAGCCGCGCCCCGGCGTGCCGTGGGCACCGCCGGTGTCCAGGTAGCTGGACAGTTCGATGATCACCAAGCCGTCATGCTGCTCGCGTACCTTGGCTTGCAAATAGCTGCTATTGCGTGGTGCGGCGTTGCGCAAAAACTGCTCGCGATAGGCCGCCAGCGTCGGTGCCGCCGGGGCGTCCGGTGAGGTGCGGGTCATTTGCAGCAAGCGTTTCTCAATGATGCTGTCCAGCGCGGGCTCGGCGGGAAAGCGCAAGGTGTCGATATTGACCAGCGGGCAGTCGGCACTGGCGCAGCCAGGCTGCAGCTGCTCCGACGCATCGCGAGTGGTCTCCAACGGAGCGCGATAATTGGGCTGGAACAGGCTCTGGCAAGCGCCCAGGGTCAGGGCAATGGCGGCCAGCGAAGCAATCTTGAAAAGCGACATGGGCGTCCTTCGTGAAACAGGGAAAGGCAAAAAGTTACCCGCTTCGACTGTCAGCAGGGCAATCAGTTCGCCACTAAGCTCATTAGAGTGAGTTTGCAGGCAGCCGTCTATCCCGATGACCGGAAAGGGGCTGCATCAAACGGTACGGGCGCGTTAGGATGGCGCGAAGCCGAGGCTGGAACCTCGCATCGATCCACTGTAAACGAGGACTGTCATGACTGATTTCACCAATGCCACACCGAACGCCGTAGAGGTCGTCAAGCGCGAGAGCTGCTTCCAGGGTTTCTACAAGCTCGACCGCGTGCACCTGCGCCACGAGTTGTTCGCCGGTGGCATGAGCCGTGAAATCAGCCGCGAGCTGTTCGTGCGCCATGACGCGGTGTGCGTGCTGCCCTATGACCCGCAGCGCGACGAAGTGGTGCTCATCGAGCAGTTTCGCGTCGGCGCCATGGGCAAGAGTGTCAACCCTTGGCTGGTGGAACTGGTGGCAGGCCTGATCGACAAGGATGAGCAGCCGGAAGAAGTTGCTCATCGCGAAGCGCAGGAGGAAGCTGGGCTTGTCTTCGCGGCGCTCTGGCCGATGACCAAATATTTCCCCTCGCCGGGCGGCAGCGATGAGTTCGTGCACCTTTACCTGGGGCGTTGCGACAGCGCTGGGGCAGGTGGCCTGCATGGGCTGGAGGACGAAGGCGAAGATATCCGCGTAAAGACCTGGGCTTTCGAAGACGCGCTGCAAGCAGTGCGCGACGGGCGTATCTGCAACGCGGCCAGCATTATTGCCCTGCAATGGCTGGCCTTGAATCGCGATGAAGTGAGGGGGCTATGGTCCTGAACAAGCTGCGCGACCGCTATCGCGTCGATCTGGTGGGGTTGCAGGCCGCCTGCGAGGCTAACTACGCCCGCCTGATGCGCTTGTTGCCGGACATGCGCAACGACCCGGCGCCGCGCCGAATCGCCGTGACCCATGGCGACCAGATGCTCGGTGTGCTGGCCCTGGAAGTGCTGCAGACCTGTCCCTACACCACCACCTTACAAGTGCGCCAGGAACACAGCCTGCCCTGGCTGCCGGTGCCGCAGCTGGAAGTGCAGGTCTATCACGATGCGCGCATGGCCGAGGTAGTCAGCGCCGAACATGCACGACGCTTTCGTGGCATCTATCCTTACCCCAATGCGTCAATGCACCAGCCGGATGAAAAAGCCCAGTTGAACCTGTTCCTGGGGGAATGGCTGAGTCATTGCCTGGCGCTGGGCCACGAGTTCGAAGTCGTTCGGTAGTTGTGAACCGGTTCCGGTTCGCGGGTTTCCCCTTTCGATCATCCCCCAGCATAATTGCGGCTTCATGCAACGGCGTGATTGCGCCTGGGAGAGAGCGATTTGCCGAGCGTATCCAGCTTGACCACGGCCGATGCGGCGTTGTTGGTCCAACTGTCTGACAGTCATTTGTTCGCCGAGGCCGATGCTTCGTTGCTGGGCATGAACACC
The DNA here is from genome assembly GCF_014268685.1 of Pseudomonas sp. SWRI92. NCBI lineage: Bacteria > Pseudomonadati > Pseudomonadota > Gammaproteobacteria > Pseudomonadales > Pseudomonadaceae > Pseudomonas > Pseudomonas sp. SWRI92. Next base: position 158,621 of record NZ_JABWQY010000013.1, read on the forward strand.
CGCGACAGCCTGCGCGAGGTCGTTGACCTGGTGCTCAGGCAGCAGCCGAACATCGACTTGATGCTTGCCACCGGGGATTTGTCCCAGGACGGCACGCTGGAGTCCTACGCGGCATTTCGGCAACTGACTGCGCGAATCGAAGCGCCGGCGCGGTGGATCCCCGGCAACCATGATGAGCCGCGGGAGATGCTTGAGGCGGCGGTCAAGAGCACGTTGCTCGATCCGGTGGTGGACATTGGCAATTGGCGGGTGACGATGCTCGATTCGGCCGTGCCAGGTTCGGTGCCGGGGTTTTTGGCCGAGGAGCAATTGATTCTGTTGGCCAACGCGCTGAGTGAAGCGCCGGAGCGGCATCACCTGGTGTGCCTGCATCATCATCCGGTGTCGATTGGATGTGTGTGGATGGAGCCGATCGGGTTGCGTAATCCAGAGGCGCTGTTTGCGGTGCTGGATCGGTTTCCTCAGGTGCGTGCGGTGTTGTGGGGGCATGTGCATCAGGAGATCGACCAGGTGCGCGAGGGGGTTCGGTTGTTGGCTTCGCCTTCGACGTGTATTCAGTTTGAACCGGGGAGTGAGGATTTTGCGGTGGGCTCGCAGGCGCCGGGGTATCGGTGGTTGCGGCTCTTGCCGGATGGGCGGTTGGAGACGGGGGTTGAGCGGTTGGTTGGTTTTGCGTTTACCCCTGACTATGGCTCCAACGGGTATTGAGCTGTTGGACGCGGCGGACTGGCCGCCGGTCTGTCTTTGTTGACCGGATACATATACGTTGCCGCGGTGACACTAGTTATGGTCCCGCTCTTACGGCGTCTCGCTTTTGACCAGCCGGAATGCCGGCCCAGGCAAAAGCAAGCAAAACACGTCGCGACGCATGTCCCGGGCGATGCCCCTCGGATTCATAGGATCTGCCGGTAGGCCTGTACATCCAGCACGCTGGTTGCCAGCCCGGTCGCTGGTGTATAGATGGGGCCTTGTACCGTTGTGAATTTAACGCCCTTGGTACCCAGCGACACATAGCGCTCGCCTTCATCGCGCTCGGTGAAGTAGGTGTAGGAGTGTTTTTCCATCGCTTTGTAGTGCGTTGCGTCTTCAACCATTTTCGCACTGAGCGATAGCAGGTCGGCGTCGGTCAGTTCGAGGGACTTGTTCAGCTTCGTCCCCCAACGCCGCAGGCATGCTTCGGCGAGGTGGCGGACCAGGCGGCCCGGCTCGGTCAGGACGCTTGGTCCGCTGACGCCATCCCCTGCGGCGTTGCCGACCAGGGTGGCGTGTCGGCCAGGCATCGGGAGGATGCTGGTTTTGGTGCCGGTGGCGGTTTGAGGTATCACGCAACTGAAGCCTTTCGAGCGCTCATCCCTGGCATAAATGCCCACGTACTCTTTCACGTTTGGATTGAGCTTGACTCGATGCTCCTGGAAGTTACCGATACCCGGCACGGGATCGATGGCGAAGATATTGACTGGAATGTTTTTAAGTTCGGCGTCCTTGAACATGGCGTTGGCCAGCATATGACAACTGATACCGCCGCGACTCCAACCCACGAGATTGACTTGCGTAGGGATAATGCCATTGCGGAAAGTTTTAATGATTTGTTCCTGTAGTTTTTGTTGGGTAATGCTGCGGTCGCCATAGTTATATTTGCGCCAAAACCAACTGCCTTCGCTCTTTACATCCTCGATTGGAATGCCGGCGGCTTTCAAGCGGTTATATTCCGCCTCGGTCAGTTGTTCGCGTTGCCAGTCGCTCTTGCCTTTGATGAGGTTGAGGGCGTGCTGCACGTTTTCTTCCCAGCCTTTGCCGAAGAGCGTTCCGGAAAGTCCGTAGTCCTTGGTGCGGGTGAGCAGTTCATCGGCTTGCAGGTTGCTGGTGCCGGGGCCATTGATCACGGCCCACTCGGCGAACTCGCGTCCTGCATGATTTGATGCGAGGGTGGTTACCAGTTCGCCGTTCCAATAGTTTTCATTGCTGCTGTCGAACTTGGTTGAGCCAGTTCCGCAAAAAAATATAGTTACGATTGTCATTTTTCTGTCTCGTTATTGGTAATAAGGAGTTGGTAGATTAGTTTCGGCTGGCATTGTTTTGGAAGGGGGGTGTTGTTGCGGGGTTTGTAAGGAGTTGGTATGGGGGGTTGGTTGCTGTGGGGTAAGTAAGGCGAAAGTTCTGTTGGGG
>NZ_JABWQY010000014.1:0-157846 GCF_014268685.1 Pseudomonas sp. SWRI92
CCCCCACACCACCCCCCCCCATACCAGGAGTGACGACACATGGACGCATCTCTCGCGCCAGAGCGCGAATTGTCCCTGGCTCAGGCAGCACGGCAAATCGAAGCCGAGCTGCTGGCCCTGGGATTGCAAAGCAGCCTGCGCGCACTGGGCAACCGGGTCGTCTCGGTCCAGGCTGAAGTCGGTAACTCGCGGGCAAAAGTCATGGGGTGCGGCAAGGGATATGCCGAATCGGCTCGCGTCGGCGCGCTGTACGAAGCACTGGAACATTATTTAAGCGACCCGGCCCTCGCCACGGACCTCAGTCTGTTGACGCCCCCTGACTTGAGCGGCGTCGCACTCGACAAAGACGACTTGTTGAATACCCTGCAGGACCAGCCTGACTGCCGGATCGCCTGCCGCTCCTAACGGCCATCACTGACGGCACCTCGTTCCACTACCCCATCGCATTGACGATGCCGCTTTATGCAAATGATCCCCTGCCAACCGATACGACCGACTACCGTTCGCTACGGCGCTATTCCAGCAACAGCGGCACCGCCATCGGCGCGACCCGTGACGAAGCGCTACTTCACGGCCTCAACGAGTGCGTGGAGCGTGATGCGATCTCGATATTCCTGCTGGATCATTTTTATTACCAGAACGCCACGCCCCTGCGCAGAGTCCAGCGCCTGCCCACCGAAGAGGCGGTGGGCAGACTGTGGGCCGATGCCCAGGCGGAGATCGACGCGCCAATCGTGTTATTGGACATCAGCACAGAGTTTTCGGCCACCACGTGCCTGGCCTTTGCCGACACCGACCACGGGTTGGTGGGCGTTTTCGGCGCGGGCACTTCGCTCGACCCGCGTCACGCCGCGTCGCGCGCCTTGACCGAACTGGTTCAACTGCACCTGAACGCCAGCGAATCCCCGCTGCGCGACCAACTGTCCAAGGCCGAGCGCCACTTGGCCAGATTTGCCCGCTTGCGACGCTGCATGCGCTTTGATCCACGCCATCTACTCGACACCCGGCCGCAAAAAATCATTCGGCTGCCGACAGTCGACGGAGCCTGCCCATTGGATCAGCAGATCCGGCAATTGGCCGATAACCTTCACCAACATGGATACATGGCCGGCAGCTCGACGCTTTACCGTTCCGAGGCAGGCACCACACTGGTCAATGTCGTGGTGCCCGGGCTGGAGCGCTTCTACATCGTCTCCAGCGGGAACGTTGTCGTGCCCATGGCGCGCGGACGACAACGCGCCCTGGCGGGAGCGACGACCGATGCCTGAACCGATGACGCGGCAGCGTCTGCGGCGCGAACTGGAGCTGGAAAACCTGTTGCAGGCCGAGCCCGTGGCGCCAGGATCATGGGCGCGCTTTGTCGAACCCAGGGGCGTCGGGCTCAACCACATCTTCATCCTGCGTTGCCGGGGACGCGACTGGGTCGGCCGCAAGACACTGCAACGGGATGAACACGCGCGCCTGCGCTTGGACAGTCGGCTCGCACCCTGGATGCTGCTCGGGCCGCTCGGCCAACTGCACTGGGGTGATGAGGGCCTGGTGCTCGATTACCGGGCCACTCGGCAGGCGGACAAAGTGGCCGCGTTCGCTGATGCGCTGGGAGCCCCCGACAGTGAGATCTACTTTCCTTTCCCCGCCCTTCGGCGCAACGGACGAGAGTTCGTCTGCCCTCCCGACTATTGGGCGTTCACTGAAGGTCTCGCCAGCAAGCTCGACAAGGGCGAAGCACACTTGCGACACCACTGCTGCACGCTGCTGCGGTCTTGGCTGAAACCTGGCGCGGTGATCCATGACCCGGCCTGCTCCACCGGCACGTTCATTCATCAACTGGCCCTTGCCCTGCCAGACAGCCGTTGCATCGGCTCGGATCGTTCGCCCTCGATGATAGAGGCGGCCCGCAATCGCTATGGACGTTCGGTTGACTTTCGGCGGGCCGATGCCGCCGACGCCGACCCCGTCAGCCTCTATTACGATGTACTCGTGCTTCGGTTTCTCAACGCGGAAGTCATGACCCGTTCCGAAGCCGAACAGTTGCTGCCTCGATTGGTGGAGACACTGGTCGTCGGCGGCAGGCTTATCGTGTTCGGACATACGCCCGTGCTGCCGGCGATGGACTACCTGGCCAGCCGATGCGCATTGACGCTCGTTTCCCGTCTCGCCTCGTGTAGCGTCACTGGACAGCTCTTCCAGTTCTACGTCCTGACGAAGGATTCGAGATGATGCAGGCTTTACCGCCCGAAAAAAAACGGCACCTCTCGGTGCCGTTCGTTTGTCACGCTTGAAGCATTACTTGCGTGCCGCCTCCCATGATTTCAACAGCTCGGTGTAGCTCACGGTTTCGCCTTTAGGTTTCTCGTTCGCCAGTTTCGGCTTCGGTGCGCCCGGTTGGTCGAACCAGTATTGCGCGTCGCGCTCAGGGTTCATCTTAGGCGCGCAGGTGGCCTGGGCCTTGGAGCGTTCCAGACGGGTCATGATCGCGTCCTGATCCTTGGCCAGGCCGTCGAGGGCCTGTTGCGGAGTCTTCTCGCCGCTTGCCGCTTCGGCGATGTGGCTCCACCACAATTGCGCCAGGCGTGGATAGTCCGGCACGTTGGTCCCGGTCGGCGACCATTGCACACGGGCCGGGCTGCGGTAGAACTCCACCAGGCCACCGAGTTTTGGCGCCAGGTCGGTCATCGCCTGGGAATTGATGTCCGATTCGCGAATTGGCGTCAGGCCAACAATCGTCTTTTTCAGCGACACAGTCTTGGACGTCACGAACTGCGCGTAGAGCCAGGCCGCCAGGCGCTGTTTCTCAGGCGTGGACTTCATGAACGTCCAGGAACCCACGTCCTGATAGCCCAGCTTCATGCCCTCTTCCCAATACGGACCGCGCGGCGAAGGCGCCATGCGCCATTTCGGCGTGCCATCGGCGTTCACTACCGGCAGGCCCGGCTTGGTCATGTCGGCGGTGAATGCGGTGTACCAGAAAATCTGCTGGGCAATGTTGCCCTGGGCCGGCACCGGTCCGGATTCGGAGAAAGTCATGCCCGCCGCTTCCGGTGGCGCGTACTTCTTCATCCAGTCCACGTATTTGGTGGTGGCGAACACGGCCGCGGGGCCGTTGGTGTCGCCGCCGCGGGTCACGCTGGAACCGACCGGATGACAGTCTTCGACGCGAATGCCCCACTCGTCCACCGGCAAACCGTTGGGCAGGCCCTTGTCGCCGCCGCCGGCCATGGAGAACCAGGCATCGGTGAAGCGCCAGCCCAGGGACGGGTCTTTCTTGCCGTAGTCCATGTGACCGTAGACGCGCTTGCCGTCGATCTCCTTGACGTCTTCGGAGAAGAACTTGGCGATGTCTTCATAGGCCGACCAGTTCACCGGTACGCCCAGCTCGTAGCCGTACTTTTCCTTGAACTTGGCCTTCAGGTCCGCACGCTCGAACCAGTCGGCGCGGAACCAGTACAGGTTGGCGAACTGCTGGTCGGGCAGTTGATAGACCTTGCCATCCGGCGCGGTGGTGAAGGAAATACCGATGAAGTCCTTGAGGTCCAGGGTCGGCGAGGTGAAATTCTTGCCTTCGTTGGCCATCAGGTCGGTGATCGATTCGGTCTTGCCGTAGCGAAAGTGCGTACCGATCAGGTCCGAGTCGTTGACCCAGCCGTCATAGATATTCTTGTCCGACTGCATCTGGGTCTGCAGCTTCTCCACCACGTCGCCTTCCTGGAGCAGGTCGTGGGTCAGCTGGATCCCGGTGATTTCGTTAAAGGCCTTGGCCAGTACCTTGGATTCATATTCGTGGGTGGCGATGGTTTCCGACACCACGTTGATTTTCATCCCGCGAAACGGTTCGGCAGCCTTGATGAACCACTTGAGTTCTTCGAGCTGCTGCTCGGCTGTCAGGGTCGACGGCTTGAATTCACTGCCGATCCATTTTTTAGCGGCGTCTTCATAGGCGTCGGCCCAGGCCGCAGCGCTCAGCCCGCTGAGTGCCAGCATGGCTGCCAATGAAACGCTATGTCGCAGCTTATTGTTTTTATCGAACATAGAGACCTCCTGTTTGGGTTTAAGAGCTTTCGTCGAACTTTTGCGACTAGCCCCACCGCATCACTGCCAACAGCCACACCAAAGACAACGCGAACGCTATCCAGATGCTCCAGTCGGTAACGCCGATCACCAGCAGGTGCAGGTAGGCGCTACCGAGAAGACCGATAAACAACCGATCGCCACGGGTCGTGGCAATCGGCAGGAAACCACGCCGAGGGATACTCGGCGAACGCAATTCCCACGTCGTCATGCCCGCCAGCAGCAAGGCAATGACCCCAAAGAATGCCGCCGTCGGGGCGGTCCAGTTCATCCATTCCATCATCGACTCCTCAGACCCGGCCCAGGGCAAAGCCCTTGGCCACGTGGTTGCGAACGAACCAGATCACCAGCATCCCCGGCAGGATGGTCAACACCCCCGCCGCCGCCAGCACCCCCCAGTCGATACCGGACGCCGACACCGTGCGGGTCATGACCGCCGCGATCGGCTTGGCATTCACCGAGGTCAACGTCCGGGCCAGCAACAGCTCGACCCAGGAGAACATGAAGCAGAAAAACGCCGTGACGCCGATGCCGGAGCCGATCAACGGAATGAAGATCTTGGTGAAGAACTTGGGGAAACTGTAGCCGTCAATGTAGGCGGTCTCGTCAATTTCTTTTGGCACCCCGGACATGAAGCCTTCGAGGATCCACACCGCCAGCGGCACGTTGAACAGGCAGTGGGCCAAAGCCACCGCGATGTGGGTGTCGAACAGCCCTATCGACGAGTACAGCTGGAAGAACGGCAGCAGGAATACCGCCGGTGGCGCCATGCGGTTGGTCAGCAGCCAGAAGAACAGGTGCTTGTCGCCAAGAAAGCGGTAGCGCGAGAACGCATAGGCCGCCGGCAGCGCGACCGCCAGGGAAATCACCGTGTTCAGGCTCACGTAGTACAGCGAGTTGAGGTAACCGGTGTACCAGCTCGGGTCGGTGAAGATCACCTTATAGTTGTGGAAGGTGAAATCGTGCGGCCACAGGGTCAGGCCGCCAAGGATCTCGGTGTTGCTCTTGAACGACATGTTCAGCAGCCAGTAGATGGGCACCAGCAGGAACAGGATGTAGATCAACAGCGGAATCAGCTTTCTCTTGCTCATTGTGCGGGCCTCAACGGTTGGCGTCGGAGTGCGTCATGGCGGTGTAGAACAGCCAGGACACCAACAGAATGATCAGGAAGTACACCAGGGAAAACGCCGCCGCCGGGCCCAGGTCGAATTGGCCGATGGCCATCTGCGTCAGGGTCTGGCTGAGGAACGTCGTGGCGTTGCCCGGCCCGCCGCCAGTGAGTACGAACGGCTCGGTGTAGATCATGAAGCTGTCCATGAAGCGCAGCATCACGGCGATCAGCAGCACGCTCTTCATCTTCGGCAACTGGATGTGGCGGAACACCGCCCAGCTGGATGCCCGGTCGATCCGCGCCGCTTGATAGTAGACGTCTGGAATCGCCCGCAACCCTGAATAGCACAGCAGCGCCACCAGTGAAGTCCAGTGCCAGACGTCCATCACCAGCACCGTGACCCAAGCGTCCATGGTGTTGGCCGCATAGTTGTAGTTGATGCCCATGGCGTTGAGCGTCGAGCCCAGCAGGCCGATGTCGGCGCGACCGAAAATCTGCCAGATGGTGCCCACTACGTTCCACGGGATCAGCAGCGGAATCGCCAGGATGATCAACACCAGGGACGACCATTTGCCCTTGGTCGGCATGGTCAGGGCGATAGCGATCCCCAAGGGGATCTCGATCAGCAACACGCACGCCGAGTAGATGAACTGGCGCAGCAGCGAGTCGTGCAAGCGTGGATCGAGCAGCACCTGCCTGTACCAGTCGGCGCCGACGAAGTAGCGGCTGGACTGGTCAAAGATGTCCTGCACCGAATAGTTGACCACGGTCATCATCGGGATCACGGCGCTGAAGGCCACCAGCAAAAATACCGGCAGCACCAGCCACCAGGCCTTGTTGTTCTGCACCTTGTTCATGGCTGCACCTCGCCAGTGGGTTCGAGCAGATATTCATCGGCATAGACCATCAGCCATTGCGCCGGGAAACTGATGTACGCCGTACCTTCCGGCACCGGTTTGTCTTCGGCCAGGCGCACTTTCAGCGGCGCACCGTCGAGGTTGAGGGTCAGGATCTTGTAGGTGCCGAGGTCTTCGACATGCACGACCTCGGCTCGCATCGCGTCGTCGTATGGACCGTCCCAGACATGGATGAACTCCGGACGGATACCGACCTTCAGGCTTTTGCCTTCGGCTTCGGCGACACGACGTTGCAAGGTTTCCGACAAGGGCAAGTGAGTCGAGGCAAAACCGACGCCGCCGGGCCGCGCCGTGACCTCGATCAGGTTCATGCCGGGGCTGCCGATGAAATAGCCGACAAAGGTGTGGCTCGGGCGTTCGAACAAATCCCGAGGCGTGCCGAACTGGACGATCTGGCCGCCGTACATCACCGCGATCTTGTCGGCGAACGTCGAGGCTTCCAACTGATCGTGGGTGACGTAGACCATGGTGATGTTGAACTGCTCGTGGATCTGCTTGAGCTTGCGCCGCAGTTTCCATTTCAGGTGCGGGTCGATCACCGTCAACGGCTCGTCGAACAGGATCGCCGACACATCGTCGCGCACCAGACCACGGCCCATGGAGACTTTCTGTTTTTCATCGGCGGTGAGGTTGCGGGCCTTTTTGTCCAGCAGGTTCTGCAGGTCGAGGACCTCGGCGATTTCATGCACCTTGGTGTGGATCCGCGCCTCGGCCATGCCTTGGTTGCGCAGCGGAAACGCCAGGTTATCGAACACCGTCATGGTGTCGTAGACCACTGGGAACTGGAACACCTGGGCGATGTTGCGGAGTTCTGGGGTCAGGTCGTTGACGACTTTACTGTCGAACATCACCTGCCCTTCGGAGGGGCTGAGCAAACCGGAGATGATGTTGAGCAAGGTCGACTTGCCGCAGCCCGAAGGCCCGAGCAGCGCGTAGGCGCCGCCCTGCTCCCAGATGTGGTTCATCTCGCGGATCGCGTAGTCTTCGGGGCCCGTCGGGGTGCTGGTGTAGCTATGGGCGAGGTTCTGCAAACGAATTTCGGCCATCAGGCAACCCTCGCAATGCGCTGCCCGGGGGCTTGGACGAGCTTGCCCTGGGCGTCGAAGACAAACAATTTGTGGGTCGGGATGTAGATGCGGATCGGCGCGTCGACATCGTATTCGTGCACGCCGGGCAAATGCAGGACGAGCAGGAAATGTTCGTTGCGCACGTGCAGGAACGTCTCCGAGCCGCTGATCTCGGCCACTTCGACGGTCACTGCCAGTTCGAGGTCGTCATCGTTGCTCGGCACCAGCGAAATATGGCTGGGGCGCACGCCGAAACGGAACTCACCCTCGCCCACCGGACGCAGGTCGACGTTCAACGGGAAGTGGACGAAATTGGCGAAGCTGACTTCATTGCCGGCGATACGTCCCGGCATGAGGTTGATCGGCGGTTCGGAAAACAACTCGGCGGCCAGCACGGTTTGCGGCTGGTGATACACCGAGGACGACTTGCCACTCTGGATCACCCGGCCTTCGTGCAGGATCGTCGTCGTGCCGCCCAGGGCCAGCGCTTCGTTAGGCTCGGTGGTGGCGTAGACGGCGATGGTATGGCGGGCCTGGAACAGCTCGCGCATTTCCTGGCGCAGCTCTTCGCGCAGCTTGTAGTCCAGGTTCACCAGCGGCTCGTCGAACAGGATCAGCTCAGCGTCCTTGACCAGCGCACGGGCCATGGCCGTGCGTTGCTGCTGGCCGCCGGACAGCTCCAGCGGATGACGCTTGAGGAATTTTTCGATCCGCAGCATCTTCGCGGTTTCCAGGACCTTGCCCTGGATGACCTCGTCGGACACCCCAGCCTGGCGCAACGGCGAGGCGATGTTTTCGAAAACAGTCATGGTCGGGTAGTTGATGAACTGCTGGTAGACCATCGACACGTTGCGCAACCGCACCGGGCGGTTGGTGACGTCGACACCGTTCATCAGGATGCGGCCGCTGTCGGGCTTGTCCAGCCCGGCCATCAGGCGCATGAGGCTGGTCTTGCCAGACAGTGTGCGGCCCAGCAGGACGTTGAAGGATCCGGGTTCGAAACTCAGATTGGCATCGTCGATCCAGGTCTGGCCTTCGACGGTGCGACAGATGTGCTCAAGCTTTAATGACATGGCTCGGCCTTTTTATTATTTGGAGTCAAGCGACCCAAGTGCAAAAGCGAAAGCCGTGCCAGAAATCGTAAACTCATGATTTTACTAGGATTTTGTTCTGATCAGTGGAAAATGGCATTCGCTGATGAACACAAGTGAACAATGGGGAATGAACAACTGAACAATGAGCAGGTTGACAATGAACAATTTTGAACAACACTGAATGAACGCTTTCGGTTAGCCTGGCCTCCAGTCGATGGAGGCGGGATTGCCCCAGCACAAGGAGTCTGTGCGAGACTTGCCACAACAATAAAAAACCGCACCTACGAGAGTGCCCCATGGCCGCACCTGCTCCTGCCTTGTCCCACGAGGCCATCATCCAGGCCTCCTGGTCCCGCTGCCGCGCCTTTGGCCTGAATCACCAGAGCGTGCCCGCGTTCGACCAACTGCCCGCCGAGGGCATCGCCCAGTTGCTGGAAAGCCAGCATTCATTGGTGCAGACCACGCACCAGGAAGTCCTGCCGTATTACGAGAACATCCTGAGCAATTCCAATTGCCTGATCATGCTGGCCGACAATCAGGGCCAGGTGCTGACGTCCTGGGGCACCCAGCGGTTCATCGAACCGAAACTGGCCCATGGCTTCAGCGCCGGGGCGAGCTGGATGGAACGCTGCACGGGCACCAACGCCATCGGCACCGCATTGGCCTGCGAGCAGGCGGTGCACATCGAACACGATGAACACTTCCTCAAGGCCAACCGCTTCATGACCGGCTCCGCGGCGCCGATCTTCGACGCCGAGCGCAAGGTCATCGCGGTGCTGGACGTCTCCAGCGACAGTTACTTGCCGCCGTCCCACACCCTGGGCATGGTCAAGATGATGAGCCAGACCGTGGAGAACCGGCTGATCCTCAACCTGTTTCGCGGTGAACACTTCCAACTGACTTTCAACACAGGACTGAACAACCTCGACAGCCAGTGGGCCGGGCTGTTGATTTTCGATGAAAGCGGTCAAGTGCTCTCGGCCAATCGTCGCGCGGATAATCTGCTGGGCCTTAGCTTATCGCGGGTGAGCATCGAGAGCCTGTTCAAGGTCTCGCTGATGGAGTTGCTGAACCAGCCCGACGGCCTGCCGTTTGCCTTGCAGGCGTCTGGACGCAATCGATTCCAGTGCTTACTCAAACGTCCGAAACAGGTGCTGATCAAACCACGCGTCTTCGCCGAACCGGTGTCCCCGTCTGCGCCGACTCCCGCCACTACCGCTATCAGCCTCAACACCCTGCACTTTGGCGACAGCCGCGTGGAAAAAGCCGTGCGGCAAGCCGAGCGCTTGCTGGAAAAAGACATTCCTTTGCTGATCCACGGCGAGACCGGTGTCGGCAAGGAAGTATTCGTCAAAGCCTTGCACCAGGCCAGTTCGCGCAACAAGCAGCCATTTATCGCGGTGAACTGCGCAGCCATACCCGCCGAGCTGGTGGAATCGGAATTGTTCGGTTATGAAAAAGGCGCCTTCACCGGCGCCAACCAAAAGGGCAGCATCGGCCTGATCCGCAAGGCCGATCGCGGCACGTTGTTCCTCGACGAAATCGGCGACATGCCGCTGCCGACCCAGGCCCGCCTGTTGCGGGTATTGCAGGAGCGTTGCGTGCAACCGGTGGGCAGCGCCGAGCTGTTTGCGGTGGACATCCGCATCATTTCCGCCACCAACCGCTCGCTGCGTGAACAGGTGCAACTGGGGCGATTCCGCGAAGATTTGTACTACCGCATTGGCGGCCTGACCCTGGAACTGCCACCGCTGCGCGAGCGCAGCGACAAACAGGCACTGTTCAAACGCCTGTGGGAACACCACCGCGAACCGACCCAATGGGCGGGCCTGAGCCGCGAAGTCCTCGACCTGTTCGAACGCCATCCCTGGCCGGGCAATCTGCGGCAAGTCAGCAGCGTGCTGCAAGTGGCCCTGGCGATGGCCGAGGAACAGCCGATCCGGCCGGAGCATCTGCCCGACGATTTCTTTGTCGATCTGGAAATGGAGCCGGTAGAAACGCCTGAGCCGCTGACGGTGGACCTGAATGATGCCGAGGACCTGAACCGTCAGTTGCAAGCAGTGGGCGGGAACATCTCACATCTGGCGCGACGGCTGGGGGTCAGCCGCAATACGCTGTACAAACGCCTGCGGCAGCTTGAAAGTTGATACGAAAGCAGCCTCTGAAGAGGCTGCGATTTCGTTGGAACAGCGGGTTAATCGAACGCACCGTTGAGCACTTCATAGATGATGCCGCTGGCGATCGCCACCAGGATCAAGTCCGTGCCGACCTGTTGCCACTCATAACCGTCATAGTGCGGCAAGTGTCCCAATAAACGTCCGTCGAGCTTCTTGGCGATGCCCGGTGGCAACGGCTTGCCGCGAGCGAGGTTTTTCTGGATGCCCGGCGGCAGCGCCGGACCGGGGCTCCAGTAATCACGATAGCCACCAATCACGCCAAGAATGCCGCCACGGTCGACGCTCGGGCCGTTATGCCAATCGCCGCCACCGCCCTGGTTGCCCTTGCCTCCCTGGTTGCCCTTGTTGCCGGCATTACCTTGGCCACCCTTGTTGCCCTGCCCGCCCTTGCCGCCTTGCCCCTGGCCTTGATCGAACTGAGCGTTTCCCTTGCCGTTACCCGGGTCCGCAACAACGATTCCAGGACCTGTGACCAAGGCAAAACAGGTCACTGCAGCAATCAACGAGCGCGATTTGAACATGGCAGTTCTCTCGAAAAAGGGATGTCCCCTGTAAAGATATAGAGACTCACGGTGATATTAGTTCCATATCACGCTGCGCGTCGGTTGCCTGCATCGTCAACGTACTTCATGCCCAAGGATGGGTTTGTATTATCAGTGACTTATTTCTGAGGCAAGGTTGAAACGTTGCCGGCCTGAACACCATCGTTTCATGCCGCTGGTCGCTTGGGGAAAGAGGCTTGCATAACGCCGCTGCCTCTGGCGCAAGGTTTGCACCGGAACGTCGTAGCAGCCCCAGGACGACGTCTTTCTGGCGCGGCGGCAAATTCTCATGCTTGGTCAGCCACTGGAGATGTACCGTGTCAACTCTCAATGAAATCGCAGCGAACCACGCGAGAATGGCAAAACTAAAGGAAGAGGAGTCGATGCGGCTGAGCGCACTTGAAAGCCAGGTAGTTGGCAGTTTTGAAATGCCGTGCCCACAAGCAAAGCAGGACATGCCGCTGCACTTTCTGACGATGACCCAAGACCATGTTTTTGCGGAGGCCATGCTCTGAGTGTTGACCTGAGTGCTGGATGATCCTGTCGCCCGTTGTTGAACGGGCGATTCAGGGTGACCTGCCTTTTTCCCTTTCCGCCCCCTTCCTGAGTATTCCTTGCCTGCGTGCGCCGGACTATCGTGATGTCCATCACAGATCAGCTAGCCATTTAAACGACCGGTGCGGTATTTCTGTGCGTGAACGCTTATAAAGCGGGCAGCACAACGCTTCGGATCCAAGGCTAAAGACAGAAGCGCGGGACTCTCGGAAGAAATCCACTTTCATGGAACACAAGGAACGGAAAAATGAGCAGCACTGAACAAGTACAAGGCACCGATAAATACAGCGCCAAATGGCAGGAGCGCTTCGCCTTCTTTGACACCTATGGCGCACCAAACGACCCGCGCTACAAGGAAGCCGTCAAGACGCTGCCAGACTTCAAGAAGAAGATACTGATCAATGCCAACGTCATTGCATTTTTCTTCGGGCCTATCTACCTGTTCGTTCTGGGCCTGTGGAAAAAAAACCTGGCCCTGTTGGGCATTTTCCTGGCAATCAATATCGTATTGAGCGTGATTTTCGCCATCGTCGGCATGGATTTCCCGCGACCTTTGAGCATGGGCCTGAACATCGCCATGTCGATGATGTACGCGCTCATGACCAACTACGCCTATTACTTGAAAGAGGTGAAAGGCGAGCAAGGCTGGAATCCGCTTAAAGGCATGCGCCTCTGACATAAGCCATAAAAATTGCGCAAACAGCCCAGCCTGATTGTCCATTGAGAGTCGCCTGGCGTTACCAGGCCTTCTCAAAGGAACTCGACAATGGCTGACGACTTGAGCAATCGCGGGCCCCAGGACCGGAACCGCATTAACACTTCCGAAGACTGGGAATTGAGATACTGGGCGAAAGAATTCGGCGTAACCGAAGACGAGCTCAAGGCAGCAGTCAAGGCTGCTGGGCCGGTGGCCGATGATGTTCGCAAGCAACTGAAGAAGTAATCAATAAGCCCCACGTACCTGTGGGGCTTTTTTATCCTGATGCCCTATCGAATGACACCGAATGCCTTAGACATGACCTTACTTGGCGCTCTTTCGGAACAGTGTCGACTCGGAGCGATGAGTGTTTTTAATGAACAATATTTGCTTAAGCGTCCCGTCGTCGTTGATAGCGATCACTTGCGGAGTCTTGGACTTATGATACGGATGGTCATAAAGATCTGGCTTGTTGCTGTAGGCGAAGGCCGTGAAATGAAGGCCGTCGTCTCCCCAACTGACATCGTTGAACAGTTGGACCCAGTTTTCAGTCTCTGAATTATAAAGATTCGCTAGAGCCAGCGGCATCTTGAGTCAGCAGCATCTTGAGTCAGCAGCAAGAGCTGACAGGCGCTGAGTGCCCTTGGATCAGCTCGTTAGAAAAATGAATTACCCGTCGCGGCGTCCGGTCAAAAATTATGAAGGCAGTCATCTGACGAGGTAACAGCAATGACTATCGAAGCAGAGACACTCGTAGAACTGACCGAAGCACTTCAGGACCGCGGCATGGTACTGGTCTCGGACGTGGCGTTTATCCGCGCGCCGTATCGGCATGGCCATCACTGGGTTTGTGTGGTCCGGTAAAATATTTTTCGGTCGCGCTGTTTAAAGCGCTTCCAGCGAACGGCGCCGCTGCACTCAGGAAGACCCCGGCGGAATTCCGTCCTTGTTGAAATCCTTCAAACGTTCACGCTCCTGCTCGGTGGAATGGGCGGGAGTGTCGTCCTTGGGCGGCTCTTTTTTCTGTTCGTCGCTCATGCGCTTGTCCTCTTGGTGATAGGCGTTCGGCAGACCATGGCCCGGGCAGTTCAAATTAATTCACGACTTCCCGGGCCGGTCACGCTCCGTCCTCGACTCTCGGCCTGCAGGATCGGTTTGTAGCCATGGGACTTGGCGGGCTTCAGTGAAGCACTCTACGGCTCTCCCCGATCCTTATGCGATCAAGGGCGCGGTTCAACGCATCCTGCCCCTAAGGCTGAGAGCGCGCCTGCGGACGGGTCCACTTACGAACTACTCCGAAGCCAAGAGCTTTTTTACTTCCGCGATGATCGACTCTATGTCGAATGGCTTTGGCAGCACAGCATCAAATAAATCCGATCTCTGCATACCTATGTGCGCCTGGGCACCGCTCATTAAGATGATTGGCAAATGATGGGTGGAGGAAAGAGCTCGCACGGCGGTGGCGAACTCCAGGCCGTCCATGACGGGCATCATGAAGTCCGTAACAATCAACGCTGGACGCTCTCTTTCGAGCACCTCGAGTCCTTTTCGACCATTGCTGGCCTTTACGACCATGAAGCCCTCGTCCTCCAGCGCGAAGCTGATAATGTCAGCGATCAAATACTCGTCGTCGACGACCAGGATGGTGGTCATGTCAATTCAACCTGCCCAAAGACCTATGATGTTGAACCAGGCGATGACTCAGTGGCGACTGGCGGTTCATTTCTCAAAGCCTTTTTCAGGTAAACATCTTGATCACGAATGACCACCTCGAATCGCGAAGGGTCATAGGAGCTATCTCGTACCTTAAGAATGGAAAGCGTCCTGCTTAGTTCAGAACCATTCTCAAAGAAACGCATGAGCATCAGGTTATCGACGATGCTTGATAGGTCAGAGTTCGGTGCGCTGACCTCGGAACCAAACAGGTCACGCATTTCCCAAGAAGCGAATACCGTAACGCCTCGGGAGCGCAGCTCGTTCATAAGCGCACTGTAGAAATCTGTAATCCGCCCCGGATTTGTCGAAACCCGAGTCATGCCGCTTAGGCTATCGATGAATAGGCGTTTGATACCTTTTTCTTTAACGATGCTCAGCAGCCGCGCGCCGAGCCCATCCAGCAACCCTTCGGTGGTGGGCTGCCAGACAATGCTCAACGCACCGCTTGCTTCCATGGCTTCGATGTCGATGCCCAGTGAGCGGCCTTTCAGGCGTAGCCGCTGCGGGCTTTCATAAAATCCAAAATGCAGGCCTGGGGCATCTACCGTCGACTTGGCCAGAAATTTGAGACCCAGCGTCGTTTTACCGATCCCGGAGGGGCCCATGACCAAAGATACACTTGAGCTGTGTAGCCCCCCGCCCAATATGTCATCCAGCGACTCGATTCCACTGGCGATACGCGTCAGGTCCGCACTGTCGGGCGAGGAAGGGCGACTGTACAGGCTTTCGAGGCGCGGATAGACAACTAAGCCGTCATCGGTGATTTCACACTCGTGGAGGCCGGTCAATGCGCTGCTACCGCGAGTCTTACGCAGTTGAATACGCCGTACCGAACGCGTACCGAACAGCTCTTCTCCCATTTCGATCACACCGTCCACCATCGTGTGCTCCGGGCTACCGTCGTCAAGCCGAGAGCTAGTGAGGAACAGTACGGTACAACCGGCGAAAGCCGCATGCCCTTGCAGCTCTGAGATGAACTTCTTGGTGTCGATAGACGAATCGGCCTTGGAACGCGCATTGAGCAAACCATCGACGACCATGACGGTAGCCTTTTGCCGACTGATCTCGCGCCGAAGCAGTTTCACTACCTCATCCAAACCTTCGTTTTCCAACGTATCGAATGCGCTGACGAATTGGATCTCAGCGCCAACTTTGGATGCGTCAAAAAAGCTCAGGGTAGAAAGAAACTGGAAAAGACGGTCATGTGACTCGGCCAGCAGCGTGGCGACTAAAACTCGGCCTCCATTGCGCACGTGATGGAATCCAAGCTGGTTGGCGAGGATAGTCTTGCCTGAACCTGGGCGGCCTTGGACTATGTATGAAGCACCTGCGACCAGCCCTCCATTCAGCAGAGCGTCGAGCCCTTCGATTCCGCTTTGAAGGCGTTTTAGCTTTTCCACAATGTGACCCTGATCTGAAAAACAGGCTTTTTTAGCCGGACGAATGAAATGCTAACGTCAATTCTAATTCGAGGCCATTCAGGTGAATAGAAAGTAGGTGCGGAAAAACGTTCGCTTTCGTCAGATCTCTGTATCACTGCCTGCATTCTGGCTATGCTTTGGCCCAAACGAACCCGAGGTTGCGTCGTGGACAAGCTAGGTAGGGCCGAGATTGAGGACGCGTTGGGACGCCTGCTGCCAGGATGCACGGTCAAATGTACCCTGTGCGCTGACGGCACTGCCTCGCTCACGGTAACAGGAGAGACCGGGGAATCATTTGCAGTGGTGGGATTGGTAAGAAGCGACTATCGAGGAGAAGCCGGATTGAAAAACCTCGCCAAGCATATTTATGGAGACATCCAGCTAGCTCGGCAAGGTTTGAAAACCCGCAGGGCACAGCCCCTTTCCATTCGGATAAGCTCGGCGTTTCGTGCACTTCATAAAGCCCGTCATTAACCTTTTCACACAACGCTATCAGGGGAAGGGATCGATACCAGGACCTGGCCACCCGCAACATTGCCGAGGAACTTGGTGAGCTTTGGGTAGAGCCTTTTCTGCGGCGCCATGGGGTTGCCAATACCGATCAGAAACGGATTAATTTCTATCGGCTTCTGGACGCCGCTCCCGTGCCCGTTGCGGCGGGACACCTAGGGGCGCATCTCGGCGTGGTCACACCTGCTGTTGTAAAAAGCTTCGGCATGCCTTCCGAGAAAGGTGTGTTGGTGTATGGTCCGGAACCAGGCGCCGACACCGCGAAAGTGGGACTTTCGGTCGCATGACGCCGCGGCATCCAGCTCTTTGAGAAGCTCATGGAATGTGGCCCTGAATTCTTCGAACGACGTCATTCCATTTACCTCGGGGCGGTGTTCACCGCCATTGAGGAATACATATTCCTCGATGGGATGGAGTCTCCCGGGCGGCAGTAATTCCAAAGGGCCGGACCACCGGTCAAATCATTACGAAGCGATGCTCACTGCCTGCAGGGGGCCGTCCCTGGAATTGCGCTGTTCATTGGGCAGGAATCGGTTAGTGACCATCGAGACCGCTTGCACCGCAGAGACCAGGAGATTACTCAGGGCAAGCTCATTGGCAACCCTGTAACCCCTGCGGCCCACATCTTGCGCAAGTGCGCCCGTTGACGAGCGGCCATCACGTAAACACTCTAATGCTCAATGAAGAACCCTGCGGCTCTCCCCAATCCTGATCCTGTCGAGCGCCCTGTTTAAAGCATCCAAGGCATCGAGCAAGGCTTTCGCCTCAGCTTCCCGCCCGTCGCCCCAGAGGCGTTCAGCCATTTTGTTCAGAGCCAGGATAGAGCGCTCGATGTCAGCGGCCGTTGCTGTTTTGCTTTCCTGAAGTTTCTTGGGCATTGATTGCCCCTCTTTGCTGAGACTGGGGACAGATTATGATTTTGAACTCACTGGAGGACGCGGGGACAGACGTCGATTTAAGCTCATGATCACTTTCCAGCCCACTGTAACGCCACCCTGGCGATGTTCGCTCCCTGCGGGCTCGGCTCGTCAAGAAAGCACGGAAACGGCGGAAAAGATTTAAATTGGACCAGGCCATATCCAAGCGTGCCTGCACCATCTCATTTTTCGCCTGGACGATCTGCCCTGCCAAACTTAACGCCCTTCTTTTGAATTCCCTGTGAAGCGCCTCCTCCTCGGTCTCGTTTCCCAGTGGCTTAACCATCATCTCGGAAAATGTGAAAAGGACTTTGTCGCTGAGCACATAAAACGTGCCGCGACTTTTTTGTATACCGCCCTGAAAGATAAAATCGACCGAACTGAACGCATGTTCGTCCATGTTTATGTAATACAGCGGCTCACCCAGGAGGTTTCGAACTATTCCGTCCTGGTGAATCCGGCCCAAGGGCGCCCCATCGCTGCCCCGGCCTTTGAAGACCAGGTAGCGGCCGTTCGTGTAGTTGTACGGCATTAACGGTCCTCATCCCGAATAGACATCGGAACACAGGGTTTGGCTATTCGCGGCCCCCACCCATGCCCCGTCCACAACGCCATCAGATCAGGCCTCCCCATGCTCATCTCTCTCGTGACCAAGTCCGCCATGGTGGAAGAGCTCCTTCAAAAAGTGAAAAGGCTCGATGCACAAAACTGTTGAAGCGAGCGGCATCACGCCGCAGCCCTGCCTGTTGGCCCCCAATCAGGCATAGATGGGCCACCTGCCCCATCACCTCTGCTTCGCCTGGCCTATGGGCGAAGCGGCGGCACGCTCGTACCGCGAAGTCCAGTCGTCGTGTGTCAACGCGCTGTTGATACTCGGCTACCAACGGATCGTGCAGCGACCAGGCTCGGATGGAAACTTCCCGCCCAGGTTGTTTCTCAGCGGCAATACTCAAGTAGCGTTTCAAGATTTCGCCCGTGCTACGACCCTGGGCCGCAAAAGCGAGCATGCGCTCCGTGTAGTCTTCTTCCCAAGCGGCCAGCAAGGTGCGGACAAAGTCTTCGCGATTGCGGAAATGGTGATAGAACGATCCGCGGGTCACATTCAATCGGCGCGATAGACTCTCGGCTGACACGCCAATATGCCCTGTCTGGTCGAGGGCCTCAAAACCAGCAGCGATCCAATGGTGACGCGTTAGTTTTTCCATTCGTTATTTCGCTCCCTATTTAGCGCCATACAGGCTGTGTATGGCGCGCAGCCGATTGATACGCTGCGAACTCAGGCAAAGATAGCCGTTGCGTTTTGCATGCCGGTACTTTTCATGGAGCTCGCCTTGAAGAAAATCGCTCTGGTTGCGTTCGACCAATTCACTGACATCGACCTATTCCTGATGTGGGACATCTTAGGCCGCAACACCGAGGACTGGCACGTTCGAATATTGGGTTCCAGCACTGTCGTGCGCTCGGCGCACGGCCTGCCTGTTCCGGTGCACGGTCCGCTTTCCGAGGCCAACAGTGCCGACGCGGTATTGTTCGCCAGCGGCAAGGAAGGAATACCCGCCGCACTGGCCGACCCGGATTTCCTGCCGTCGTTTGAACTAGACCCCAGACGCCAGCGAATCGGCGCCATCTGTGCCGGAGCTTTCATTCTCCAACGGCTTGGGCTGCTCCGCGGCCAGGCAACGACACACCCCGATGCACGATCGGGCTTGCAAGCGCTGGGACTTGAGCCCGTGGACCAGCCTCTTGTATGCCAGGGCAACGTTGCGACCGCTGGCGGATGCCTTTCGGCGCTCTACCTGGTGGGATGGTTGGTTGAATCCTGGTTCGATGCCGACAAGCGCCGTGCGACGCTGCTCCCTGTTCTGCCCGCTGGGCAGCAGGCGCTGTATGATGCGCTGATCGGGCTCAGTATCCGACAAGGAGAAGTTGGCGCCTCCCAACAAAAAACGCGACATGGCATGTCATCTAATTGGTAGTTAAAACTCAGGAAGAGATCCCCAATGCCCCGAGAATTTGAGCTCATTCAGTCCGTGCCGGTCCCCTCGAGGTCCGGCGTCACCCACCTTTACACGGCGACGAACCTGGCGGACGCTTTTGCGATTCAGCTCCCTGCGGGCACCTCCAGCGATCCAGATTTGCTCGCGCGATTCATCCTTTCCCATCAGCCACCCTGGATCGGATGGCTCATGCAAGTCCGAGACACCGTCGTTGCCTGTTTTGGCCTCAAGACAGCCAGACATCTGGCAACCCTTGCTAATCGAATTCAAATCTTCAAGGTCTACAGCACGAACCAGACTGAAATCGTGTTGGGAGAGGACGACAAGCACCTCGACTTCCGGATATCGATCCTCTGCTCTGAAGAGGCAGAGCCAGCAGGCACTCGCCAACTGGTTTTTTCAACCGTGGTCCAGTGCCACAACCGTCTGGGCCGAGCCTACATCTTCGTTATTGCCCCGTTTCATCGTTTGGTTGTTAAGGCGAGCCTGCGCCGTGCAGCACGCATTGGTTGGCCTTTGGCTGCCTGAGCCGCGACAACACAGACCCCGTGGCAAGGGAGCTTGCTCCCGCTGGGTGGCGAAGCCGCCCTAAAAAGGGATGGCGCGGTTTTACAGACAAACCGCATCAACGGTCAAAGACTGGAGACCGATGACCAACATCAGTATCTTGACTTCCAGTATCCAACTGGATACGGTCAACCCATGAATTATCTCATCCAGCAAACGCAGACGTTCACTGCTTGGCATTCATCGGTCCGTGATCTGCGAGCAAAAATCGCTATCGCCCGCCGCATTGATCGCGCAGCAGCAGGTAACCTGGGCGATGTAAAACCTGTCGGTGATGGTATTTCAGAGTTGCGTGTGGATGTAGGCGCCGGCTACCGGGTCTATTTCACCATGCGCGGTGGAGTGGTCATCGTGCTATTGGCTGGTGGTGACAAGTCTTCACAGAGTGCTGACATCCGGCGAGCGAAGAAATTGGCAAAGGAGATTTGAACATGAGCCAACACCTGACGACATTTGACATGGCGGCACTGCTCGATAGCGACGAAGCCATCAGTGAATACCTTTCTCAGGTGCTGGCTGATGGTGATAGCGAGGAATTTCTCCGAGCGATCGGCTATGTCGCCAAGGCCCGAGGCATGGCGCAGATCGCTAAGGACTCTGGCATGGGGCGAGAAAGTTTGTATAAGGCGTTCGCACCCGGGTCAAAGCCGAGATTTGATACCGTACTCAAGGTCATTCATGCGCTAGGCATTGATCTTCATGCGCAGCCTGGGCATGGAGTTGAACATTCGCCTGTCTGAGTATGGGTTTCCTTGTTCTTTGGCTTCGCCTCTTCTTTACCCATACCCTGCAGTCAATGGGGACACATGTCCTGCCCTCTTGAATTTTCTCCCAAGCTTTATGAAACGGGCGACTGATTAGTCGCCCGCTTTCATTATTCCGCCACCTGCGCCCGCAATCGTCGTCCGATCACATCCATGACATCACAGCCATCGCGCAATGACGTGGTCAGCAATTTACAAAAATCAGTGAGCACCACGGTGTCTGAGCTGATGTCCGAGCGAAACGCGATATTTTCCAAGACTTGGGTCACCGTGCGGATGCGGTAATCGGCGGTTTCGAAAAGGACGTCTAGAGGTGCTTCGGTGTCGATGAGCAGGGTTGCGGGGATGCAGTCGATGCCGGTGATGGGCATGTATCGGGTCATGAGCAGTACCTCTTCAATTGATAAGGAGCAGGAGCTTCTGCGCTTCATTCAATCGAGTCGCCAAACCCGAATCGCCATCTGGGCGATATAGAGACAATAAGTTGCCTATCCAGATGCTGCAATGCGCTGGCTTCCGAGGTTTGTGTAGGAATTTGCGTCAATGCCTTTCGCGGCGCTCGTTTGAGCCCTCATAAGCCGCAGCGGCAAAAAAATCCCTCATCTTTCCCTTTTTCCCGCCCCCCTTTTCCCGAAACAAAAACGTCCGGAGCAGCCAAGCTCCATCCAACCTTTGAACGAGGGATTGGAACGCTGAGCGCTTGCCTACACAGCAGCAAAAGACCAGAATAACAACCTAAATAGGAGTCTTATCTATGCAAAATATCCTGGCCGATGTGGCCGTCAGCGTATCCGAACTCAAGAAGAACCCCTCTGCCGTCCTGAGCGGCGCCAACGGCTTGCCCGTGGCCGTGCTGAATCACAACCGCGTTATGGGCTACATGGTCCCTGCCAACGTGTACGAGGCGATGGTTGAGCGCCTGGACGAACTGGAACTGGTTCACTTGGTCAAGGCACGGCTCGATGCCAACGAAACACCCGTTCGAGTATCTCTCGACGATCTCATCGGCGAGGCCGAGGCAGATATCGCCAATGGCCGTTGAGTACGGAGTCGAGTGGGATCCGAAAGCTCTGAAGGAACTGCGGAAGCTCGACGGCACCACCCGCCTCCAGTTCTTGCGAAAGCTTCAAGAACGGCAGGCCGGGCCACGAGTGCCAGGAGATGAACGTGAATTAGGGACAGACCACGATTGAGCTCACCTGGAACCGAGGGGGACAGACCACAATTTTGGTCCGTCTATAATCGGCCAGTCTCATAATTGTGGTCTGTCCCCCGCTTTTTCCGTTTGCATCAGCGCTGCCGCGAGTTTTAAAGATAATTATCTTCCGGTGTGATGCTTCGTGTTCAGCACTTGAACAGTACATTGCACCGACTACACCACCCTTCAGCTGCGCTCCGGTTCATTGGAAAACGGAGGGGAGGATGGCTTGTATCGGCAACCGTCAGAACCAGTACGAACCCTATGAATCTACGCCGAATCTCGTCGGCTGGAACACTCATGCCCGCCCCATCGACTATTTGAAGAACCCCACCCGACACCCTGGTGTCAATCTGTTTCCACTCACACTGCCAGCCTATTACCCACGTGATATCTCGTACTTGATAATCGCCGGTGGCGCTTTGGCATTGAGCGAGTTTGTTGTTGGAGACGTCAAAGACAAAAAATGTTGGACTTCTTGGATAGCCGAGCAACTGAGTATCTTCAAGACTCAAACCTTCTTTTAGGTTGATGGATGCTACAAGCGCTTTTGCTCGTCTCTTGCGCCGTATCAAATGCCATATGGCGAGGCAAAAAATAGAAACAGAAGCCAGGAAGAGCTGACGTCCTTCGACGGTAAGCTTACCGGACGAAAACTCTATCATGCCCCACAAAAGTCCTATCGTCACAATCCCCGATAACCAAGCGGCGGGGACCACTACTCTGTTAGCGAGGCTAGCTCCGAGCGTCCTCTCACCGCTTTTCATAACTTGATCCAATATCATTTATAGAAGAATGCTTAGGTTATCACTCACAGAGTGCTAACTTATCGTATCTATCCGCTTACCAGTTTCCATATCATCAATCTAAGTCCCACCAGTCTTCACTTGGCACAGCCTTAAGACCGTGCTCCCGTCTGGCCTTCAGATTCACACATCCGCTAAGTCTCGAGCGGGAGGGCTTCAATCCTTCCTCCAAACCGATAGTCCCCGCTCTTTTCTTCAGTTCTCTCCATCTCCCTTGCCTCTTCCCGGGTCTCGGTCAGCGTAATGAGAAGGTGACACCGCTCCTCCAGATAGCGTTGTCGGCCGATCTCAGTCTTCAGGTCATAACCCAAGACTGGCAGCGAAAAATAAAGGTGCTTAGCGAGGATTGATTGCTTGCTGGTGACGTCAGCCGGGTTACGCCAGTCGCCTCCTTCTCTGAGTTTCAGACGAGACTGTTTCGACTGCCGATGTTGTATCAGCCTTCTACGAAGATTACCGCTGATGCCAACCTTCAGAAGCTCGCCGTCGTCAGTGATGATCTGATAAAGGCCTGGGCTCTTAGGCACAGCTGTTTCGACATCAGAGAAGCAAATTCCGGGAGCTTGGTAGGCCATGATTTCTTTCCTTGGGCAATGATGACACCAGGCCGACCTGCAGATCGAGCGCGGCTCCGGAGGTGTTGAATGCATTCACGCTGTTTGTGTTGGATGAGCTACACCAAAAAGAGCACTGCCGCCCAAAAAACCACAACGCACCGAGCCCTTTCGCCAAGAGCGCAGAACAGTGCGTCGTAACGCAGTCGACATTTAGCAAGATTTATCACCTTTGATCCACGAACGAAGCTTGTCCAACGTAGGCGCCTTGACCCCAATCGAACTCCATCCCTTGAGGGTATATAGCTTTATCTCAACGATACCCTCAGGGGTGGCCTCGATAGTGATGATCGCCAAGCTGAGCCTCACGCCTTGGGCAACCATACGCTGGGTGATCTGCCCGCTACCGAGCTCTGAATCGAACTCACCTTCTGTTGTGACCGGAGTCCCGAGCGGAGAGTGCTCCAAACAAATTCTGCTTGCTTGACGGATGTTTCGGTAAGCAGATTGAGCAGTAACGTTCGGCTGGAACGAGCCATCGTAACTGTCCGATTCAGACATGAGGTTAGCGGGTGTATTTGTGCACCCCGTCAACAGTATGCCAAAGCTGAAAGCCCATATGAATTTCAACAAAAAACTCCAATTTGTCGACAGGATGACCAAAAAATCCCAGCCACCTCCCCCTTTCCCCCAAAAAACCAGGACCGCACGAAACTCAATCGGTGGCCTTAACCACAACTGCACCAACCAGTGCAAACGGCAACAGGGCGACGCCGAGCATAGTCATCCAGACGGCCCCGTAGGCATCATGGATCTTATCGCCCAGGCCTCGTTTCGACGGAGGAGCGACTACTCCCTCGGACACGCTCAGGGCATAACGATAGGTTTGGGATTGATCGTACCGACCGACATTGCATTGCGTGGTGTCCAAGCTGACGTAATGATCACCCAGCACTGGCGCACGGTTTTCGTGGCTGGCCAGGAGCTGCTTCAACTGGGCGACCTGCGCCTCAAGCTCGATCTCACATTCAGGCTGACGTGCAAAAGCACGACTCGTCTTCCTAATAAAATCTGGGCGAACCTGACGATCAAGGAAAACCTCGTAGGTATCGCCTTGGTCATCGACGCGCTTGTAAACCCTGGAGCCCGTGCCCGACTCGCCTCCGGTAGCGGAAAGCGCCTTGAACTCATCGCTGGAAAGCGGTTGATTCAAGGTATAGCCATAAATCTGGGGGGCTATGAACGGTTCCTTCGCAGGTTTTGTGGCGCACCCGGTGGATGACGCAATAATCGAAAGGCTCAGCGCGGTACAGAGCGTCCTGTTCATGACTCTTCCTTGAACTGCTGGGGCTACCTGAGAGCAGGCGTGGGAGAGTATCGGAAATGGGCAGTGGGCGCCGCGCAAGAACGATCAACTGCCCCCTTTTCCGCTGCGGTCTACGAGATAGCTTAAATAGACCTTTTTTCAACAACTATGATGACTGAAAAATTTCCATTCCAGACAATGGACGCATCAAAAATATGGGGGATAAGTCCTGTGTTGCGAGGAAGGTTAGCTATTTCTTTCCGTGATCCCCATAGGCATACCCCATCTTCTTCGTCGCCTCTTGGCTCTGTCTGAGGTAAATGTCACTCAGCGTCCATCTCAGCCTCTCATTCTCAGCTTTCAATGTACCAATCTCTTTCAGTGCACCCCGATACATGACGATCAGCCCTGCAAGCTCCCTGTGGGCTGCTCTGAGGTTACGGCGGGTCATTTCCAGGTCTGAACAGAGTATGTCCACTTGATGCTTGAGTATTTCCTCACGGCTAGGTAGGCCAAGCTCAAAACCACTGTCATCGATCAGATTGTCTTGCATTGCTGCCACACCAAAATACTGTACAAATGACCAGTATCCGTACAACGAAGGACACTCAAGACAAGGGGGATGAACGGTGGTTCGGCGGGAATGAACGGGAGAAATGACGAACCAACTACCCCACGCCAGCGCATGACGCGGCGTCTGGCCAAAAAAGGATCTCATTCGCACGCTAGGTATCGAGAAATTCAAACGAAGAGCTTTAGCAGATTCTCCAACAGCGCTTTAAACTCAGCGCGATCTATAAATCTCCCGATGCGTAGACCGGTGGAGGATCTGCCCAGCCGTCATCACGGCCGGAGTTTTTCGATCACATCGAACGCTTCGATGTAGTTGTCTCAGAGCCCAAACTCAACGACGGAGATTTTCTCCTGCGCTCACGATTGCTTGAATCGTAGCGTGTTGAAAGAAGAGATCCGCAAAAAATATTCTTCATTTACATGTACTTCCAGCAGCAAAGGACGTTTGATGAGAACCCCGCTACTCGCCCTGACCGTTGCAGCTCTATTGAGCGCATGCGCCATCCCTTACGAAACCCCGCAAGACCGCGCCAATATTGAACGTGACCTGAAGCTCAGCGCAGACGAAATCGTCACTATCACCGAAACCAACTGGTGCTTATTTCCCTATGGGGATTCGCAAGTGTGCAGACCCACGCAAGGCTTGGGTGTGCTGACTAAGAGCAAGCTAGTGCTGGCCCTGTATCAGGGCGGCATCTACCAGCAAGCTGAAGTCATCAAAGCAAGTGATGTGCAGTGTGCCCACCTGCAAAGTGGCAGAGCCGCAGCCGATACCTTCTACCTGTTCAGTGAACGTTGGGCCGCCATGCTGGCGCCCATTACCGTGGGAGGTGCCTTGGCCCTCGACAAGAAAGCCCAGTTCCTGAGCGTGTTAGTGCCGCCGAACACTGAGAACTTCACGGCTGCGCAAGGCAGTTTTATTCGGGTCACCGATCGCAAGAATTACTCGGCTGTGGCAGTACCAGGTACCAAAACCTATGTAGGCACCAGCGAGAGTATTCGGGAAATTTTTAATCCGTGTACTCAGGGAAAGAATCGCTCAACCGCATCCTGAGTCCTGACCTTTCGAATGAAACAATCCCGGCAGCAGTTGAAGCGCAAGTAGTTCAATGCAAGCTCGATGCGCCGGGCCTGTCGAGAGCCGACAGTGACGTTATACTCGCCACCCTAAACATCAGCCAGGGAGGCGAGCATGAGCGTTCGCGGCAAAGACCGACAAATCGACAATATCGAGCTGAATGTAGGTGATATCGCCCGTAGCAAAGCCTTCTACGGCAGCGCATTCGGTTGGACATTCGTCGACTACGGTCCCACCTACACCGAGTTCACTGACGGCCGCCTCACTGGCGGTTTCACTACAGGCGAGCCCGTTCGACCCGGTGGGCCTTTAATCATTTTGTACGCCGACAACCTCGCTGAAACACAACGGCGGCTCAAGGCCCTAGGCGCTGTTTTCACCCGGGAGATATTTTCTTTCCCTGGTGGCAGCAGGTTCCACTTCACAGATCCAGATGGCTATGAACTGGCCGTGTGGACCGAGCAGCAGTAAGAAACGGCAGTTTTCGGTCAGCCGCAGTCAATCGTAAGCACCGAGAACTGCGTCAGCTAGCTGCATCTAAGTACTCCGTGTCAATTCTCGCTTCGGCTTGCCAGTGCTAAACGTCAGCCTATTAGAGTGTCTGAATGACGCAAGCGCCACCTCGCTCCTACCGGAAGACCCCAGGATCGAATCCGTTCGATGGAAGCTCTCAGCGAAGCGAAGCAAGATAAACCTGACCCTTTTTTCCTCCGCAGCTCGATTAACACGAGCGCTGCTCCTTCATGTAAATTGAAGGCAACGAAAAACCCGGCACGATGGCTGGGTTATCCGTCGTCATGCTGTTCAGCAATCTACTTAGCACCACCATTCTCACGATTCGTCTGGGCGTCTTGGTCAGAACCCGGGTTGCCAGGAGGCGGGCTCCAGTCCTCCGGTCTCTCGCCAGTGCCCTGCTTCGGCTCAGACTTAGCTTGCTCCAGCCCGGATCCATGGCCTTCGCCTGCGTCGGGCGTCTTCTCATCTGGCCCGGGGTACGGCGCTTCGGGGCCGTTATTGTCATCCACCATGCTATGTCTCCTCTAATGCGCGGAATCTGCGCCTATATAGCTGAGAGGCGGCGCTCAGAATGAGAGTGCTATGGCGTCGACGAGCGGACAATAAAAAGCCCGGCTTGATGGCCGGGCTGCGCTTGTTAGTTCTTGCAGACTTCCTGCGGAGGCGCAGCAGGCGTCAGCTTCTTGGGAATCACAATTGAAGTCCCAGGAAAAGCGGCGAGTTCAAAAACCGCGAACATGCAAACAAGCGTCTGCTGACCATCTTTGTTTGGTCTGCTACTCACCCCAGCCAAAGCTTCGTAATCTCTCCCTGGTTCCAGCTTGTAAACGAGCGCCTGGCCACCGCAGGTCGAGTAAGTGCTGCCATAGCTACCAATGGTCGCGCCCAGGGTCGCCATTTGGAACGGCAGATCAGTCCTAACGCGATACTCGGTTACGACTTCTTTGTAAGCCCCTTCGCCCATCCGAATGGCAGGGACGTACTGAGCAAGAGTAGGGAAAACTCGTTGCGGCATGCCAAGGCTCGCCGACTTCTGGGGGTACTGCGGATAGTTGATGTTCGCCGTCCCGTCCCGCCCGAAACGTCCGGCTTCAGCCATTTTATGCCGGGTAGCAGGAGCACAACTGCCGGTGATGCTATCGCCGAACACATCGGAGTTCGTAATAACGCGAACGCGCGCCATTCCCTCCGATTGGGCAGGCTCTTCGTATGGAACTGAAGGAATTCCAGAGCAACCAGCAAGTGCTACAGAGAGAAAAGTTACGAAAGTGACGACTCGCATGACCATGTCCTTATGTACTCGACAACTCAACATCCGACACTACGGCGATTGGATACGTTGAGTTGGATGTCGAATGAGCGTTGTGAGGTGGGATGTAAAAAGCTTTGGGAAAGCTTGAAACGCATCCAACAAAAAAGGGCCCACCTTTCGGTGAGCCCTTCTAGACCGCCCAGCAGAGCGGATTTTGTTTGGTAGGCGCGATTGGACTCGAACCAACGACCCCCACCATGTCAAGGTGGTGCTCTAACCAACTGAGCTACGTGCCTGCTGTGAGGCGGCATTCTACGGAATTCCGGAGGGGTGTCAATACCTTTTTTTCACCTAACCCTATGAATATGCAAAATATTTAATTGCGCCGATGCGACGAAGATTTTGCGGTGGCTGGCGGCGGATTTTTATCTCGGGTAGGATCGCTGCATTCGTAAAAAATATAAAACAGAGGTTCCAGAATGGCGAACACAGCCTACCCAGCGTCGTATTACGCCGCATCGGCCAATCCGACGCCTTCGCGCCCCGCCCTGCAGGATGACGTCGAAACCGATGTGTGCGTGATCGGCGCCGGTTATACCGGCCTGTCCTCTGCACTGTTTTTGCTGGAGAACGGTTTCAAGGTCACCGTGCTTGAGGCGGCCAAGGTGGGCTTTGGCGCTTCGGGTCGCAACGGCGGGCAGATCGTTAACAGTTATAGCCGCGACATTGATGTGATCGAGCGCAGCGTCGGCCCGCAACAGGCGCAGTTACTGGGCAACATGGCGTTCGAGGGTGGGCGGATCATTCGTGAGCGGGTGGCGAAGTATCAGATTCAGTGTGATCTGAAGGACGGCGGTGTGTTCGCCGCGCTCACTGATAAACAGATGGGCCATCTGGAGTCGCAGAAGCGTTTATGGGAGCGTTTTGGCCATACCCAGCTGGAGCTGCTGGATCAGCGGCGCATTCGCGAAGTGGTGGCTTGCGAGGAGTATGTGGGCGGCATGCTGGACATGAGCGGCGGGCATATTCATCCGCTTAACTTGGCGTTGGGCGAAGCGGCGGCGGTGGAGTCGCTGGGCGGGGTAATTTACGAGCAGTCGCCGGCGGTGCGCATCGAGCGCGGCGCCAGTCCGGTGGTGCATACGCCGCAGGGCAAGGTCAGGGCCAAGTTCATTATCGTGGCGGGCAACGCTTATCTAGGCAATCTGGTGCCGGAATTGGCGGCCAAGTCCATGCCTTGCGGCACCCAGGTGATTGCCACCGAGCCGCTGGGGGAAGAGTTGGCCCGTAGCCTGCTACCGCAGGATTATTGCGTCGAGGACTGTAACTACCTGCTCGATTACTACCGGCTGACAGGCGACAAGCGTCTGATCTTTGGCGGCGGCGTGGTGTATGGCGCGAGGGATCCGGCGAACATTGAGGCGATCATTCGACCGAAGATGCTCAAGGCGTTCCCGCAGCTCAAGGATGTGAAGATCGATTACGCCTGGACCGGAAATTTCCTGCTGACGCTGTCGCGTCTTCCGCAGGTCGGGCGGCTGGGGGATAACATTTATTATTCCCAGGGCTGCAGCGGTCATGGCGTGACGTATACGCACCTGGCGGGCAAGGTATTGGCCGAGGCGCTGCGAGGGCAAGCGGAGCGTTTTGATGCGTTTGCTGACCTGCCCCACTACCCCTTCCCCGGCGGTCAGTTGTTGCGTACGCCGTTTGCGGCGATGGGGGCTTGGTATTACGGCTTGCGGGATAAGTTGGGGTTCTGAGGCGGCCAACAACAGGGGGCTGCTTCGCAGCCCAGCGGGAGCAAGCTCCCTCGCCACGGGGCTTGCTCCAACCTTTCAAATTCCGAAAACAAAAAACCCCGGTCTTTCGACCAGGGTCTTTGCTATCGACTAGAAGGAGCTTTTCAGCTTTCTTCTTAGCTTCAAGGCGTTCAGTGGGCCTCGAAGCAGATATGGCGCAGCGGACGGGACTCGAACCCGCGACCCCCGGCGTGACAGGCCGGTATTCTAACCGACTGAACTACCGCTGCGTATCGCTATGGACTTGCGTCCAGTTAACTCGTCTGATCAAAACCCTTGGGCTTTAATCTCGAACCAGGCGAACCTGCTTCGGAAAATATGGCGCAGCGGACGGGACTCGAACCCGCGACCCCCGGCGTGACAGGCCGGTATTCTAACCGACTGAACTACCGCTGCGCGTCGGTGGAGGCTTTTGACAGCTTCCATCTTGCTTTCGCAAGACTCTCAAGAAACATGGTGGGTGATGACGGGATCGAACCGCCGACATTCTGCTTGTAAGGCAGACGCTCTCCCGGCTGAGCTAATCACCCTTTGCTGCGTTGAGGCCGCGAAATTTACGCAGGTACCGAAGCTAAGTCAATAGCAGCGTTGAAGTTTTTTAAAAACAGTTCAAACGAGGCACAGAGACGCTCGTCACTGATAAATCATCTTCTTGGTCATGCCGCCGTCAACGATGAACTCCTGACCCGTGACGAAACTGGCGTTGCGCGACAACAACCACGCCACCATCGCCGCCACGTCCTCCACCGTGCCCACCCTGCCCGCCGGATGCTGGGCATGATCGGCGTCGGTCAATGGCTCTGCGCGACGTTGGGATGGGTCCCGCGCATCGATCCAGCCAGGGCTGACCGCATTGACGCGGATCTCCGGGCCCAGGCTGATCGCCAGGGCGTGGGTCAGCGCCAACAGCCCCCCCTTGCTTGCGGCATAGGCCTCGGTGTCGGGTTCCGATTGCGCGGCGCGGGTCGAGGCCAGGTTGACGATGGCGCCATTGTGGGCGCGCAGGTAAGGCGCGCAATGCTTGGCCAGCAGCATCGGCCCGCCGAGGTTCACCGCCAGGACCCGGTTCCAGTGAGCCAGGTCCAGGCTTTCCAGGATGATGTTGTGCGGCTCGGCGATGGCCGCATTGCACACCAGCGCGTCGAGCCGCCCGAACTGCCCGAGCACCTCGGCAATACCGGTGGCGACCTGCGCCTCGTCCGCCACATCCATCGTGATGAACCAGGCGTTGTCGCCCAGGGTTTTCGCTACCTTGGAACCACGCTCGCGATCCAGGTCGGTCAGCACCACTTGCCAGCCTTCACAGATCAGCCAGGCGGCAATACCCAGGCCGATCCCCCGTGCGGCGCCCGTCACCAGGGCAACCCGGCCGTGAGTACCGCTCGGCGGCGTTGCCAGCTCGATCACAAGGCCGCCAACCCGCGGGCCAGGTCGGCTTGCAGGTCCGCTACGTCTTCCAGGCCGACCGCAACGCGGATCAGACTGTCGCGGATGCCCGCCGCTTCACGCTCCTGCGGCGACAGGCGGCCATGGGACGTGGTGCTCGGGTGCGTGATGGTGGTCTTGCTGTCACCCAGGTTGGCGGTGATGGAAATCAGTCGAGTGGCATCAATGAAGCGCCAGGCGCCCTCCTTGCCCCCCTTGACTTCGAAACTCACCACAGCGCCGAAACCGCGTTGCTGGCGCGCCGCCAGATCGTGTTGAGGATGGCTCTTGAGCCCGGCGTAATGGACTTTCTCGATGCCGTCCTGCTGCTCCAGCCACTCGGCCAGGACCTGGGCGTTGGCGCAATGGGCTTTCATGCGCAGGCCGAGGGTTTCCAGGCCCTTGAGGAAGATCCAGGCGTTGAACGGGCTGAGGGTCGGCCCGGCAGTGCGCAGGAAACCCACCACTTCTTTCATCTGCTCGCCACGACCGGCGACAACGCCGCCCATGCAACGGCCTTGGCCGTCGATGAACTTGGTGGCCGAGTGCACCACCACATCCGCGCCCAATTTGAGCGGCTGTTGCAGCGCCGGGGTACAGAAGCAGTTGTCGACCACCAGCATGGCGCCCTTGGCGTGGGCGATCTCCGCCAACGCGGCGATGTCCACCAGTTCAGCGAGCGGATTGGACGGCGATTCGACGAACAGCAGCTTGGTATTGGCCTTGACCGCGGCATCCCAAGCGGACAGGTCCGCCAGGGGTACGTAGTCGACCTCCACGCCAAAGCGCTTGAAGTACTTCTCGAACAGGCTGATGGTCGAGCCAAAAACGCTGCGTGACACCAGTACATGATCGCCAGCGCTGCACAGGCTCATCACGACCGCCATGATTGCGGCCATGCCAGTGGCGGTGGCGACGGCTTGCTCGGCACCTTCCAGGGCGGCGATGCGCTCCTCGAAAGCCCGGACGGTCGGATTGGTATAACGCGAATAGACATTGCCCGGCACCTCACCGGCAAAGCGCGCCGCGGCATCGGCGGCGGTGCGGAAGACGTAGCTGGAGGTGAAGAACATCGGATCGCCATGCTCGGCTTCCGGTGTACGGTGCTGACCCGCGCGAACCGCCAGGGTATCGAACGCTACGCCTTCAAGGTCGCTGTCCAGCCGACCGGCATCCCAATCCTGACTCATGCTGTCACTCCTTAATCGGTTAAACGCAAACCGGCCCCTCAGGGCCGGTTCGTGACTCAGTTGTTGTACAGATCGATGATCGCGCTGACCGCCTGAGTCTTGGCCTTGGACGCATCGTTACGCGCGTTCTCGATCCGGTTCAGGTAGGCCTCGTCGATATCGCCGGTGACGTACTTGCCGTCGAATACCGCGCAATCGAACTGCTCGATCTTGATCTTGCCGCCGCCGACCGCTTCGATCAGGTCCGGCAGGTCCTGGTAGATCAGCCAGTCGGCGCCGATCAGGTCGGCGACTTCCTGGGTCGTGCGGTTATGAGCGATAAGCTCATGGGCACTCGGCATGTCGATGCCGTAGACGTTCGGGTAGCGCACGGCCGGGGCCGCGGAGCAGAAATACACATTCTTGGCACCCGCTTCGCGGGCCATCTGGATGATCTGCTTGCAGGTGGTGCCGCGCACGATGGAGTCGTCCACCAGCATCACGTTCTTGCCGCGGAATTCCAACTCGATCGCGTTGAGCTTCTGGCGTACGGATTTTTTCCGGGCAGCCTGGCCGGGCATGATGAAGGTACGGCCGATGTAGCGGTTCTTCACGAAGCCTTCGCGGAACTTCACGCCCAGGTGGTTCGCCAGTTCCAGGGCCGCGGTGCGGCTGGTGTCCGGAATCGGGATGACCACGTCGATGTCGTGGTCCGGACGCTCGCGCAGGATCTTGTCGGCCAGCTTCTCGCCCATGCGCAGGCGCGCCTTGTAGACCGAGATACCGTCGATGATCGAGTCCGGACGCGCCAGGTAGACGTGTTCGAAGATGCACGGGGTCAGGCTCGGGTTGGTCGCGCACTGGCGGGTATACAGCTTGCCGTCTTCAGTGATGTAGACGGCCTCGCCCGGGGCCAGGTCGCGAATCAAGGTGAAGCCCAGCACGTCCAGGGACACGCTCTCGGAGGCGATCATGTACTCGACGCCCTCGTCGGTATGACGCTGGCCGAATACGATCGGACGAATACCGTGCGGGTCACGGAAGCCGACAATGCCGTAGCCAGTGATCATCGCCACCACCGAATAACCACCGACACAACGGTTGTGCACGTCGGTCACGGCGGCGAACACGTCCTCTTCGGTCGGCTGCAGCTTGCCGCGCTGGGCCAGCTCGTGGGCGAACACGTTGAGCATCACTTCCGAGTCGGAGCTGGTGTTGACGTGGCGCAAGTCAGATTCGTAGATCTCCTTGGCCAGCTGCTCGACGTTGGTCAGGTTGCCGTTGTGCGCCAGGGTGATGCCGTACGGCGAATTGACGTAGAACGGCTGGGCCTCGGCCGACGTCGAGCTGCCCGCGGTCGGGTAACGCACGTGGCCGATGCCCATGTGGCCGACGAGGCGCTGCATGTGACGCTGATGGAACACGTCGCGCACCAGGCCATTGTCCTTGCGCAGGAATAACCGGCCGTCATGGCTGGTCACGATACCGGCAGCGTCCTGGCCGCGGTGCTGGAGCACGGTTAGCGCGTCATACAGCGCCTGATTGACGTTCGACTTACCGACGATACCGACGATGCCACACATGCGACGCAACCCCTACTTAATGGATCTGAACTGAACAACACTCACTGCGGCGTTTTGGCCATCGGCAAGAGGTGTTCCTTGAACGGTATTTCAGCGGGTACGCTGATACCGCTGGCAAGCCACTGACTGCTCCAACCCAGGATCAGGTTCTTGGACCAGTCTGCGACCAATAGAAATTGTGGCACGAGCCGGGACTCCTGCCACCACGTATCCTGTTGGACCGGCCCCAGGCTCAGCAGCCCGACGGCCACGACCACCAGCAACGCGCCACGCGCCGCGCCGAAGGCCATGCCCAGGAACCGGTCGGTCCCGGAAAGCCCGGTGACGCGAATCAGTTCGCCGATCAGATAGTTGATCATTGCGCCAACCAGCAAGGTGGCGATAAACAAGATGGCACAACCCGCGATCACGCGAGCCGATGGGGTTTCGATGTATCCGGCGAGGTACTGGGACAGCGAGCCACCAAACATCCAGGCGACGACTCCCGCGATGATCCAAGTCAGCAGCGAGAGGGCTTCCTTGACGAAGCCGCGGCTCAGACTGATCAATGCGGAGATGGCGACGATCGCAACGATCGCCCAGTCAACCCAGGTAAATGGCACGGTGCAGCCTACAGACGGATAAGGCGGCGCATTTTAGCAGAGCGCAGGGCTGTCGGTAAGCTGCATGACTCAAATCAGCTAAATGGCCGTTCAACCGCGCTCTGGCTGGAAACGCACCACGAAACCCTTGAGGTTTTGCTGGCGATTGAGCAGGTCACGCAGGCGGTCGGCTTCGGCACGCTCGATCAGCGGGCCGACAAACACCCGGTTCTTGCCATCGGCGGAACGGATATAGGCGTTATAGCCTTGGCTGCGCAGGTTTTTCTGCAGTTTTTCAGCGCTTTCGCGGCTGGTGAGGCTCGCCAGTTGCACTGACCAACTGACCGACAGGCCGTTGGCATCGACGCGACTTTGCGTGGTGTCCGGCTTGGTGGCGGGGGTGATCGGCTGGCTTGGCGGCGGCTTGACCGCTGGTGTGGCCGGAACAGGCGTTGGCGCAACGACCGGCTTGCTCGGCGCCGACGGAGCAGGCGCTACGGCAGCGGGCGCGGAGGCAGTCGGCGCGGAAGGCTCGGTGGATTGCTCGGCCAGTTCCTCGTCGCTCGGAACAGGCTCTTGAGGCAACGCCTGCGGCTCGGGCACCGCCACCGGTTCGACCTGTACCGGCGGCACGGATGGCGCCTGGGGCGCGGACGGAGCATCAACCGTGACCTGGCGCTGCTCGTCCTGACGGGAAAACAGCATCGGCAGGAAAATCACTGCCAAGGCCACCAATACCAAGGCCCCGACCATGCGCTGCTTGTACGCTTTATCCAGCAATGCCATCTGCAGCTTCCTCCGTGGAGCGCCGGGCTAACCATTGAAGGGCCTCGGCAACGCAAAAAAATGATCCGAACAGCAGGATCTCATCAGCGGCCGTCGCCAGGGCGCACTGCCCTTCCAACGCGTCAGTCACGCTGCCATAGGCATCAACCGAAGCGCCACGACGCTGCAATGCTGCCTTCAACTCGCCTGCCGGACGCGAGCGCGGTGAATCCAGCGGCGCCACGGCCCAATGCTGGACACTAGCATTCAACGCGTCGACAACGCCATCCAAGTCCTTGTCCGACAGCAGCCCGAACACCGCCAAACGCTTGCCTGCCACCGGCCGTCGCGCCAGGCGCTCGGCCAGGTACTGGGCCGCATGGGGGTTATGGCCGACATCCAGCAGCAGGTTGATGCGCTTGCCTTGCCAATCGAACGAACGGCGGTCGAGACGACCGACGACGCGGGTTGCCTGCAACGCCTGGATACTCTGGCCGGCGTCCCAAGGCAAGCCCAACAACGAGTAAGCCTGGAGCGCCAGCGCGGCGTTTTCCATCGGCAGGTCGAGCAGCGGCAGATCATGCAGCTCCACCGGGTTGCCCTTGGCATCGGTGCCGCGCCACTGCCAATGCTGCTCGGTCATCGCCAGGTCGAAATCCCGCCCGCGCAGGAAGAATGGGCAGCCCAGCTCGCGAACCTTGTCCAGCAAAGGCTGCGGCGGATCGAGGTCGCCACAGAGCGCGGGCGCGCCCTGGCGGAAGATGCCGGCTTTTTCGAACGCCACGGATTCACGGGTATCACCCAGGTAATCGGCATGGTCCACGCCAATGCTGGTGACCAGCGCGACGTCCGCATCGACAAGGTTGACCGCATCCAGCCGTCCGCCCAGGCCGACTTCCAGCACGACAGCATCCAGGCCGGCACGAACGAACAACCAGAACGCCGCGAGGGTGCCCATCTCAAAATAGGTAAGGGATGTTTCGCCCCGCCCGGCTTCCACCGCGGCAAAGGCTTCGCACAGCTGGGCGTCAGTCGCCTCGACGCCGTTCACCTGTACCCGCTCGTTGTAGCGCAGCAGGTGCGGCGAACTGTAGACCCCGACGCTCAGCCCCTGGGCACGCAGCAGCGAAGCCACAAAGGCGCAGGTCGAACCCTTGCCGTTGGTGCCGGTCACCGTGATGACCCGGGGCGCCGGCTTGGCCAGTCCCATGCGGGACGCTACCGCTTGCGAGCGCTCCAGCCCCATGTCGATGGCCGATGGATGCAACTGCTCGAGGTAGGCAAGCCAGTCGCCCAGGGTGCGTTGGGTCATAGCCCGGCAGGCACTGGCGGAACCACGATCGGCTCGATCGGTGCGGCGACGAATTTCGGCGTCGGCAGGCCCATCAATTGCGCCAGCAGGTTGCCCAGGCGCGGACGCAGTTCCTGGCGGTGAATGATCATATCGATGGCGCCGTGCTCCAAGAGGAACTCACTGCGCTGGAAGCCTTCCGGCAGCTTCTCGCGCACGGTCTGCTCGATCACACGCGGGCCGGCAAAGCCGATCAGCGCCTTCGGCTCGCCGACGATCACGTCGCCCAGCATCGCCAGACTGGCGGAAACACCGCCGTAGACCGGGTCGGTCAGCACCGAGATGAACGGAATGCCTTCTTCACGCAGACGCGCCAGCACCGCCGAGGTCTTGGCCATTTGCATCAGGGAGATCAGCGCTTCCTGCATCCGCGCACCGCCGGAAGCGGCGAAGCAGATCATCGGGCAACGGTTTTCCAGGGCGTAGTTGGCGGCGCGAACGAAGCGCTCGCCGACGATGGCGCCCATGGAACCGCCCATGAAGGAGAACTCGAAAGCCGAAACCACCACCGGCATGCCCAGCAAGGTACCGCTCATGGACACCAGGGCGTCTTTTTCACCGGTCTGCTTCTGGGCAGCGGTCAGGCGATCCTTGTACTTCTTGCCGTCGCGGAATTTCAGGCGGTCCACCGGCTCCAGGTCGGCGCCAAGTTCCACGCGACCTTCTGCGTCGAGGAAAATATCGATACGGGCACGCGCGCCGATGCGCATGTGGTGGTTGCACTTGGGGCAAACGTCCAGGGTCTTTTCCAGCTCGGGACGATACAGCACCGCCTCGCAGGACGGACATTTGTGCCACAGACCTTCAGGCACCGAGCTTTTCTTCACCTCGGAACGCATGATCGAAGGGATCAGTTTGTCTACCAACCAGTTGCTCATGCTTTCTTTCTCCAGTACCGGCGGCCCGAACGCTTTGGTTCGCGGCCCCGCGTATGCCCTTGAGCTAAATTCATTGTGCGGCGAGGATCGAACGGCCACCACGATCAGCGCGAAACATGACCTGCGTGCAGCCCAACCTCCTCAGCCATCCCGGCAACCGCTGCACTGCGGCCGCCACTACGCTATCGGCCCACCCGGAGGCGGTGCCTGCCTGCTTTGTACAGTGCAGGTATGGACGGCGGCAGTCTGCCAGCCGTCACATTGACTACTGGCTGTTGCGAACAGCAGCCATGAACGCGCGAATCTTTGCCGGATCCTTGATGCCCTTGGCCTGCTCCACCCCGCCGCTGACGTCCACCGCGTAGGGGCGAACCTGGGCGATGGCTGCAGCGACGTTGTCCGCCGTCAGGCCTCCGGCCAGGATGATCGGCTTGTCCAGGCCTTGTGGCACCAACGACCAATCGAACGCTTCGCCGGTACCGCCAGGAACGCCTTCCACATAGGTGTCCAGCAAAATGCCGCTGGCGCCGGCGAAAGCCGCGCAACTGGCCGCGACGTCATCGCCGGCCTTGACCCGCAACGCCTTGATGTACGGACGATGCCAGCCCTCGCAATCGTCCGGCGTCTCGTCGCCATGGAACTGCAGCATGGCCAGCGGCACCGCATCGAGGATCTCGCCCAGCTCGCAACGGCTGGCGTTGACGAACAACCCTACAGGGGTCACGAACGGCGGCAACGCCCGGATGATCGCCCTCGCCTGTTGCACCGTCACCGCTCGCGGGCTCTTGGCATAAAACACCAGCCCGATGGCATCGGCCCCGGCCTCGACCGCCGCCAACGCGTCCTCGACGCGGGTGATCCCGCAAATCTTGCTGCGAACGACCGGCATGGTGGGTAAACCCTCAGGCAAATCCGTGAAAGTCCCGGATGGTAACAAATGCAACGAAGGCCGTCAGCCGTCGAGTTCCGAGAAGCCCGTGAGGAAATGTGGCCCTATGTAACGTTCCGGCAGCTCGAACTCATCGTGGTATTCCACCTGCACCAGATACAAGCCAAACGGGTGCGCGGTGACGCCACCGGTACGGCGGATGCGGCTCTCGAGCACTTCCTTGATCCATTCCACCGGTCGCTCGCCCGCGCCAATGGTCATCAGCACGCCGGCAATGTTGCGCACCATGTGATGCAGGAATGCGCTCGCGCGGATGTCGAGCACGATCATCTTGCCGTGACGAGTCACGCGCAGGTGATGCAGTTCCTTGATCGGCGACTTGGCTTGGCACTGGCCGGCGCGAAAGGCACTGAAGTCATGGACACCGACCAGGTATTGCGCGGCCTCGGCCATGCGTTCGACGTCCAGCGGGCGGTGGTTCCAGGTGATTTCTTCGTTCAGGTGCGCCGGACGGATCTGGTCGTTGTAGATCACGTAGCGATAACGCCGGGCGATGGCCTTGAAGCGCGCGTGAAAATGCGCAGGCATCGCCTTGGCCCAGCTGACGCTGACGTCGTGGGGCAAGTTGATGTTGGCGCCCATGACCCAGGCTTTCATCGAGCGCTCGACCTGGGTGTCGAAATGCACCACCTGGCCGCAGGCATGCACGCCGGCATCGG
This sequence comes from Pseudomonas sp. SWRI92, assembly GCF_014268685.1. NCBI lineage: Bacteria > Pseudomonadati > Pseudomonadota > Gammaproteobacteria > Pseudomonadales > Pseudomonadaceae > Pseudomonas > Pseudomonas sp. SWRI92. The sequence goes on from NZ_JABWQY010000014.1 coordinate 38,566, forward strand.
TACGCCCGGCGCAATGCAGCGACACGGGCGAGTCGGCGACTTTGGACAGCGCGTTTTCAAGGGTTTCCTGCACCGTCAGTACGCCGGAGGCCTGACGCTGCCAGCCGCGATAGCGCGAGCCTTTGTATTCAACGCCCAGGGCGATCCGGAAGAAGCCGTCCGCCGCCATTTCGGCGGCTGGGTTGTCTATGTTTGCCAAGGAATTACAGCCTGCTGAGATACGCAAAGGCGGGCATTATAAGGCCGCAGCGACGGGATGCCAGTGCAACCGGCGGTCCTTCGCCACGATGAATCGCGCGCAAACAAGAACGGCAGCCTCATCGGCTGCCGTTCTTGGTCTACTGCTGACTCACGCCAGGCGCGAGAGCATTTCCTGCGCTTCGCTTTTCTGCGTGGCGTCGCCTTCGCTGAGGACTTCGCCGAGGATATCCCGCGCACCGTCGCTGTCGCCCATATCGATGTAGGCCTGGGCCAGGTCGAGCTTGGTTGCCACTTCGTTGGTGCCGCTGAGGAAGTCGAAGTCTTCCGGTTCATCGCCAGCACTCGCCAAGGCGTCTTCTGCGGTGAAGGTTGGCTGGCTCAGACTGTCGGACAGGCGATCCAACTCGGCGTTGACATCATCCAACTCCGATTCGAAAGCGTCTTTCGGCCGGTCCTGGGCGTCCATTTCGTCGGCCAGGGACAGATCGAAATCCGCTGGCAGCTCGAGATCGTCGGACAGGGTGTCATCCAGGGCAGGCGTGTCGGCGGCTGGCGTGTCCAAGCCTTTGAGATCGTCGTCCAGGTCCAGCAGGAAGTCTTCATCAGCCAAGGCTGGCGCCGGAGCATCGGCACCCAGGTCCAGGTCGAAGTCCGACAGATCGTCGAGGCTTTCGTCAGCCTGATTGGCTTCGGTCTGCTGCTTGAGCAGCGCCTCGAAGTCCAAGTCGTCGTCTGGAAATGCGTCCAGCTCGACAGCAGGCTCCGGCGCCGCGGGGGTCGGTGTTTCCAGATCGTCCAGGCTCAAGTCAAAGGCACTGTCGAGCTCTTCATTGGTCGCCGGCGTGTCTTCCAGCAGCGACTTGACGTATTGAGCATCCAGTTCGGCGGCGACCGCCGCAGCGGCCAAGCCTGCGCCGGCGGCGACCGCCATGGCCGGGAAACGGCTCTTGAGCTGTTCAACCTGCGCGTAGTTCTCGCCGTTGGCGACCAGTTGGCGCTCTTGGGCCACAAAGGCATCGCGGTCGCCTTGCTGGCCATAGACCTCCATCAATTTCAACCGCAGATCGCTGCGCTGGGGCTCGGCCTTGATGCCTTGCTCCAGCAGGTCAGCGGCCTGATTCAAGCGACCGCGGTCGATGTGAGACTGGGCCTGGGGCAACACATCGTCATCGGAAGGCTCGGCGGCCGGTGCCACCAGCGGTGCGGCGATCGGTGGCGTGACGATCACGGGCGCAACCAACGGCGCTGGCTTGGGTACTGGCGCCGGGGCTGGCTTGGGCTCGAGCTTTACGCTTGGCGGTGGAACGTCAATGCCCTCGAAGCTGCTCGGGGGCAGATCGAGCTCCGGGGAGAAGTCGGCCTCCTCCTCGAGGGCTCGGGCCATGCGCAGATGTTTCTCAGCTTCCTGCTGGGCCTTGCGGCGACGGGCGAGCAACAACAGCAGGAGCAAGAGGACCAACGCGCCACCGCCGATCAGACCCAACAGGATCGGATTGGTCAGCAGGTCGTTGTACTTTTTCTCATCGGAAGCAGCAGCTGTCGACTCGACCGGAGTGGCCGGCGGAGTCGCCTCTGGGGAGGCTTCGGGTGCTGGCGTTGGTGTCGGCGCTTGTGCCGACGGCCCAGGGGTCAACTCTGCCGACATCGTCGGGGTCGACCCGCCGGCCGGAGGAACAGCGGCGCCCTCGCCCTGCATCGTGGCCAGTTGATTGTTCTTCAGCTCGATCAGGCGCTGCAGCTTGTCCAGCTGGCTTTGCAGATCGGCCATGCGGCTTTTCAGTTCTTCATTGTCGCGGCGGGCCGAATCGAGGCTCTCCTGCGTCACCGCAAGCTTGTCGCTCAGCGCCTGGGCATCGCCAGCGGCCCCTTTGCCCTTGTTGCCGGCCTTCGCCGACTCGGCGGAAACCAGGCTCAGGTTATCGCGACCGGCCGCCTGGGCTGGGGCGCCTTCATTAGCGCCACGCTTGGTGGCGTCCAACTGCTGTCGACCGTTACCTGCCACACCCCGACGCCCCTGGCGCCAGGCAGCATTCTGCGCGGCCACTTCAGCGATGGCCTGGGGTTGTGGCAACGCGGTGCTTTGCACTGGGTCCGGCAGGCGCAGTACTTGGCCGGTCTTGAGGAGATTGATGTTGCCGTTGATGAATGCGTTCGGATTCAGCGCTTGAATCGCCAGCATGGTCTGCTGCACGGACCCGCCATTGCGCACCTTGGCGGCGATTTCCCACAGGGTGTCGCGCGGCGTGGTGGTGTATTGGGAAGGCTTGGTGGCGCCGGTTACTGGCGAAGAGACCGCCTGGGACGGCTTGGCCCTGGCGGCATCGGCGGCCTGCGGCGAGAATTTGGAAGGATCGATCAGCACACTGTAGTCGCGCAGCAAACGGCCATTGGGCCACATCACTTGCACGAGGAACTTGACCATGGGCTCGGACATTGGCCGACTGGACGTTACCCGCAGGACGCTCTTGCCGTTGGCGTTGATGACCGGGGTGAAGCTCAGGTCATTGAGAAACGCCTGGCGATCGATGCCTGCCTTGGCGAATTCTTCGGGCGGGGCCAGGCTTGGCACGACTTCGGCGGCCGTCAGCTGCTGGACATCGAGCAACTCGATCTCCGCCACAAGAGGTTGGTTCGGCGGCGACTTCAGGGTCAATTCCCCAAGCCCGAGCGCTTGCGCCATACCGGAGGACAGCGCCGAGGCGGCCGCTATTGCTAACACCAGTTTGCGAACTTGAACCATAGCCTCTTCCTTTGTTTGAACATTCCTCGGCCAGCGAGAAGGTGTTGATGCCGCTGCCGTAAGGCATTGCGCGCAGCCCCGAAGCGACGGCGCGCGCGATCGTTTCACTCATGCCCAGGAGAAGTCCCCGGGAGGGAGGTTCGCCTTCAGCATTCTGACCAAGCATAGCGCCCAGCTAGAACCATTCGACAAATTGTTGCCAAGTATCTTTTACAGCAGGTCTTTTATCAACAACTCAGCCACCTGCACCGCATTGAGCGCCGCACCCTTGCGCACGTTATCTGACGTCAGCCACATATTTAGTTCCGCCGGGTCGTCGATACCGCCGCGCACGCGTCCGATATAAACCACGTCCTGCCCCACCGCATCCCCCACTGGGGTCGGGTAATCGCCCGCGTCTACCAGCTCGATGCCAGGGGCCGCTTCCAGAGCTGCGTTGATCTTCGCCAGGTCAATGGCACGGGCAGACTGCACGGTCACGCTAAAGCTATCGCCAAAAAACACCGGGGCTTGAATGCAAGTGACGGAAATCTTTAACAAAGGTTGTTCCAGCACCTGGCGCAACTCGCCCACCAGGCGTTTTTCCAGCGATGTGTGACCCTGTTCATCCGGAGCACCGACCTGGGCCAGCAGGTTGAATGCCATCTGCCGATCGAAGAATTTCGGCTCAAGTGGGCGAGCGTTGAGTAGCTCGGCGGTCTGGCGCGCCAGCTCGCTCACCGCCGCGCGTCCTTGGGCGGACACGGCGAGGCTGGCGGTCAGGCTGATGCGCTCCATCTCCAAGTATTCGCGCAGCGGTGCCAATGCAACAGCCAACACCGTCGCCGAGGCGCTGGGGCTGCTGACCTGGATCGGCTTGCGCAGGCCAGCCAGCTTCTTCGGGTTGGCCTCCGGCACAATCTGCGGGGCCTGTTCTGGCGACAACGCGCCGGACAGATCTATCAGCGCACAGCCGGCAGCCGTGGCACGCGGGGCGAAACTCAGGGTGACCGCCGGTCCGGCCGCGAAGAACGCCAGTTGGACTTTGCTGAAATCAAATTCATCGACCTCACGTACCCGCACGTTTTTGCCGCGAAACATCACCGAGCTTCCCGCCGATTCGCTGCTGGCCAGCAGGTGCAGGGTGCCGACCGGAAAATCCCGCTCTTCAAGAATCTGGACTAGGGTTTCGCCGACAGTACCGGTGGCGCCGATCACGGCAATATCAAAGGACTGGCTCATGGGTCTACCTCAGGTAAAACGTGGGGAGCGGCACTTTACCGGCTGGCTGGCGGGCAAGCAATTGAGCGTAGGAAAACCGCTGCCGGCACATAAAAAACCCGCACCTCTCACAAGGCACGGGTTCTTTCACGGCAGCAATCGATCAACGTTCGAGCAGGATCCGCAACATGCGACGCAACGGCTCGGCCGCGCCCCACAACAGTTGATCGCCAACGGTGAAGGCACCGACGAATTGCGACCCCATGTTCAGTTTGCGCAGACGGCCCACCGGCACGTTCAGGGTGCCAGTGACCTTGGTCGGGCTCAGCTCCTGCATGCTGGTTTCACGATTGTTCGGCACCAGTTTGACCCAAGGGTTGTGCTGGCTGATCAGGCCTTCGATGTCGGCAATCGGCACGTCTTTGTTCAGCTTGATGGTCAGCGCCTGGCTGTGGCAACGCATCGCACCGATACGCACGCAGATGCCGTCCACCGGGATCGGGCTCTTGAAGCGACCCAGGATCTTGTTGGTTTCGGCCTGGGCCTTCCACTCTTCACGGCTCTGGCCGTTGGGCAGTTCCTTGTCGATCCAGGGGATCAGGCTGCCGGCCAGCGGTACGCCGAAGTTCTCGGTCGGGTAGGCATCGCTGCGCATCGCCTCGGCGACCTTGCGGTCGATGTCGAGGATGGCACTGGCCGGGTTGGCCAGGTCATCGGCGACGGCGGCGTGGGTCGCGCCCATCTGCTTGATCAGCTCACGCATGTTCTGCGCGCCGGCACCGGACGCCGCTTGGTAGGTCATGGCGCTCATCCATTCCACCAGGCCGGCTTCGAACAGGCCGCCAAGGCCCATCAGCATCAGGCTGACGGTGCAGTTGCCGCCGATATAGTTCTTGGTGCCCGCATCCAGCTGCTGGTCGATGACCTTGCGGTTGACCGGGTCGAGGATGATCACCGCGTCGTCCTGCATGCGCAGGCTGGAAGCGGCGTCGATCCAGTAACCCTGCCAGCCGGCTTCACGCAGCTTGGGGAACACTTCGCTGGTGTAGTCGCCGCCCTGGCAGGTCAGGATCACGTCGAGGGTCTTGAGCTCTTCGATGCTGTAGGCATCCTTGAGCGCACCGGTGTCCTTGCCCACGGATGGGCCTTGGCCACCGACATTGGAAGTGGTGAAAAACACCGGCTCAATGAGATCGAAATCCTGCTCTTCCAGCATTCGCTGCATGAGCACGGAACCGACCATGCCGCGCCAACCGATCAGACCTACACGTTTCATCGCAACTACACCTATACAAAAGTGGGCCACCGTCGAAGCGGTGGGCCGCAAAGATTACAGATTCCGCAGCGCGGCGACTACTGCATCGCCCATTTGCTGCGTACCGACTTTGGTACAACCCTGCGACCAGATATCACCGGTGCGCAAGCCTTGGTCCAGGACCACGCTGACGGCTTTTTCGATCGCGTCGGCGGCATCGTTCAAGTTGAAGCTGTAACGCAGCATCATCGACACCGACAGGATGGTCGCCAATGGGTTGGCAATGCCCTGCCCGGCGATGTCCGGCGCCGAACCGTGACATGGCTCGTACATGCCCTTGTTGTTGGCGTCCAGGGAGGCCGACGGCAGCATGCCGATGGAGCCGGTGAGCATCGACGCTTCGTCGGACAGGATGTCGCCGAACATATTGTCGGTGACGATCACATCGAACTGCTTCGGCGCGCGTACCAGTTGCATGGCGGCGTTGTCGACGTACATGTGGCTCAGTTCGACGTCCGGGTAATCCTTGGCCACCTGCTCGACCACTTCGCGCCACAGTTGGCTGGAAGCCAGCACGTTAGCCTTGTCCACGGAGCAGAGCTTCTTGCCACGCACGCGGGCCATGTCGAAGCCGACCCGAGCGATGCGGCGGATTTCGCTTTCGCTGTACGGCAGCGTGTCATAGGCCTGGCGCTCGCCGTTCTCCAGCTCACGAGTGCCACGCGGGGCGCCGAAGTAGATACCGCCGGTCAGCTCGCGGACGATGAGGATGTCCAGGCCCGAGACGATTTCGGGCTTCAGGCTTGAGGCATCGGCCAGTTGCGGGTAAAGGATCGCCGGGCGCAGGTTGCCGAACAGGCCCAGTTGCGCGCGAATCTTCAGCAGGCCGCGCTCAGGACGGATGTCGCGTTCGATCTTGTCCCATTTCGGGCCACCCACGGCGCCCAGCAGCACGGCATCGGCCGCGCGGGCACGGTCCAGGGTTTCATCGGCCAGCGGCACGCCGTGCTTGTCGATGGCCGCGCCGCCGATCACGTCGTGGCTGAGCTCGAAGCCCAGGCCGTACTTGTCGTTCGCCAGCTCCAGGACCTTGACAGCCTCGGCCATGATTTCCGGGCCAATGCCATCACCTGGGAGAATCAGAATCTGCTTGCTCATGCTTTCCTCATTTGCTCTGTCGGAACACGCCTCTGGGCATGGCCGGGAAAAATGTTATCGCTCGGCCCACAGCACCAGCACATCCGTACTGAACGAACCATCGGCCTCAATCTGAAAATATTCACGCACTTCATCGCCCATCGAGCGCTGCAACTCAAGAATCGCCGCTCGCATCACTTCCGGGGTGCGCATGCGCTCGACCCACGATTGGTACTCCAGGCGCAAGCGCTGACGGGAGGTGCTACGGGTGTGCAGCCCCGCCTCGCTGACGTGGCGCAACCACTCGGCAGCCGAATAGTCGCGCACATGGCTGGTGTCGCGCAGCACTTCGACGCTTTGCAAGTAGGTATCGAACAGCGGCGTGCCCGGCGACAGGATGTCGATGAACGCCGTCACCCCACCCGGCTTGAGCACCCGGCGAACTTCGCGCAGCGCCAGGCCCAGGTCGCTCCAATGATGCGCCGAATACCGGCTGAAGACGAAATCGAACTCGCCGTCGGCAAACGGCAAGCGCTCGGCGGCGCCACGTACCGTGCTGATATTGCCCAGGCCACGCTCCGCTGCCGCCGTGGCAACTACGTCGAGCATTTGCTGGGACAAATCATAAGCCACCACTTCACCGGCCAGCGGCGCCACGTGGAAACTCACATGGCCAGCGCCGCAGCCCAGATCCAGCACGCGTGCATCGCCGCGACCGGCCAACGCCGCCTGTAGCAGTGCGAATTCAGCACCCTGGGCGTGCACGGCACTGCTCAGGTAGGCCGAGGCCTGTTCACCGAATTGCTTTTGTACAACCTGACTGTGGGCGGCGCTGGTCATGGGATGTCCTTATGGTTTCGTGTTTCTGGCGTCTTTACTCGTTACGCAAAATCAAGCATCGCGAAACAACCAAGGCTGGCTCGCCCGGTGCTTGGCCTCGAACGTGGCAATCGCCTCGCCGTCCTGCAAGGTCAGGCCAATGTCATCCAGGCCGTTGAGCAGGCAGTGCTTGCGGAACGCGTCGATCTCGAAACCCAGCACCTTGCCGTCGGGACGGGTCACGGTCTGGGCGGCCAGGTCGACCTGCAATTGATAGCCAGGGTTGGCCTCGACCTGCTGGAACAGCTCATCCACTTCGGCATCGCTGAGGATGATCGGCAGCAAGCCGTTCTTGAAGCTGTTGTTGAAGAAAATGTCGGCGTAGCTCGGCGCGATGATGCTGCGAAAACCGTACTCTTCCAGGGCCCATGGCGCGTGCTCGCGGCTGGAACCGCAGCCGAAGTTCTCCCGCGCCAGCAACACGCTGGCGCCCTGGTAACGCTCGGCGTTGAGCACGAAATCCTTGTTCAACGGACGCTTGGAGTTGTCCTGGTACGGCTGGCCGACATCCAGGTAGCGCCATTCATCGAACAGGTTCGGGCCGAAGCCGGTACGCTTGATGGACTTCAAGAACTGCTTGGGAATGATCTGGTCGGTGTCGACGTTGGCACGATCCAAAGGCGCGACAAGACCGGTGTGCTGGGTAAAAGCTTTCATGCTGCGCTCCTTCAGATCAATTCGCGGACATCGACAAAACGGCCGTTGACGGCAGCGGCGGCGGCCATCGCCGGGCTCACCAGGTGCGTGCGGCCACCGGCGCCTTGACGGCCTTCGAAGTTTCGGTTGGACGTCGAGGCGCAATGCTCGCCCGACTCCAGGCGATCCGGGTTCATCGCCAGGCACATGGAGCACCCTGGCTCGCGCCATTCGAAACCGGCCTCGAGGAAAATCTTGTCCAGCCCTTCCGCTTCGGCCTGGGCTTTTACCAGGCCCGAGCCCGGCACCACGATGGCCTGCTTGATGGTCGAGGCGACCTTGCGGCCCTTGGCGATCACGGCAGCGGCGCGCAGGTCTTCGATCCGCGAATTGGTGCAAGAGCCAATGAATACGCGGTCGAGCTGAATGTCGGTGATCGCCTGGTTGGCGCTCAAGCCCATGTACTTCAAGGCGCGGACAATGGAGTCACGCTTGACCAGGTCCATTTCCTTGGCCGGATCCGGCACGTTCTGGTCCACCGCCAAGACCATTTCCGGGGAAGTGCCCCAGCTCACTTGCGGCTTGATCTGCGTCGCGTCGAGTTCGACCACGGTGTCGAACTGGGCATCGGCATCGGAGACCAGGTCTTTCCAGGCTTCGACCGCCATGTCCCACTCGGCGCCTTTTGGCGAGAACGGACGGCCCTTGACGTATTCCACGGTTTTTTCATCGGCGGCCACCAGGCCGACGCGGGCACCGGCCTCGATGGACATGTTGCAGATGGTCATGCGGCCTTCCACCGACAAGTCACGGATCGCGCTGCCGGCGAACTCGATGGCGTGGCCGTTGCCCCCGGCAGTGCCGATCTTGCCGATCACGGCCAGGACGATGTCCTTGGCGGTCACGCCGAACGGCAACTGGCCTTCGACGCGCACCAGCATGTTTTTCATTTTCTTGGCGACCAGGCACTGAGTGGCGAGCACATGCTCGACCTCAGAGGTGCCGATGCCATGGGCCAGGGCGCCGAAAGCACCGTGGGTCGAGGTGTGCGAGTCGCCGCAGACCACGGTCATGCCGGGCAGGGTCGCGCCCTGCTCAGGGCCAATGACGTGGACGATGCCTTGGCGCACATCGTTCATCTTGAATTCGACGATGCCGTATTCGTCACAGTTATCGTCGAGGGTCTGGACCTGCAGGCGCGAGACCTGGTCGGCAATGGCCTCGATGCCGCCCTTGCGCTCCGGGGTGGTCGGTACGTTGTGGTCCGGGGTGGCGATGTTGGCATCGATGCGCCAAGGCTTGCGCCCGGCCAGGCGCAGACCTTCGAAGGCTTGCGGCGAGGTCACTTCGTGAATGATGTGACGGTCGATGTAGATCAGCGCCGAGCCATCGTCGCGCTGCTTGACCAAATGCGAGTCCCAGAGCTTGTCGTAGAGCGTTTTGCCGGCCATCAGACGGTTTCCTCATCAGCTTGTTTCTATGCCCCGGGCCTCGAACGAATCAATAACCCCTTGGCTTGTGAGGCTGATGGTAAGAGGCTACATTAAATAACTCAAATTCATATTTTTCATGCTTTGCATAACTAACTGGAATCCGACCAGAAACGCCATGGACCTTGCCAACCTCAATGCCTTTATTGCCATCGCCGAAACCGGCAGTTTCTCCGGCGCCGGCGAGCGCCTGCACCTGACCCAGCCGGCCATCAGCAAGCGCATCGCCGGGCTGGAACAGCAACTCAAGGTGCGCCTGTTCGACCGGCTGGGCCGGGAAGTCGGCCTGACCGAAGCCGGGCGGGCCCTGCTGCCACGGGCCTATCAGATCCTCAACGTGCTGGACGACACCCGCCGTGCCCTGACCAACCTGACCGGCGAAGTGACCGGGCGCCTGACGCTCGCCACCAGCCACCACATCGGCTTGCATCGACTGCCGCCGCTGTTAAGGGAATTCACCCGACGTTACCCACAGGTGGCATTGGATATTCAGTTCCTGGATTCAGAAGTGGCCTACGAGGAAATCCTCCATGGCCGGGCGGAACTGGCGGTTATTACCCTGGCCCCCGAGCCCCACTCACTGGTGCGAGCCACACCGGTGTGGGACGACCCGCTGGATTTCGTGGTCGCGCCGGAACATGCATTGCTGGACAACGGCGCGGTGAGCCTGGCGGACATCGCCCTGCATCCGGCGGTTTTTCCAGGCGGCAACACCTTCACCCACCACATTGTGCGACGGCTGTTCGAGGCCCAGGGGCTGACGCCGAACATCGCCATGAGCACGAATTACTTGGAAACCATAAAAATGATGGTCTCCATCGGCCTGGCCTGGAGCGTTTTGCCGCGCACCATGCTCGATGAACAGGTGGCGCGCGTGCCTTTACCGGGCATACAGCTCAGTCGCCAGCTAGGCTATATCTTGCACACCGAAAGGACGCTGTCGAACGCTGCGCGGGCTTTCATGGCTCTATTGGATGCACAAGTCGATCTGCCACGGACACCGGCATAAGTTGTGCTACTCCTATAGGGCCATTACGCCTGCGCTTAACCCCCATCTGCCCAAGGCCCGCTAAAGAATGCCCAAACCCGCCGACCACCTCCCGCCCCTGCCGCGCATCCAGGCACTCGACCCGAAGCGGTCCGAGCAAAGCTGGGACAGCGCGCCACAGTTGCTGGCCGCCCTGAACGGTGCGCGCCTGGGTGCGTGGTCGTGGGACATCGACACCGGGCAGATCAGTTGGTCGCGAGGCACCCAGGCGCTGTTCGGATTCGATCCGCGCCAGCCGTTACCGGCGGACGTGGACTACCTCGACCTGCTATTGCCCGAAGACCGAGCCAGGGCCATACGCGCTTTTCACGCGGCGGTGGCCGGCGCGCCACTGGAACAGGCGATGCACCACCGCATCGTCTGGCCCGACGGCAGCCTGCATTGGCTGGAAATCAACGGCAGTGTGTTGCCGGACAAGCACGGCCGCCCGCGCATGATCGGGGTGATCCGCGAAATCACCCACCAGCGCGAACGGGAACAGGCACTGCGCAGCTCGGAAAAGCGCTTCGCCACGCTTTTTCACCTGTGCCCTAACATGGTCTTGCTGACCCGCCAGGAGGACGGGCTCATCAGCGAAGCCAACCAGTATTTCGAAAGCCTGTTCGGCTGGCCGGTGCACGCTGTGATTGGCCGTACCACCCTCGAATTGGGCTTGTGGGTCGACCCTTCGCAGCGGGCGAAGCTGGTTGAGGCGACCAAGGCCAAAGGCGAACTGATCAGCATGGAAGTGGAGTTCCGGGCCAGCAACGGCCAGGTTCACAACGGTATTCTCAGCGCCCAGAAAGTCGAACTGGAAGGCCAACCGTACCTGCTGAGCACGTTCCTCGACACCACCGAACGCAAACTCGCCGAACAGGCCCTGAAGGACAGCCAGGACCGCCTCGACCTGGCCCTCGACTCGGCGCAACTGGGCACCTGGGATTGGCACATTCCCAGCGGCATGCTCTACGGCTCGGCCCGGGCCGCGCAACTTCATGGCCTGGAGCCCAAGGCTTTTCACGAATCGTTCGACGCGTTTTTCGAAGGCGTGCCCACCGAGGAACGCAACAACATGCGCAACGCTTACCGCAGCCTGCGCGAAGGCCCGGCGGGCAACTATCAATTGACTTATCGCGTGCAGTTGCCGGACGGCACCTCCCGCTATCTGGAAAGCCGCGCCCGCCTCTACCGCAACGACGACGGCAGCCCCTTGCGCATGGCCGGCACTTTGCTTGACATCACCGACCAGGTAGAGCGCGAGCAGAGCCTGGCGGCGTCGGAGGAAAAGTTCGCCACTCTGTTTCAGGTCAGCCCGGACCCGATTTGCGTCACCCACCAGGATGACGGCAGGTTCCTCGAGATCAATTCCAGCTTCACCCAGACCTTCGGTTGGGCAGCCAGCGACGTGCTCGGTCGCAGCGCCGACGAGATCGGCCTGTGGGACGCCTCGGGCAGCAGCCTGCAACGCATCGAGCGGGTGATCCGCGAGCAATCGCTGAGCAACGTCGCCATGGTGGTCTATCACAAAAATGGCCAGCCGTTGACCTGCGTCATTTCCAGCCGACAGATCCACGTCGGCAACCAGCCCTGCATAGTCACTACACTGCGCGACATCACCCAGCAGCAACGCTCCGAAGCGGCGCTAAAGGCCAGCGAGGAGAAGTTCGCCAAGGCGTTCCATTCCAGCCCCGACGCCATCACCATCACCGAACTTGAAAGCGGCCGCTACCTGGAGGTCAACGACGGCTTCTGCCGCCTGACCGGCTACCGCGCCGACGAGGTGATTGGCCGCACGGTCTACGAGGTCGGCATCTGGGCCGAAGAGAAACAGCGAACGGCGCTGCTGGCCGAATTGCAGCTCAAGGGCCGCGTCGTGCATCAGGAAATGCTTGGACGCAACAAACGCGGAGAAACCCTCACCGTCGAAGTGTCGGTCGAGCCCATCACGCTCAACGAGACCGCATGCCTGTTGCTGACCGCCCGGGACGTAAGCCTGCTGCGCAACGCCGAAGCGCAGATCCGCCACCTGGCCTACCACGATCCACTGACCAATCTGCCTAACCGGGCGCTGCTGCTGGATCGGTTGAGCCAGCAGATCGCCTTGCTCAAGCGCCATAACCTGCGCGGGGCTTTGCTGTTCCTCGACCTGGACCACTTCAAGCACATCAATGACTCCCTCGGTCATCCGGTCGGCGACACGGTGCTGAAAATCATCACCGCGCGCCTCGAAGCCAGCGTCCGCCTCGAAGACACCGTAGCGCGACTGGGCGGTGATGAATTCGTGGTACTGCTCAGCGGCCTGGAAGGTACGCGCGGCGCGGTCACACAACAGGTCCAGACCCTCGCCGATACCCTGCGTGAATTACTCTCGGAACCGATGTTCCTCGACGGCCAACGGCTGCAAGTCACCCCGAGCATCGGGATGGCGTTGATTCCGGACCACGGCTCCACGCCTACCGACCTGCTCAAGCGCGCCGACATAGCCCTGTACCGCGCCAAGGACTCGGGACGCAACACCTCGCAGATGTTCCACGCCACCATGCAAAAAGCCGCCAGCGAACGGCTGCGCATGGAAACCGATTTGCGCCAGGCCCTGGCCCGTAACGAATTCAGCGTACATTTCCAGCCCCAGGTCGACGCCCGCGACAACCGCATCATCGGCGCCGAAGCCTTGGTGCGCTGGCATCACCCGGACCTGGGCGCGCAGTCGCCCAGTGAGTTCATCAAGGTATTGGAAGACAGCGGCTTGATCCTGGAGGTCGGCACCTGGATCCTCGACGAGGCCTGCGATGGCTTCAAGCAACTGATCGCCAAGGGCAAGGTTGACCCGCAACGGTTCAAGCTGTGCGTGAACATCAGTCCACGGCAGTTCCGCCAGAGCGATTTTGTCGAGCGCATCGAAAACTGCCTCGCCAGCCACGGCCTGCCCTACGCCATGCTGAAACTGGAAATCACCGAAGGCATCGTGATCCAGAACCTGGACGACACCATCGGCAAGATGCGCCGTCTCAAGAAAATGGGCGTGAGCTTCGCCATGGACGATTTCGGCACCGGTTATTCATCGCTGACCTATCTCAAGCGGCTGCCGGTGGACACGCTGAAAATCGACCAATCCTTCGTACGCGATGCCACCAGCGACCCCAACGACGCCGAAATCATCCGCGCCATCGTCGCCATGGCCCGCAGCCTGAACCTGGAAATGATCGCCGAAGGGGTTGAGACGCTGGACCAATTGCAGTTTTTGCAGGGGCTTGAATGCCATTTGTACCAAGGTTACCTGCACAGCCGACCGTTGCCGCTGGAGGCGTTTGAGCGGTTGTTGCCGTAATTTGGACCGCGATACAAGACAGGCTTTTGTGGCGAGGGGATTTATCCCCGCTGGGCAGCGAAGCGGCCCTAAAAACCGTCGCCTCGGTGTGTCAGGCTGAACAGCGTCGTCTGTTCTTTTTTGGGGCTGCTTCGCAACCCAGCGGGGATAAATCCCCTCGCCACAACTTAATCCTCTAGCGATACAAAATGAAAAAGGGCGCCATTTCGGCGCCCTTCTTCATTGGCGTTGGATCAATTCTCCAGTGCAGGTTTCTGCTGCGCACCGTTGATTGGAATGCGCTTGGCTTTCGCCTCTTCCGGTACCACGCGCAACAGGTCGATGCTCAACAGACCGTTGCTCAGGCCAGCGGACTTGATCTCGATATGATCCGCCAACCGGAAGGACAGCTTGAACGCACGCTGGGCGATGCCCTGGTGCAAGAAGGTCACGCTGTCGTTGCTGGCCTCGCGCTTGCCGCCGCTGATGGTCAGCACACCTTTTTCCACTTGCAGGTCGAGATCTTCCTCCCGGAACCCGGCGGCGGCGACTACGATGCGGTATTCGTCATCGCCATGTTTTTCCACGTTGTAGGGTGGATAGCTGCTGCCCGGTTCGTTACGCAGCGCGGTTTCGAACAGGTCGTTGAAACGGTCGAAGCCCACCGAGGAACGGAACAGAGGGGCCAGGGAAAATGCAGTACTCATGATTCAAATCTCCTGAAAAGTTCAGCAAGGTTTTTTGTCTCCGCGACCCGAATTCGGCATCGCGTAACCCTTATCTAGGGACCGCCAAAAACTTTTCAAGAGCTTTTTCTGAATTTTTTTCAGGCCGCTTCGGTGCGTTTCACACCCAGCAAATGCCCCACTGCGTCCAGATCGGTTTCCCGGCGCAGGGCGGTAAATAGCTCAACCGCCTCGGGGTAATTACGGGTCAGCATCGCCAGCCATTGTTTCAATCGGCCGGGCGCCTGGCGCGGGGTCAGTTGCTCGACCACTTGCATCCAGAAATCCTGGAGCATCGGTTGCAGCTCGGCCCAGGACATCTGCGTCACTTGCTCACCGGCCCGGGCAGCGGCGATCTGCCGGGCCAGGTCGGGACGGGAAACGAGGCCGCGTCCGAGCATGATGTCTTCGACACCGCTGATTTCGCGGCAGCGGCGCCAGTCTTCCACGCTCCAGATATCACCATTGGCGAACACCGGCACCTTGACCACTTCCTGGACGCGCGGAATCCACTCCCAATGCGCCGGTGGCTTGTAGCCGTCGGTCTTGGTCCGCGCATGCACGACGATGTGTGCCGCACCGCCTTCGGCCAGCGCCGTGGCGCAGACCAGCGCGCCGTCCGGACTGTCGAAACCCAGGCGCATCTTGGCGGTGACGGGGATATGCCTGGGGACGGCACGACGTACATGCTCGACGATTTGGTTGAGCAGCTCCGGCTCCTTGAGCAGCACCGCGCCGCCTCGGGATTTATTCACGGTCTTGGCCGGACAACCAAAATTCAAGTCGATCACTTCAGAGCCCAGCTCGCAGGCCAGCGCGGCATTTTCCGCCAGGCACACCGGGTCGGAACCCAGCAGCTGCACCCGCAGCGGTACGCCTGCCGCCGTTCGAGCGCCGGTCAACAATTCCGGGGCGAGCTTATGAAAGTAAGCCGGTGTGAGCAGACGGTCGTTGATACGGATGAACTCGGTGACGCACCAATCGATACCGCCAACACGGGTCAGGACGTCCCGCAGGATGTTGTCGACCAACCCCTCCATGGGCGCCAGGGCAATTTGCATGGAAAACACACTCAACGAAAAAACGTGCGGCAGTTTAGCGGATTTCGCTTACCAAATCGGCAATTCAACAAGCGATAAGCGCGGGGCCATAGCCTTCGATGAACTCCGGCGGCATGCGCTTGGGGCGGCCGGTGGAGAGTTCGATGCAGACAAATGTAGTCTGGGCGCGCAACAACGTCGCGTTATCACTGGGGCGGACCAGTTGGAAATGCCGAGACATTTTCAGGCGCTGGTCCCAATCGACGATCCAGGTCGCCAACTGCAGCTCGTCGCCCTCGTAGGCCGCCGCCAGATAATCGATTTCATGGCGCACCACCGCCATGGCCCGGTCCAGCCGCCGGTATTCCACCAGATCCAGGCCAAGGCGCTGGGAATGCCGCCAGGCGCAGCGTTCCAGCCAGGTGACGTACACCGCGTTATTGGCGTGGCCCAGCCCATCGATGTCTTCGGCACTCACTTGAAGATCAATGATGAACGGCGTTGCGCGATCCCAACCCATGCCCGTCTCCTGTCAAAATGGATCGGGGCAGTGTAACGGAAGCTCAGGCCGATTGCCGCGCCTGCAGGCTGCGCCCGGCCAACAGTGATAACACACCATCAATAACACGGGGATCGGCCAGCACTCGCTGATGCCCACCCTGGGGCAAGCGCAGCAAGCGACTGTCGAACCAGGCTTCATGGATCAATTGCGACTCCTTGACCGAGACTGAATTGTCGTCTTCGGCGTGGACAATCAGCCCTGGAATATCCAACTGGTATTGCGCGACATCCATCTTCGACGCCTGCATGCCCACGTCCTGTTCCACCTGGCGAATGAAGGCTGAACGTGCCCGAGGCGGCAGGCCCATCATCCGCGCGAATCCACGCAGGACACCAAGAATACGTGCCGGCGCGGCGATGCTGACCAGCGTCTCGGTACGCAAGCCCAACTGCACTGCAAGCATGGCACTGGCACCGCCCATGGAATGGCCGATGACTGCCTGCAACGGCGGAAGCTCGGCGGCAGCTTCGAGCATCGCCCTGGCGAACAGCAGGACATTGGCCTCGCGCCCCGGCGAACGACCATGGGCCGGTCCATCCAGCGCCACCACGGTGTAACCGGCGTCTACCAGCGCGGTAATCAGCGCCGCGAATTGAGTGGGCCGCCCTTCCCAACCGTGCATCAGCAGGACAGCCGGGCCTTTGCCCCAGCGCAAGGCGGACAGGCCGAAGCGCAAGGTGATGCGCTCGGACGTGGCCAGCAAGGGCAATTCCCAGTCCCGCGGCGGCAGGTTGCGGGGATGCATGAACACCTTGCGCATTTTCTTCGCCACCAGGCTCGGTGCTATCCGGCCAAGCGTGCCATTGACGCCACGAATCCAGCTCAACCTGTCCATGCTCATCTCCAGGGCTTGCGCCTTAGCTCAGCGCACCGCCGACTTGGCGGCGCGCAGCAAACGATCCGATAACTCGCCCGGGCCCAACGCCCGGGCCAGGGCCAGGCCACCGACCATCAAGGCGATGTCGGACAACGCTTTGTCGGCGTCTTCCGGGCTGGCGGCCAATTGCGCGACCATCAGCTCGATGTGTTCATTGAGGACTTCACGAAACGCATCCGGCAGCCGCCCGAGCTCGCCGACCGACGCCGGGATCGGGCACGCTTGCTCGGTGGAGTCGCGGTGCTTGCGCGACAGGTAGAACGCCGCAACCAACGCGCGCCGCTCTTCACCGGTGAGTTCGGAGTCCATATCGGCGATCAAGCCACGGCGGCGGCTGAGCAATTGCTTGAACGCCTCCAGCATCAAGGCATCCTTGCTTTCGAAATGGGCATAGAAACCGCCCACCGTCAGCCCCGCCGCGCCCATCACCTCGCCGACGCTCGGCTCGGCCGGCCCGCGCTGGATCAGCGCATCGCTGGCGGCCTTGAGAATGCGTTCACGGGTTTGTGCCTTTTTATCGTTCATCGTTGCCTCCGAATATTACGATTGAAATATTATTCCCATAATAAATTTCTGCAAGCGAAATCTTCAACCGCCGGTCAGACATATTCATTGAGGATGGGAAATTGGCTGAACGCCAGACAAACAAAAGGGCCATTCAAGAATTGAATGACCCTTATAAAATCCCGCAGAGCGGGTAATCGTGGCGTCCCCTAGGGGACTCGAACCCCTGTTACCGCCGTGAAAGGGCGGTGTCCTAGGCCACTAGACGAAGGGGACACAAACCTTCTGAACATGATCAGCGCTGAGGACTGATCGCTTCAAGGCCGGTGTGGCCAGACCTTGAAGTGTAAATTGGTGGAGCTAGACGGGATCGAACCGTCGACCTCTTGCATGCCATGCAAGCGCTCTCCCAGCTGAGCTATAGCCCCGGATTTTCGCCTCGCGGCGGAGCGACATCTTGCAACATCACTTCTGTAAAACTGGCGTCCCCTAGGGGACTCGAACCCCTGTTACCGCCGTGAAAGGGCGGTGTCCTAGGCCACTAGACGAAGGGGACGCAAACCCTTCTATACAACTGATCAACACTGAGTGCTGATCGCTTCAAGGCCGGTGTGGCCAGGCCTTGAAGTGTAAATTGGTGGAGCTAGACGGGATCGAACCGTCGACCTCTTGCATGCCATGCAAGCGCTCTCCCAGCTGAGCTATAGCCCCTCATCGCTGAGGACGGGGCGAATCTTAAGGGCGTATCGGAGGGCTGTCAAATTTATTTTCAAAGAAATTAAAAGTTTTTTGCCGGGATAACAATCACTTACCGACATACCCCGCAAAACCGGGGTATGTCCAGCCTCACCGACCGCTTAGGCGATAGCACCCAGCAGTTTTTCCCACTCCTTGTTCTCCTTCTTCGACACGCCACCGAGCAGATCGATGGCCTGGCGCAGGCGGAAACGCGTCAGGTCCGGCCCGAGGATTTCCATCGCGTCGAGCACCGAGACCGAGCTGGCCTGGCCGGTGATCGCAGCGAACATCAGCGGCATGGCGTCACGCAATTTCAATTCCAACGATTCGACCACCGCCTGGATGGTCGCGGTGATGCTGTCTTTCTCCCACTGCCGCAGGCTTTCGAGTTTCCACAGGATCAGTTGCATCAACTGGCGGACCTGATCGCCCGAGAGCTTCTTGGACTCGAACAGCTTCGCGTCCGGGGTCACGCCACCGGCGAAGAAGAAGCCGGCCAATGGCGCAATCTGGCTGAACGTCTCCACCCTGCCCTGCACATGAGGAGCGATCTTCATCATGTATTCAGGGTTGAACGCCCACTTCTGCACCCGCGTGGCGAATTCTTCAACTGGCAAGTCGCGCAGCCACTGGCCGTTGAGCCAGGACAGCTTCTCGACGTCGAAGATCGGCCCGCCCAGGGAGACGCGCGAGAGATCGAAATGCTCGACCATTTCCTGCAGCGAGAACTTCTCGCGCTCGTCCGGCATCGACCAGCCCATGCGCCCCAGGTAGTTGAGCATCGCCTCGGGCATGAAGCCCATGCGCTCGTAGAACGTCACCGAGGTCGGGTTCTTGCGCTTGGACAGTTTGCTCTTGTCCGGGTTACGCAGCAGCGGCATATAGCACAGCTGCGGTTGCTCCCAGCCGAAGTATTCATAAAGCAGGATCAGTTTCGGCGCCGACGGCAGCCACTCTTCACCGCGCAAGACGTGGGTGATACCCATCAAGTGGTCGTCGACCACGTTGGCCAGGAAGTACGTCGGCAGGCCGTCGGTCTTCATCAGCACTTGCATGTCCATGCGATCCCATGGGATCTCGACATCGCCACGCAGCATGTCCGGCACCACGCAGACGCCTTCGCTCGGCACCTTCATGCGGATCACGTGAGGCTCGCCAGCGGCCAGGCGACGGGCGACTTCTTCCTTGGACAGCAGCAGCGCACGGCCGTCGTAGCGCGGGGTTTCACCGCGAGCCATTTGCTCGGCGCGCATCTGGTCCAGCTCTTCAGCGGTGCAGAAGCACGGGAACGCGTGCCCCATGTCCACGAGTTGCTGGCAATACTGCTTATAGATCTCACCCCGTTCGCTCTGGCGGTACGGACCGTGTGGACCGCCGACGTCCGGGCCTTCGCTCCAGTCGATGCCGAGCCAGCGCAGCGCGTCGAAAATCTGCTGTTCGGACTCGCGGGTCGAACGCAATTGATCGGTGTCCTCGATCCGCAGGATGAACTCACCGCCGTGCTGCTTGGCAAAGCAATAGTTGAACAAGGCGATATAAGCGGTGCCGACATGAGGATCGCCAGTGGGCGACGGCGCGATGCGGGTACGGACGGTGGTCATGGCATGTCTCGAAAAGAATATAAAAGCGAAGATGAAACAGGGGGCGAATGGTAACAGGCGATGGCGGGCGGGCTCCAGTGAGAGCGGATATGAGTGGGCAACCCTCAGACCGAATGGCCCTGCCGCAAGCACGCTCGCGGCAGGACCATCGAAGCTGCCGCGAACTCAGACCGTCAGCAAGCGTTCACGCAACTTGCCGATCTCATCGCGCAACTGTGCCGCCGCCTCGAACTCGAGGTCCCGGGCCAGCTGGTACATTTTCTCTTCCAGTTGCCGGATACGCTTGGCGATTTCGCTCGGTGAGCGCAGTTCGGCCTCGTAGCGCGCGCTTTCTTCGGCGGCCTTCGCCATGCCCTTGCGCTTCTTGCTGCGCGAGCCGGGCACGGTGGCGCCTTCCATGATGTCGGCGACATCCTTGAAGACGCCCTTGGGGGTGATGCCATTGGCCAGGTTGAAGGCGATCTGCTTGTCGCGACGGCGCTCGGTCTCGCCGATGGCCCGCTCCATGGAGCCGGTGATGCGATCGGCGTACAGAATCGCCCGGCCGTTGAGGTTACGCGCGGCGCGACCGATGGTCTGGATCAACGAGCGCTCGGAGCGCAGGAAACCTTCCTTGTCCGCGTCGAGAATTGCCACCAGCGACACTTCCGGCATGTCCAGGCCTTCGCGCAGCAGGTTAATCCCCACCAGCACATCGAAGGTGCCCAGGCGCAGGTCGCGGATGATCTCGACCCGCTCCACCGTGTCGATGTCCGAGTGCAGGTAACGCACCCGCACGCCATGGTCGGCCAGATAATCGGTGAGATCCTCGGACATGCGCTTGGTCAGCGTAGTGACCAGCACTCGCTCTTCCAGTGCCACGCGCTTGCTGATTTCCGAGAGCAGGTCGTCGACCTGGGTCAGCGCCGGGCGCACTTCAATCTGCGGGTCGACCAGCCCGGTCGGCCGGACCAATTGCTCGATGACGCGGCCGGCATGCTCGGCTTCGTAGTTGCCGGGGGTGGCCGAGACGAAAATCGTCTGCGGGCTCACGCTCTCCCATTCATCGAAACGCATCGGCCGGTTGTCCAGGGCCGATGGCAGGCGGAAACCGTATTCCACCAAGGTTTCCTTGCGGGAACGGTCGCCTTTGTACATCGCGCCGACCTGCGGCACGCTGACGTGGGATTCGTCGATGACCAACAAGGCATCGGCCGGCAGGTAGTCATACAAGGTCGGCGGCGGCGCGCCGGACGGACGGCCCGACAGGTAGCGCGAGTAGTTCTCGATACCATTGCAGTAACCCAGTTCGAGGATCATTTCCAGGTCGAAGCGGGTCCGCTGCTCCAGGCGCTGGGCTTCTACCAGTTTGTTGTTCGAACGCAGGTACTCCAGGCGTTCCTGCAACTCGACCTTGATCCCTTCGATGGCGTCCAGCAGGGTTTCCCGCGGGGTCACGTAGTGGCTCTTGGGATAGAAGGTGAAGCGCGGCAGCTTGCGGATGACCTCGCCGGTCAGCGGGTCGAAGGCCGAGATGCTTTCCACTTCGTCGTCGAACAGCTCGATACGGATCGCTTCCAGGTCGGATTCCGCCGGGTAGATGTCGATCACATCGCCGCGGACCCGGAACGTTGCCCGGGCGAAATCCATGTCGTTGCGCGTGTACTGCAAGTCCGCCAGGCGACGCAGCAAGGCGCGCTGGTCGAGTTTGTCGCCGCGATCCACGTGTAACACCATCTTCAGGTACGTTTCCGGGCTGCCCAAGCCATAGATGCACGACACCGTGGTGACGATGATAGCGTCCTTGCGCTCGAGCAACGCCTTGGTCGCCGATAGCCGCATCTGCTCGATGTGGTCGTTGATCGAGGCATCCTTCTCGATGAAGGTGTCCGACGATGGCACGTAGGCCTCGGGCTGGTAGTAGTCGTAGTAGGAGACGAAATACTCCACCGCGTTATTCGGGAAAAACGCCTTGAATTCGCCGTACAACTGCGCCGCCAGGGTCTTGTTCGGAGCGAGCACCAGCGTCGGGCGCTGCACCTGGGCGATTACGTTGGCGATGCTGAAGGTCTTGCCCGAGCCGGTCACACCGAGCAGCGTCTGGTGCGCCAGGCCGGCCTCGATGCCTTCGACCATCAGGCGGATGGCTTCCGGCTGATCGCCGGCGGGCTGGAATCGGGTAACTAGCTGGAATTCAGACATGACATAACCTCTGGTTCACTCCTGTCGATCAGGCGACGGGAACGAGAAAGACCGAAACGACTGACGTCGCCCGAGGAAAAAGCTGGAATGCACTCAATGTGGAGGTGAATGCCTTCGCTTTCAAGACGAACGTCCTACACGCCTTGCAGACTTTGACGCTGCGAAGGGACTAACGGTCGAAAAAAATCGAAAATACTTACCGCAAACACCGAATAGCCTGTCGCCCTGCCCCGTGATGGCCTCTATACTAGCTCCCCGTTTGTGCACCGCTCTAGTGCATTCGGCTGGAGCGCGACACGTCCCCTCACTCTCCATTCAGAGCCGAGCAATAATGAGCCTGTTTTCTGCTGTCGAATTGGCACCACGCGACCCCATCCTGGGCCTCAACGAAGCTTTCAACGCCGACCCTCGTACCAATAAGGTCAACCTGGGCGTGGGTGTTTACTGCAACGAGGAGGGGCGTATTCCATTGCTGCGCGCCGTGGTTGAAGCCGAGACGATTCGCGTGGCTCAGCACGTTTCCCGTGGTTACCTGCCAATCGATGGCATCGCCGCCTACGACCAGGCCGTCCAGACCCTGCTGTTTGGCAAGGACTCCGCGCTCATCGCTTCCGGTCGCGTCATTACCACCCAAGCCGTGGGCGGCACCGGCGCACTGAAAATCGGTGCCGACTTTCTCAAGCAATTGCTGCCTGACGCCGTCGTGGCCATCAGCGACCCAAGCTGGGAAAACCATCGCGCCCTGTTCGAAACCGCCGGTTTCCCGGTGCAGAATTACCGTTATTACGACGCCGCCACTCACGACGTGAATCGCAGCGGCCTGCTGGAAGACCTTAGCGCCCTGCCCGACCGCTCGATCGTTGTATTGCACGCCTGCTGCCACAATCCGACTGGCGTGGACCTGAGCCCGGAAGACTGGAAAAACGTGCTGGCGGTGGTCAAGGCCAAGAACCACGTGCCATTCCTGGACATGGCCTACCAGGGCTTTGGCGAAGGCATTGACGAAGACGCGGCAGCCGTGCGCCTGTTCGCCGAGTCGGGCCTGACCTTCTTCGCCTCCAGCTCGTTCTCCAAGTCGTTCTCCCTGTACGGCGAGCGCGTCGGCGCCCTGTCGATTGTCAGCGAATCGAAGGAAGAAAGTGCCCGCGTGCTGTCCCAGGTCAAGCGCGTGATCCGTACCAACTACTCCAACCCGCCGACCCACGGCGCCAGTATCGTCGCCGCCGTGCTCAATAGCCCCGAGCTGCGGGCGCAGTGGGAAGCCGAACTGGCCGAAATGCGCCTGCGCATTCGCGGCATGCGCGACCAGATGGTCGACATGCTGGCCAAGGCCGCACCGCATCACGATTTCAGCTTCGTCGCACGCCAGAGCGGGATGTTCTCCTACTCCGGCCTGACCGTTGAGCAAGTGACGCGCCTGCGCAACGAGTTCGGCATCTATGCCCTGGACACCGGCCGCATCTGCGTGGCCGCGCTGAACCAGAACAACATCGACGCGGTGACCAAGGCCATCGTCCAGGTGATCTGACGCTTTCGGTGCTGGATGAAAAACGGGAAGCCATTGGCTTCCCTTTTTTTGGCCTGATGCTTTTGTGACTGCTTCTGTGAGGCTATAACTCCGTCGCCCGCTGGCTCGCCGCATCGTCGTAGATGACATACAACGACTCGGCCACCTGGCTCTTGATGGCCTTGGTGCTCTCCAGCCCCAGGACGAAACCTTCGGCCTTGCCACCGGCACGGTTCAGTTCCTCGGCGGTGCTGGCCTGGGTGATGGCGTCGTAGAGTTTCTCGGCGTGAGGCCCCACGCCCTTGGGCAAGCTGATCTGGGCGGTGCTCACAGGCACACCTCGGTGCGGTGGGCTGGGTGAAGGGGTAACAGGTGGTTCATGGCGCGTACCTTAAAGTCGGCGAATGGCCGGCAGCGCATCCTGCCACTTCCGGGCAACCATGGTAGTCCTCTCTCGCCATTGCGGTAACTGCCAATCGTTGTTGAGTACCTCGATAGGCGAAAGGAATGTGCCGCCGGGCAACGGACGCTTGACTTCTCTTTTCCAATCAGTAACATACGCGCCATTCCGCGATAGCTCAGTTGGTAGAGCAAGTGACTGTTAATCACTGGGTCCCTGGTTCGAGTCCAGGTCGTGGAGCCAGATAGCAACAAATCAAAGCCCCTGGATCGAAAGGTCCAGGGGCTTTTTTGTGGGCGTTTTTCGATGGAGTGGCCGCATACCCGCCTGCCTGAGGTCGCTAACGGGACAATAGTTTGGCGCCAACAAGGCACTATGGTCTGAATCCTGCTTCCTTTTTCCAAAAAACCGAGCTGTCACCTGAGCGTCATGGCAGTGCCGCACACTGTCGCTGTCCGCCGAACAGCTTCATAACAACAAGGACGAAGCCATGCCAACACAAAATCCCCATCGCATTGTTGGAATCTGCACCTCCAGCAAGGTGTACAACGTGCTGACCGAACTCAAGCAGCTGGAAGGCCACCGCACTGCCAAGTTCCTTTCCCTGCTGGCGGAAAACCTGGTGCGCAAGGGCGTGCTCAATGAGCAGGAAGTGGTGCACATGCTCGATCTGGTCGTCGATTGAGCGGCATCGATTCCTACTATTGAAGCGGTTGATTTTTCGTCATCCCGGTTGAGTCGTAAGGTAACCCCATCGATTGATGGAGGTTCCCATGCCCAAGGTTCAAATCATGTCTGTGATTGGCAGTGCCGTACCCGCCCCGCTCAGGGAGCGTGGCCTACTGGCTTGCTGGTATCTGGTGCAGGACGGCGTGACGATCAGCGGCCCGCTGACTTCGCTGCCCGCCGCCCAGGCTTTGTCGCAACGTATCGGTCCTTATGTGCTGACTGCCTAAGGCAGTTGCACCCGCGGCTTGCCTTCGACGAACAAGGCCCAGCAGGACATGAACAATGCCGCAATCAGCGGCCCGATGACGAAGCCGTTCAACCCGAACACCGCCAAGCCGCCCAAGGTCGAGACCAGAACCATGTAGTCCGGCATCTTGGTGTCCTTGCCCACGAGGATCGGGCGCAGGAAATTGTCCACCAGGCCGATCACGAATACGCCGAACAACGTCAGCACCACGCCCTGCCAGATCGAACCCGCCAACAGGAAATACACCGCAACCGGCGCCCAGACGATGCCCGCCCCCACGGCCGGTAACAGCGACAGGAATGCCATTAGCACCGCCCAGGGCAGAACCGTCGGAATGCCGAGGATCCAGAAAATCAAGCCGCCCAAGGCGCCTTGGGTGATTGCTACCAGCAGGTTGCCCTTTACGGTCGCCCGGACGACCCGGTTGAATTTCAGTTGAAGACGGCGCTTCTGGTGCTCCGCCAGGGGAATGGCCGAACGGACCTTGCGCACCAGTTCAGGACCGTCGCGCAGGAAAAAGAACAACAGATAGAGCATGACGAAGAAGCTCACCAGGAACTGGAACGTGCCCTGGCCGAAACTGAAAGCCTGGGTGGCGAAGAATTCACTGCCCTGCATCGCGCTCTTGACGATTTTGTCCCGCAGCCCGCTCAAGTTGCCCAGGCCGAAACGGTCCAGCAAATGTTGAAAATAAGGCGGCAGCGCGTCCTTGAAGCGGGCCAGGTAATCGGCGACGTCCAGTTCGCCACTTTCCAGGCTCTTGTACAGCGCCGCACCTTCCTGAACCAGCAAGGTGCTGATGACGATCACCGGCAAGATAGCGATGAGCATGCAGATGGTCAGGGTAAGCAGTGTGGTGAGGTTGCGCGGCCAATTGAGTTTCAGCTGCAGGCGTCGCTGCAGCGGCGCGAAGACGATGCCCAGGATGACCGCCCAGAAAACCGCTCCATAAAATGGCAGCAGGATCCAGACGAAGGCGATGCTGACCAGGATCAGCAGCAGCATCTGGGATTTATCTTGGAGATTCTTGCGGTTCATTTGCTTTCCATGTCCTTGGCAGATAAACGTTAGTCAGCCAGGATTCGCCGGAGTGCCGTCGCGTCTGTTGCGCCACACTGATCCAGATCAATACCGTCCGGCAGGCCTCGGCGTACCCTCGGCGCTTTTTGCGATTCGACGCCACCATGCCCCTCGTAGCCCCCGAACTGCTCGCCCCCGCCGGCACCCTGAAAAACATGCGCTACGCCTTTGCCTACGGCGCCGACGCGGTATACGCCGGCCAGCCCCGCTATAGCCTGCGGGTGCGCAACAATGAATTCGACCATGCCAACCTGGCGCTGGGAATTGAAGAGGCCCATGCCATGGGCAAGCGCTTCTATGTGGTGGTGAACATCGCCCCGCACAACGCCAAGCTGCGCACGTTCCTCAAGGATCTCGAACCGGTGATCGCCATGGCGCCGGACGCCTTGATCATGTCCGATCCTGGGCTGATCATGCTGGTTCGCCGGCATTTCCCGCACATGCCGATCCATCTGTCGGTGCAGGCCAACACGGTGAACTGGGCCAGCGTCGAGTTCTGGCAGCAACAGGGCTTGAGCCGGATCATTCTGTCTCGCGAACTGTCGCTGGAAGAAATCGACGAGATTCGCCAGCAAGTGCCGGCCATGGAGCTGGAAGTGTTCGTTCACGGCGCGCTGTGCATGGCCTATTCCGGGCGCTGCCTGCTATCCGGTTACCTGAACAGGCGCGACGCCAATCAGGGCAGCTGCACCAATGCTTGCCGCTGGAAGTACTCGGCGCAACCGGCAATGGAGAACGCGGCGGGAGACATTGTGCAGGCGTACCAGCCCGAACCGACCCTGGGTCTCGGCGCGCCCACCGACCAGGTGTTCTTGCTCCAGGAAGCCAATCGCCCGGAGGAATCCATGCCGGCCTTCGAGGACGAGCACGGCACCTACATCATGAATGCCAAGGACCTGCGTGCGGTGCAACACGTCGAGCGACTGACGCGCATGGGTGTGCATTCCTTGAAGGTAGAAGGCCGGACCAAATCGCACTTTTATTGCGCCAGGACCACCCAGGTGTACCGCCGCGCCATTGACGACGCGGTCGCCGGCCGGCCGTTCGACCGCAGCCTGATGGCCGACTTGGAATCCCTTGCCCAACGTGGCTATACCGAGGGTTTCCTGAGGCGTCATGTGCACGACGAATATCAGAACTACCAGAACGGCAGCTCGGTCTCGGAGCGCCAGCAGTTCGTCGGCGAACTGACCGGCGCACGCCGCGAACGCATGGCGGAGATAAAGGTGAAGAACCGCTTCGGCCTGGGGGATCACATGGAACTGATGACGCCCAAGGGCAACTTCCACTTCGACCTGCACCAGTTGCAGGACGTCAAAGGCCAAGGCATCGACGTGGCGCCGGGGGATGGACACGTGGTTTACGTGCCGATCCCGGATGCGGTGGATTTGCGGTTTGGGTTGTTGATGCGCGATGTGCGCCTCGCTGATGCAAGGTAATTGCGCGGGCCGGCAGAAACTGCCGAAGGCTGCGATCCTTCTTTCCCGATAGGACCCGGTTGCCCGGGTGAAAACATCTGGATCGAAAGCGAAAGATCGCAGCCTTCGGCAGCTCCTGCCGCGCCGAGGTCAGATCCGGAACTGCCCCACCAGTTTGCCCAAGCGCTGGCCCAGCTCGGCCAGGCTGCGGGAGGTCTGGGCGCCAAGCTGCGTTTCGTCAGCGACGCTGTCCACCGCCACGGCAATCTGGTGCACGCTGCGGTTGATTTCCTCGGCCACGGCGGTCTGCTCTTCGGCCGCGCTGGCGATCTGGGCGTTCATCGAATTGATGGTACCGATCAACTGCGCCATGGTGTCCAGCGACGCGCCCGCCTCGTTGGCCTGCAATGACGTGCCGTCGCCCGCCTCGCTGGACCGGCGCATGGCCTCCACCGCCGCATGCGTGCCCGATTGCAGGCGGTCAATCATGCCCTGGATTTCCTGGGTGCTTTGCTGGGTTCGGCTGGCCAGGGCGCGGACTTCGTCGGCGACCACCGCAAAACCACGGCCCGCCTCGCCGGCACGCGCGGCCTCGATAGCAGCGTTGAGCGCCAGCAGGTTGGTCTGCTCGGCGATCGAACGAATCACGCCAAGCACACTGACGATCGACGCCACGTCCTGCTGCAGGCTGTCCAAAGATACGCCGCTGCTGCGGATGTCGTTTACCAGCGCATGGATCTGCTGGATGCTGCCGGCGACCACGCGCTTGGCCGATTGCCCTTCTTCGTCGGTCTGCTGGGCCGCGACGGCGGCGCCCTGGGCACTGCGAGCGACTTCCTGGGCAGCGGAGGACATCTCGTTGATCGCCGTGGCGACCTGGTCGGTTTCGTGGCGCTGGCGCTCCATGGCCTGCTCGGAACGCTGGGCCTGTTCGGACACTTGCGTTACCAGCCCGGTCAGTTGCGAGGTCATGTCGGTGATCTGCCTTACCAGGCCGTGGATCTTGTCGACGAAGCGGTTAAACGAACCGGCCAGTTGGCCCAGTTCATCCTGGCTGGTGATGGTCAAGCGCCGGGTCAGGTCGCCCTCGCCCGCCGCGATGTCATCGAGGTTGGCTTTCATCAAGTGCAGAGGACGCAGGATCGTATTGGCGAGCACCAGGCCCACCACCGCGATCACCAGCAACACCACGGCGGCGATCCCGACGATGCTCAGGATCACGCCTTGCAGGCGATCATGGACCTTGGCTTCCACCAGCGCCACCTGGGCTTCGATGCCGTCCAGGTTGACCGAGCTGCCGACCGCCATGTCCCATTTGGACAGGTAGTCGGTGTAGCCGAGCTTGGGCACCAGGTCCTTGCTGCCGGGCAGCGGCGAGCTGTATTCCAGGTAATGCGTCCCGTCCTTGGCGACTTTCACCAGGTCACGGTTGACGTAGACACCGTTCGGGTCGCGGTTGTCCTTGAAACTCTTGCCCACGCCATCGGGGCTGTTGGCCTTGAACAGGCGAATGGTCTCGGAGTCGTAGCCGAAAAAGTAGCCGTCCTTGCCGTAGCTGATATTCGACAGCAGCTTGATCGCCTGGGCGCGCGCCTCGTTATCACCGGGTGCGGCGGCATCGTACAGCGGTTTGATGGCGGTAAGCCCGACCGCGACATAATTCTGCAGCGTGGCCTTGGCCTCGCTGAGCAGGCGTTCGCGGGTCTGCTGGACTTCTTTGCTGGCCTGTTCCTTCAAGATGAACGCAGTGGTCAGACTGATGATCACCGCGGACAGCAATACCGGCAGTATTGCCAGGGACAGGACTTTAGCCTTCAAGCTCAGGCGCATGCTGTTCACTCTTGTAGGTTTTATGGCGTGGTTAGACGTGTTAACGGCACTACGCGGGAAAACTGTAGGACAAGGTGAGACGGTACGCCGAGCGGACGAGAAACCGGGACGCTGAGTTTGAAGGCTCCTTCGCGAGCCTGGTCGCGAAGGAGCCGACTGCAACTGGTGTTACAACACCATCGCCGCCACCCAACCAAACGCCAGCAGCGGTAGGTTGTAGTGGATGAAGGTTGGGACCACGGTATCCCAGATGTGGTGATGCTGGCCGTCGATGTTCAGGCCGGAGGTCGGGCCGAGGGTCGAGTCCGACGCAGGCGAGCCAGCATCGCCCAAGGCGCCGGCGGTGCCGACGATGCAGACGATCGCCAATGGGCTGAAGCCCAGTTGCAGGCACAACGGCACGAAAATCGTCGCCAGGATCGGCACGGTGGAAAACGATGAGCCGATGCCCATGGTCACCAGCAAGCCCACCAACAGCATCAGCAATACCCCGACGCCCTTGTTGTGGCCGATCCAGGCCGCTGAGGTTTCCACCAGGCTCTGGACTTCACCGGTGGCCTTCATCACTTCGGCGAACCCCGAGGCGGCGATCATGATGAAGCCGATCATCGCCATCATCTTCATGCCTTCGGTGAACAGATCGTCGGTCTCGCGCCAGCGCACCACGCCCGATACCGAGAAAATCAGGAAGCCAGCCAAGGCGCCGATGATCATCGAATCCAGCAACAGTTGAATGGCGAACGCCGCCGCAATCGCCAGACCCGCCACCAGCAGGCTCAGCGGGTTGTAGCGCACGGCCACTTGCTCGGCCTTGGCAATTTTCTTCAGGTCATAGACGCGCTTCTTGCGATACGTGATAAACGACAGCACCAGGCCAAACACCATGCCCAGCGCCGGGATGCCCATGGCGTGGGTGACGTTGATGCCACTGACGTCCACACCGCTGCGGGCGATATTGGCCAAGAGGATTTCGTTGAGGAAGATGTTGCCGAAGCCCACCGGCAGGAACATGTAGGGCGTGATCAGGCCGAAGGTCATGACGCAGGCGATCAATCGACGATCCAGTTGCAGCTTGGTCAGCACATAAAGCAGTGGCGGCACCAGCAGCGGGATGAAGGCGATGTGGATCGGCAGGATATTCTGCGAAGCGACCGCAACCGTGCCCAGCAGGCCAATCAGTACCCACTTGACGCCCGAACCACCCGCGGCGTCCTGACGATCGACCATGGCCAGGGCTTTGTCGGCCAGGGCATGGGCCATGCCTGACTTGGCGATTGCCACCGCGAAAGCGCCGAGCAAGGCGTAGGACAACGCCACTGTCGCGCCGCCGCCAAGCCCGGCATTGAACGCCTTGAGCGTCGCCTCGATGCCCAGGCCGCCCATCAAGCCGCCCACCAGTGCGCCGACAATCAGCGCGATCACCACATGCACGCGGGACAGGCTGAGCACCAGCATGACGCCAACCGCGGCAATTACTGCATTTATCATCGTTACCTCAGAGCACAGCGATGGAAAGCCACCGGACAAAAAGGTCGCGACTTTGCAGCAAGCGGCGGCAAGCTGCAAGGGTCAAGCGGCGGGTTTTGCATTCATTCCAGATGTGCCGTGTGCGGGCTTGCTTGTTCACCCAAAGGCGCCCTGCACCCGGATCAGCGCCGAGGCAGTTGGATCACGACCTTCAACCCGCCCCACTCGCTGTCGTCCAACGCCAGCGTGCCGCCCCAGGTATCAACGATGTCGCGCACGATGCCCAGCCCCAGGCCATGGCCGTCGGTCTGCTCATCCAGGCGCGTGCCGCGGCTGAAGACCTGGTCGCGGCGATCCTCGGGGATACCGGGACCGTCATCTTCCACCACCAGGCTAAAGCCCTCGGCCGTTTCGATCACGCTCAGGCGCACTTCGGCGTCGGCCCATTTGCAGGCGTTGTCCAGCAGGTTGCCCAGCAACTCCAGCAGGTCTTCGCGATCCCAAGGCAGGTGCAAGCCGGGCGGTGCGATGTAAGCCAGATGCAGATGCTCGCCATGGATCATGTTCAGGGTCGCCAGCAGCCCCGGCAGTTCGGCGTCGCAATCCAGGTGCGCGCCAGGCAAGGCATCGCCGGACAGCCGGGCGCGGTTGAGTTCGCGGTTCAGGCGCTGGCGAACCTGCTCAAGTTGTTCCAGCAGCAGCTTGCGCAACTCGGGATACGGATCGAGCTTTTCGTTCGAAGCCAGGCTTTGCAGCACCGCCAGCGGCGTCTTCAAGGCATGGCCCAGGTTGCCGAGGGCGTTGCGTGAACGCTTGAGACTGTCTTCGGTATGGGCCAGCAAATGGTTGATCTGCGCCACCAGCGGCTCCAGTTCCCTGGGCACTTGTTCGTCGAGTTGCGAGCGCTGCCCGCGCTGCAATTGGGCAATCTGCTCCCGGGCCCTCTCTAAAGGACGCAGGGCACGGTGCACGGTGAAGCGCTGCAACAACAGGATCAGCAGCAACCCCGCCAAGCCGAGGCCAACGCCAATCTGCTGCATCCGCAGGAAGCTGTCACGGACCGGCGTGTAGTCCTGGGCCACGCTGATGGAAATCGCCTGGCCCAGGCGCCGATAGTCGGTGCGCAGCACCAGCAGTTTCTGACCCTCAGGCCCCAGCTGCAGATTGCTGTGCAGGCCCGGATGATCGAGCCGCGGCAGCTCCTGGTCCCAGAGGGAGCGGGAGCGCCAATGCGTGTCGGCAAAATCGATGCGGAAGTAATGCCCGGAAAACGGCCGGAGATAAGCCGGCGACAAACGTCGCTCGTCCAGTTGCAAACCTTGCGGACCACGGACCAACGCCACCAGCAGATTCTCGCTGTCGTTGCGCAATCCCGCCTCCAGGTAGCGCTGCAAACCCAGTTCGAACAGCCACAGGCTGGTCTGCGCCAGGACCAGGCCGACCACGACCATCACGCCGATCAAGCCCAGGCTCAAGCGCCGCTGGATGGATCTCACTGCGCCTGCCCGCCGAACAGGTACCCCTGGCCGCGACGGGTTTCGATCACGCTGCGCCCCAGTTTGCGCCGCAGGTGATTGACGTGGACTTCCAGCACATTGGAATCGCGCTCGGTCTCGCCGTCGTACAGGTGCTCGGCGAGATGGCTTTTGGAGAGGATCTGTTCGGGGTGGAGCATGAAATAGCGCAACAAGCGAAACTCCGCCGCGGTCAGCTGGATTTCCGCGCCGTCACGAATCACGCACTGCCGGCCTTCGTCCAGGTGCAGCCCCGCCGCCTGGAGCGTCGGTTGGTTCGCCTGGCCGTGGGAACGACGCAACAGCGCCTGGATCCGCAGGTGCAGTTCCTCTGGATGGAACGGCTTGGTCAGGTAGTCATCGGCGCCGGCCTTGAGCCCTTCGATACGCTCCGCCCAGGATCCGCGGGCGGTGAGAATCAGCACCGGGGCGGTCAAGCCTCCGGCACGCCATTGGGCCAGGACCTCAAGCCCGGGCACCCCTGGCAGGCCAAGGTCGAGGATAATCAGGTCATAGGGCTCGCTACTGCCCTGGTAAATCGCGTCGCGACCATCGGCGAGCCAATCGACGGCGTAGCCCTGACGGGCAAGCCCGGCCATCAGCTCGTCGGCCAGGGGAACGTGATCCTCCACCAATAGCAGGCGCATCAGTCTTCCTTATCTTTGAGTAAACGGCCGGTCGCGGCCTCCAGGTCCAATTCGCGCACAACGCCATCGGTGTCCAGCAGCTCGACTTCATAAATGTAGACGCCGTTTTTTTCTTCCAGCTCGGCCTCCAACAGTTTCGCGCCCGGATGCCGGTCCAGCGCCTGCTGCAACAGCTGCTCAAGCGGCAAGATCACGCCCTGCTGGCGCAATTGCAAGGCTTCGTCCTGATCCAGGTCCCGCGCCACGGCCAGCGAACAAAATGTCAGCAGCACCAGCGCCCAGCGGCCCCGGGTGCGTTGATTAAACTTCATTACGTATCCTGATGATTCTTGAGCACCTTGCCGGTGACGGCGTCGAGCTCCAGGTCCCACTCGATGCCCTTGGCATCCCGCAGGTCCACCTTGTAACGATACTTGCCATACTCTTCCTCCAGCTCGGTATCGGTCAGGGTGGCGCCAGGGTGTTCGGCCAGGGCGGTGGCGTTGAGTTTTTCGAAAGGCAGGATGGTACCAGCGTCCAAAAGGTTTTGGGCTTCGGCGGCGCTGAGGTCTCGCGCTTGAGCCAGCCCGGCACCGATCACCAGAAGCGTCACGATGGAAAAGGCAGTCAGACGGTTCACGGGTTATCTCCTTCTTATAATCTTCACCGGACAACTGTATCGGCAGGAACTTAACTGAAACTGAATTGCCATCATTGGACCCAAGTCAAATCTGCGAGGTGTGTCGTTATAATCACCCGCTTGCCTGTATTCGAGATCGGTATGACCGCCATTCACATCAAGTACCCTGCCCTCACGCTCAAGGCCGGCCCTCGCGCCTTCCAGCGCATCCGCCAGGCCGGCCTCAAGCCCGCCGACGTCGGCATCCTTCCGGGCGCCGCCGGTGGTCCGAAGGCCTTGGGTATCCAGGGGCTGGACTTGGCATTGTTCGGCGAATGGCTGCCCGCCGCCCCGCGAGAGCGTTCGTTGATCGGCGCTTCGGTGGGTTCCTGGCGCTTTGCTAGCGCCTGCCTGCCGGACGCTGCAGAAGGAATCCGCCGCCTGGGTAGCTTGTATAACGAACAGAGCTTTGCCAAAGGCGTGACCATGGCTGGGGTCAGCCAGAGTTCGCAACGCATGCTCAATGACTTGCTTGACGGGCGCGACCTGAGCATTCTCGACAACCCGCATTACCGGCTCAACATCATGGTGGTCAAGAGCCACGGCAGCCTTGCACTGGATCACCGCGCACGGCTGGGTCTGGGCCTGTCGTCGGTGATCGCCGACAACCTGCGCGGCCGGGCGCGGTTGTCGCGGCATTTCGAACGGCTGATCGTGCACGATCCCCGCTTGGCGCCGCCGCTGCATCCGCTCACCGACTTCCCGTCGCGCTTCGTGCCGCTGGTGGCCGGCAACCTGCGCCAGGCGTTGCTGGCGTCGGGCTCGATCCCGATGGTGATGGAAGGCGTGCGCGACTTGCCTGGCGCCGGTGCCGGGACCTTCCGCGATGGCGGGTTGTTGGATTACCACCTCGACCTTCCCTACAGCGGCGAAGACATCGTCCTGTATCCGCACTTTACCGATCGGGTCATCCCCGGCTGGTTCGACAAGGGCCTGCCGTGGCGTCGCGGCAACGTCGAGCGCCTGCAGGACGTGTTGCTGCTGGCGCCGTCGCGCGAATACCTGTCCCGCCTGCCGTTCGGCAAACTGCCGGACCGCAACGACTTCAAGCGCTTCATGGGCGATGACGCGAGCCGTCGCAAATACTGGAGCACCGCGATGGACGAAAGCCGCCGGCTGGGCGACGAGTTCCTCGAGCTGGCCGCCAATGGCGGATTGAGCGAGCGTTTACTGACCCTTTAGTCAGCACGCTCGCGCAACACCTGGATCAAACTGATAAACTGCGCCGCCTGCCTCGCGCCCGCCCATTCAAAGAGCCAAATCTGTGGAAATCTTCAAGGAATTTACATTCGAATCCGCCCACCGCCTGCCTCACGTGCCGGATGGCCACAAGTGCGGTCGCCTTCATGGTCACTCGTTCAAGGTAGCAATCCACCTCAGTGGCGACATCGATCCGCACACCGGCTGGATTCGCGACTTCTCGGAAATCAAGGCGATCTTCAAGCCGCTCTACGAGCGCCTGGACCACAACTACCTTAATGACATTCCGGGCCTGGAAAATCCCACCAGCGAAGTCTTGGCCAAGTGGATCTGGAACGAGTTGAAGCCGTTGCTGCCGGAACTCAGCGCCATTCGTATCCATGAGACCTGCACCAGCGGTTGCATCTATCACGGCGAGTAAATAAATCCCCTCGCACAGGTTGTTGTCTGCAGACTCGCGTCAGGGTTTTGTGTCTATGCTTTCTGGCTCGAACATGCCAAGAGGACACAATCATGACCCACTGGCCGCTGGATCAGGTCTACAACTTCGACGGACACCCCATCCGCTACGCCGTCCAAGGCGACGGCCCGTCGCTGGTGTTTGTGCACGGCACGCCATTCTCTTCTTATGTATGGCACCGGATCGCCCCGTTGTTCTTCACCACGCATAAAGTCCATTACTTCGACCTGCTGGGTTACGGCCAGTCCGCGCAACCTGACGCCGATGTGTCTCTCGGCGTGCAGAACCGCTTGTTCGCACGGCTGCTTGAGCATTGGGGCCTGGACTGTCCAGACGTCGTGGCCCATGACTTCGGCGGTGCCACCGCCTTGCGTGCGCATCTGCTCGATGGCAAGGACTACCGAAGCCTTACGCTGATCGACCCGGTGGCTTTGTCGCCCTGGGGTTCACTTTTTGTCCAGCACGTGCGCCAACATGAAGCGGCGTTCAGCGGCTTGCCCGATTACATTCAGCGAGCCATCGTGCCGGCGTATATCCGCGGCGCAATCAAACGAGACATCCCGGACGCAGAACTGGCGCCCTATGTGCAGCCATGGCTCGGCGAGACCGGCCAGGCCGCGCTCTATCGGCAGATTGCGCAGATGGACGAGTGCTACACCCATCAGGTCCAGGACCTGTACCCGCAAGTGCGCTGCCCGACGCAAATCCTCTGGGGCGAGGATGACCAATGGATCCCCATCGAGCGCGGCCGGGCGCTGCACAACATGATTCCGGGCGCGCAGTTTCACCCGGTACCGAACGCCGGGCACTTGGTTCAGGAAGACGCGCCGGAAGCCGTCGTCGCGGCGCTGTTGCGATTTTTATTGGTGCACGTTCAGACCTGAACGCATCGTTTCGTGGAAGCGGGCCTCTGAGCCGTGTTCCAACTTGCCCCATCCCTGCTCCGCTTTTGTTCCTTGAACCCATCGGATCCACAACTTGGCTATAGATAACCGGGGATCGCTGGTTTGGCACGGCCGCTGCACGCTTGCGTTTTTCCTATTTTCCGCAAGGAACGCCACATGACTCAGAACGATCCGGGCAACGACTATCCTTTGAGCGAAGTGCCGATGCATGCGCGCAAGGGTTTGGCCTCCACGGCCATGGTGCTGTTGGGCTTCACCTTTTTCACCGCGACCATGTTTGCCGGAGGCAAGCTGGGCGTGGCGTTCGGTTTCGCCGAGATGCTCAGCGTCATCGTCATTGGCAACCTGCTGCTGGGCCTGTATGCCGCAGGCCTGGGTTACATCGCCTTCAGGAGCGGGCTCAATTCGGTGTTGATGGGGCGCTTGTGTTTCGGCGAGGTGGGCAGCAAGCTCAGCGACTTGATCCTGGGTTTCACTCAGATCGGCTGGTATGCCTGGGGCACGGCCACCGCGGCGGTGGTGCTGGGCAAGTATTTCGAACTGAACCAAGGCACGGTGCTGGGGCTGATGGTGCTGTTCGGGCTGGGGTTCTGCGCCACGGCCTACATTGGCTATCGAGGGTTGGAAATCCTCTCGTACATCGCCGTGCCGGCGATGATGTTGCTGCTGATGCTGTCCATGTGGGTAGCGACGGATAAGGTCGGCGGCCTTGACGGCCTGCTGGCGGTGGTACCCACGGGCAGCCTGGACTGGTCGACCGCGATCACGCTGGTATTTGGCACCTTTGTCAGCGGTGCTACCCAGGCGACCAACTGGACACGTTTTTCCCGCTCGGCGAAGGTCGCGGTCCTGGCCAGCCTGATTGGCTTCTTTATCGGCAACGGCCTGATGGTCCTGATCGGTGCCTACGGAGCCATCGTCTATCAGCAGCCGGACGTGGTCGAAGTCCTGTTGTTGCAGGGTTTCGCCATGGCCGCGATGGCCATGCTGCTGCTCAATATCTGGAGCACCCAGGACAACACCATCTACAATTTCGCCGTGGCCGGCTGCAACCTGCTGCGCACCCGTCGCCGCAGGACGGTCACACTGGCTGGCGCGGTGATCGGCACATTGCTGGCGCTACTGGGCATGTACGACATGCTGGTGCCTTATCTGATTCTGCTCGGCACGGTCATCCCGCCCATCGGCGGCGTGATCATGGCCGATTTCTTCTTCCGCTGGCGTGGTCGCTATCCTCGATTGGCCGAGGCGCAACTGCCGGCGTTCAATTGGCCAGGCTTATGTGCCTACGGCGTCGGCACCCTCGCGGCATTCAACTCGCCATGGATCGCGCCACTGGTAGGAATCGCCACCGGCGCGCTAACGTATGTGCTATTGATCGGCGTACTGGGTAGCCGCACCGCCACCGCGCCACTCCAAGACCTATAAAGGATTGTCCGATGCACATCATCAACGCCCGCCTGCGCAACCGCGAAGGCTTGCATGAACTGCACTTGGAAAACGGCCTGATCGCCAACATCGCCCGCCAGACCGAGGCCCCCACCCTGGGGCCCGAAGACCTCGACGCCGGCGGCAACCTGGTGGTGCCGCCCTTCGTCGAGCCGCACATCCACCTGGACGCCACCCTCACCGCCGGTGAGCCGCGCTGGAACATGAGCGGCACGCTGTTCGAGGGCATCGAGTGCTGGGGCGAACGCAAGGCCACCATCACCGAGGAAGACACCAAGACCCGCGCCAAGAAAACCCTGCAGGCCCTTGCCGCCCATGGCATCCAGCATGTGCGCACCCACGTCGACGTGACCGATCCGGCGCTCACCGCGCTTAAGGCGATGTTGGAAGTGCGCGAGGAAAGCCGTCATCTGGTCGACATGCAGATCGTGGCTTTCCCCCAGGAAGGCATCGAGTCCTACCGCAACGGCCGCGAGCTGATGGAGGAAGCCATCCGCATGGGCGCCGACGTGGTGGGCGGCATTCCGCATTTCGAATACACCCGCGACCAGGGCGTCAGCTCGGTGAAGTTCCTGATGGACCTGGCCGAGCGTACCGGCTGCCTGGTGGATGTGCATTGCGACGAAACCGACGACCCGCATTCGCGCTTCCTGGAAGTGCTCGCCGAAGAAGCCCGCAGCCGCGACATGGGCGCCAGGGTGACCGCCAGCCACACCACGGCCATGGGTTCCTACGACAATGCCTACTGCGCCAAACTGTTCCGCCTGCTGGGACATTCGGGCATCAGCTTCGTATCCTGTCCCACCGAAAGCATTCACCTGCAAGGACGCTTCGACAACTTCCCCAAACGCCGCGGCGTCACCCGCGTCAATGAGCTGCTCGAAGCCGGGATGAACGTGTGCTTCGGCCAGGATTCCATCGTCGATCCGTGGTATCCACTGGGCAACGGCAATATCCTGCGAGTGCTCGAAGCCGGCCTGCATATCTGTCATATGCTCGGCTACCGCAACCTGCAAAGCGCGCTGGACCTGGTCACTGACAACAGCGCCAAGGCCATGGCCCTGGGCGAACGCTACGGGCTGGAACCCGGACGCCCGGCGAACCTGCTGATCCTCTCGGCTGACAGCGACTACGAAGTGATCCGCAGCCAAGGCCTGCCGATCTACTCGATCCGCAACGGCGAAGTGCTGATGAAACGGCAGATGCCGGTGGTGGAATTTGGCCCGCAGTTGGGCTGAAGGGTAAAACCGGCGAGCGGGAGCTCGCCAGTGAAAACGTCATTGGCGCGCTGATACGCTATGGCAGAAGCCGCGCCGTGCCGAACAGGCTGACCCGGACCAATTCACCCGCCTGTTCCTCCAGCAGGATCGGCGCAGTGCCGCCGGGCATCACGACGCGCACCGGCCCGGCCTTCACCCAGCCCACCCGCCACGCAGCACTGGCCACGGCGCTGGCGCTGGTGCCAGACGACGCGGTGGGACCTTCGCCCCGCTCGAACACCCGGGCGTCGATACGTCCCTCGGCCGTGGGCGATGCCCACTGCAGGTTTACCCCCGCCAAACAGGGCAACCCCGTCCCGCCGGGCGCCGCATAGGCAATACGAGCCAGGTTTTGCGACAGCGGCTCGGCGCGCATCTGTGCAAGGCTCGGCAGCGCGGCCGCGTCATCCACCAAGGTCACGCAATGAGGATTGCCGATGCGCACGAACTGGCTGTAGCACCAGGCCAGGTTCAATGCATGAAGCGGTGGAACGCGACTCACGTCGCACTGGTTGAACGTCACGCTTTCCGTGCCTTCGGCATCGACGGCCAAGGGACCGAACGACGGTGCGCCCAAGTCCAGCCAAAAGCCTTTGACACCTTCGAATTCAGCGGCGCGAACCGATGTTTGCAGTGGTGAACCGCCGTGCTTGTCGTGATGAACCTGTAGCAGGCAGTCATCATCCTCCGGCAGCCATCCTCGTTCTTGCAGCGACAGGGAGAAAATCGTCAGCCCATTGCCACTGCGCTCGGCCAGTGTGCCGTCGGTATTGACGATCAGCAGATCAAAGGGCGGCTCGTCCTGGAACGGGCCGATCAATAAACCGTCACTGCGATGGGCCTTGGCGTCCGGCGGCGCCTTTCCCGGTGCCCAACCGCAGAAGGCCTGCACGGCGGCGGTGCTCCAGGCTTCGCGCGTTTGTGCGGCCTGGGCGGCAGACAGCGGCAAGTCAATGCCATGGGCACGGACCTGCTGCGGTGAAACCACGCCATAAATATTGCCACGCGCATCATAAAATCGTGTCATGCACCTGATCCGGTCAACCAGCGAAAGAATCGCCACTTTATGCCGGCTGGGCCCACAGGGGCAAAGCTTGTGGTGGGTGCGAACATCGCGTCGGCACCTTGGGGTCGCAGCGAGGTCAGTGGATATGCAAGCATAGGCCCCCACCTGCATCACCGCACCGCACGAAAGCCAAGGACGTTTCATGACTGCAATTACACCCCCTCCCACATTTGTTCCCGGACGCCTGGAACAGATGTCCACCCGCATCGCCTATCTCATCGCAGGTATCGGCATCGCCGCCTGGGCGCCGTTGGTGCCTTACGCCAAGGCGCGGGCGAATCTGGACGAAGGCACCCTCGGGTTGCTGCTGCTGTGCCTTGGGGTCGGGTCGATCCTGGCGATGCCGATTTCCGGCGCGCTGGCGACGCGGTTCGGCTGCCGTCGGGTGCTCAGTGGCGGCACGATCCTGATCTGCCTGGCCTTGCCGCTGCTGGCGACGATGACCTCGCTACCCTGGCTGGTGGC
Organism: Pseudomonas sp. SWRI92; assembly: GCF_014268685.1. Classification (NCBI taxonomy): domain Bacteria; kingdom Pseudomonadati; phylum Pseudomonadota; class Gammaproteobacteria; order Pseudomonadales; family Pseudomonadaceae; genus Pseudomonas; species Pseudomonas sp. SWRI92. The sequence goes on from NZ_JABWQY010000014.1 coordinate 78,967, forward strand.
GGCACTGTTCCTGTTCGGCGCCGGGCTCGGGACCGTGGACTCGACCGTGAACCTGCAGGCGGTGATCGTCGAGCGGGCCAGTGGCAAGACCATGATGTCGGGCTTCCACGGCATGTTCAGCCTCGGCGGGATCATCGGCGCGGCGGGTGTGAGCGCCCTGCTCGGCCTGGGGCTGTCGCCGCTGGCGGCGACCCTGGTGGTCAACGCGGTGTTGCTGGTGGCGTTGTTCAAGGCTGCGCCGCACCTGTTGCCCTACGGCAGTGAAAGCTCGGGGCCGGCGTTTGCCATCCCCCATGGCGTGGTGCTGTTTATCGGTATCCTGTGCTTTATCGTGTTCCTGGCCGAAGGTGCGGTACTGGACTGGAGCGCGGTGTTCCTGACCACCGAGCGCGCGGTGGATACCGCCTACGCCGGGCTGGGTTATGCCGCGTTTGCGCTGACCATGACCGTCGGCCGGTTGACGGGCGATTCCGTGGTGCATCGCCTGGGTGCCAGGCGCGTGATCATCTATGGCGGCTCGATCGCCGCAGCGGGCTTTTTCATGGCGACTCTCGCCCCAATGTGGCAAGCGGCGCTGCTCGGCTATGCGCTGGTCGGCGCCGGGTGCTCGAACATCGTGCCAGTGCTCTACACCGCCGTCGGCAAACAGACCCTGATGCCGGAAGCCATTGCCGTCCCGGCCATCACCACCATCGGCTACGCCGGCATCCTCGCCGGCCCGGCGCTGATAGGGTTCGTTGCCCATGGCAGCAGCTTGAGCATCGCGTTCGGTTTGATTGCGATGTCGTTGGTAGCGGTGGCGGCCAGTGGGAAGGTGTTGAAGGTCTGAAGCCTTGTAGATTCACCCGTGGCGAGGGAGCTTGCTCCCTCTCCACAGGATTGTATTCCAGCCTGCAAAAGGCGAAGCAAACGTATCACCCCTCGCGTGCGGTCGGTGGGGGCGAGCGGGCCCGCTCCCACACATTGCAGCGCCAGGGCGGCTAGAACCGACACACCGCCGCCGCTCCGCTATCGGTCGGCATGACATGCTCGGGTGGTACGACGATCACTTCACCGCCTTGCCGGGTCACGGCCAGGATCAATTCATCCAGCACATCCGGGGCTTGTTCGTCGCCGGTTTCGTCGATGATGAGCCTGCCCTTGTCCGGGTCGAGCTGACCGGGAACCTGCCGTTCGGCCTCTACCAGCAGCAACGCGACACGACTCTCCCAAGCGGCCTTGGCAATGTTGGCCAGGTTGTCCAACGCCCGTCCCTGCCCCACCGCGACGCCGTAACGATTCAGGCTGTCGACCACTCGGTCGGCGTGGCTGTGGGCCATGAGTTTCGAGCACTGGACCCGCAACTCTTCCAGGCCCAACCGCGAAGGATCCCCTTCGATGCCCTGCGCCAGCACGTTCGGGTTATGGCTGACGGCACGGAACACCGCCTGGTTTTCCGGCAGGGCCACGACAATCATCGGTAGCCCCGAAGGTTGCGAATGGTATTGCAGGATGGCTTTGTCCACAGCACGGAAAAACCGCTCTCGGTCCAGGTTGATTTCATCTTGCTTACCGCCGCCGGCGGACTCATGCATCATCGGATCGCCGCGCTCGCTGCTGCGGCTGAAACCGTTGGGAAAGCCTTGCTGGTCGCCCGAGGTCAGGTCGTCGCCCAAGGCCTCGTTCTGGTTACGCGGAACCTGTTCGGCCAACTCGACTTTTTCCAGCTGCTCGCAAGAGCCCTCGTACAACCAGACTTCATTACGGGTCAGGCACAGCACTTGATATCGTTCGGTTGACTGGACCAGCCGCAGCAGCGGCTTGAGGTAAGGATGGCTATTGGCGAAGGCGCATTGCGGCAAACGCTGGTTCACGGCGATGACTTTGAAATAGTCACGGGCACCAAACACCGCGATGCCGTCGCGATTGGAGTTCCAGAAATCCTGGTCGTCCACCAGCGCATGAAAAGGCTCGAGCAACGGCGTGCAATCGAGGCCAGGGTGCTGGTTTTCCAGTTGGGTTTGCAGTTCGCGCACCAGGTTCTTGTAGCGAATCGGGTCCTGGCTGCGCTCCGGGAATGTGCGGTGTGTGGGCATATACAACGAAAGGCTCGGCTGTTCGTCGAACGCCAGGAGCTCGGCCAGCACTTGTTGGCTGAAGGGTTGATGAGCGGTCATGATTGTCTCCTTATTCTTTGCCACGAGCCTCTTGGTTTTCGAGGAAATCCTCCTCCAACATGGCGTCTACCATTTCCGGCGGAGCTTCATCCACAGGGGCAGTCACGCGTCCCATGGATTCGACGGCGGGGTTGAGTTTGCCGATCTGATGATCGAGCGCATGCAGCATTTTCTCGGCGGCGCCCTCCACCGCCAGCTCCAGGCTTTCAGCCTTGTGACTAACGGAAATGGCCGCAACGCCTTGCAGGCGCGCCTCGATCTGGCAGCGTTTGTCAGCGGCGCCGCCCTTCTGGGCGTTCTCGTCGCTGACGTGGATTTCGACGCGGGCCAGTTGATCTTCGAAACGCTGCAGCGCGTCCACCACCGTGCTGCCGACCCACTCCTGCAATCGGGCACTGCCTTCGATATGGTTGCTGTTGACTTGAACTTGCATGATCGACTCCTTTGCAAAAGACGGCTGACGCCGCCTGTTGTAGGTAGAAGAAGATCCAGCGGGCGAAGTTCCCGGCGCGGGATGACTGGCCAATGCCCTGGCCAAACGCAGCGGCTATGAATAAAAAAACGGGAGCGCTGCGAAGCGCTCCCGCTTTTTTTTCCAATGCGCGATTGAGCGCCTCAAGCCTCGGGCATTTTCCGGAAGCCCACCGCCAGCCGGTTCCAGCCATTGATGGCGTTGATTGCCACGGTCAGGTCGACCATTTCCTTGGGCGTGAAGTGCTCGCTCAGCAATGCGTAGTCTGCGTCGGGAGCATGGGTCTCGCTCAGGCGTGTGAGTGCTTCGGTCCAGGCCAGGGCGGCGCGTTCGCGGCCGGTAAAGAATGGCGCCTCGCGCCAGGCAGTCACGGCATACAGTCGACGTTCAGTCTCGCCGCTCTTGCGCGCGTCGGCAGTGTGCATGTCGATGCAGAACGCACAGCCGTTGATTTGCGAAGAGCGCAGCTTGACCAGTTCGAGCAGGGACTTTTCCAGGCCCAGTTTCGAGACCGCGGTTTCCAGGGCCAGCATGGCTTTGTAGGCATCAGGGGAAGCGGCGTAGAAATCGATACGTGGTTGCATCTTGAACTCCTGGACAATTGGGGTGTGGCGCTACGTTAGCCCTGCACAGGCGCGGGACAAATAGCCAATTGTTGGGAAGTTCGGGTGGCCAATGAAGACCGGGTTTACCGATGGAAATGACCGCAAGTCTTTGTGTCAGACCCGACTGCGCAGCCACTGCAAAAAACGCTTCTTGGCGATCGGCTTGGGCACGTCGCGGGTCAGGTTCTGGGCCAAGTGCATGCGCACGTCCAGCAGGTTTGTCATCGCGTCGCTGATGTCGCGGCGGGCATCCAGGCAGGGTCTGAGGTAACTGTTCTCGATGCGATAAAGGGTACAGAAAGTCTTGGCCGAGAAACTTGCCAGGGTGGCTTGCTCGGAGACAATCCCGGCTTCGCCAATCACCTCGCCCGGCCCCATGCGCGCGGCTTCGAATGGTTGGCCGTTGCGAATCAGGGTGACGCTGATCACGCCGGTTTCGATGATGAACAAATGATCGCTGACCTCACCGGCGGGCAGGATCATGTCACCGGCGCGAAAGGTCTGCAACGTCATGTTCTGGCTGAAGGTATCCTTTTCATCCGGGCGCAGCGTAGAGAAAATGCTGGAGCTCTCCAACAGCGCCCGCGGACGCGATGCCCCCATCGCAGCGGTGCTTTCGCCGGTGGACAACAGGCTGACGCCCGACGCCTGCAAATGCCGGAACGCCAAGTCGAACAATTGATTGCGTACTTCGCGCTTCTGCCCCATTGAAGCCACGAACCCGCTGATCTCGTATTCCGCGCCAGCGCTTCCCGTGCTTTTGAGCGTTACGCAAGGCGCCGGGCTGGCGAGCAGCGCGCGGCAGCCGATCATTGCCCGCTCCAGCGCGTCGATTACCTTTTGCGGACGCGCGTGAGGACTGACCTGCAAGCTCACGGACAAGCCATGCATATCGCTGGGCCGGCTGAAGTTGACGATCTTGGCCTTCGCCGCGAGTGAGTTTGGAATCACCGCCATACTGCCCTGGGAAGTCTGCAACCGTGTCGCCCGCCAGTCGATGTCGGTGACCCGGCCTTCGGTGCCATCAATGGAAATCCAATCATCGACTTGATAGGGCTTGGTGGTGTTGAGCACGATCCCGGAGAACACATCGCTGAGCGTGCTCTGCAAGGCCAGGCCGACGATGATCGCCATCGCACCGGACGTCGCCAGCACGCCCTTGACCGGCAGATCCAGCACGTAGGCCAACGCCGCGATGACAGCAACCAGGAAGATCACCGCGCCGAGCAGATCCTGCAGCAATCGCCCGGTATGGCCGACCCGTTGCATCATGACCGCGCCGATCATGACCGTCAGGGTCCGCGCGGCGAACAGCCACCAGGCAATCTGCAAACCGGTCGCGGCCAAGTGCCGTGGCACATCGTCGACCCACTGCGCCGGCTCCATGGGATTGAGCCCTTCGTTGAACAGCAGCATGCTGAACAACGAAAAAATCACCAGCCGCCCGCCGATTTTCCAATAGGTCCGATCAACACTGACCAGCCGCCACAACAGCAAGTCGAGCACAAGCAACGCCAGGGCACTGAGCAGCGGGTGATCGGTGATCAGGGACAGCATCAGGGGACAGCTCCAGAAGGTCATTGGCGAGAAGATTGGCACAGAATCAGCCGGCTGTAGAGATCGCCGAAAGAACCTTGTAGGAGCGCGCTGCGCCTCAGCCGTCCATACCCCCGAAGCGCCCGGAATGGAAATCCTCGAAGGCCTGGTGGATTTCCTGCTCGCTGTTCATCACGAACGGACCATGGCCGACGATGGGTTCATCGATCGGTTCGCCGCTGAGCAGCAGCAATACCGCGTCGGTGTCGGCGTGCAGGTTCAATTGATCACCGGCGCGCTCGAACAGGGCCAATTGCCCCGCCTCCACCCGCTCGCGACCATTGGCCTGGACCGAGCCACGCAGCACGACCAACGCGGTGCTGTGGCCTTCATGCAGGTCGAGCGTCAGGTCCTTGCCGGCATTCAGGCGGATATCCCAGACGTCGATGGGGGTGAAGGTCTTCGCCGGGCCTTGATGGCCCTCGAACGTACCCGCAATCAGGCGCAGGCTGCCGGCGGCGTCCTTCAGGGCGATGTTCGGGATGTCTCCCTTGAGCAGGGTCTGGTAGCCGGCCGGCGCCATTTTGTCCTTGGCTGGCAGGTTGACCCACAATTGGACCATTTCCATGAAACCACCCTGCCGGGCAAAAGCTTCGGAATGAAACTCTTCATGGATGATCCCAGAAGCGGCGGTCATCCACTGCACATCTCCGGGGCCGATCTTGCCGCCGCTGCCGGTGGAGTCCCGGTGTTCCAGCTCGCCCTGGTAGACGATGGTCACGGTCTCGAAACCGCGATGCGGGTGCTGGCCGACGCCACGACGTTCATGGGTGGGCGCAAATTCGGTGGGGGCCGCATGGTCCAGCAGCAGAAATGGGCTGATGTGCTTGCCCAGGTTATCGTAGGAAAATAGCGTGCGAACCGGGAAGCCGTCGCCGACCCAGTGCGGCCTTGGACTGGTGTAGAGGCCAATAATCTGTTTCAAGCTGCGTCTCCAAATCAGGTAATGCGATTCGATGAACACAGCTTAAAACCCACGACGTTAGTTCACCAGACTGCAAAAATCGGTCTTAGCGTTCTATTCACAGAACGGTGATTTTCAAAGCTGATTGCGCTTGGCAAACTCTGACAGGCCCACCAGGGAATTCAACCCAAGCTTTTCCAACAGGCGGGTCTTGTAGGTGCTGACTGTCTTGGGGCTCAGGAACAACGCCTCGGCGATGTCCTTGCCTCGCATGCCCATCGCCAGCATCCGTAAAATGGAAAGCTCGCGCGTGGACAGCCTCTCCAGCGCCTGCTGCTCGGATTGTTGTTGGAAATCCAGCCTGACGGGCATCTGGGGGAAATAGGAATAGCCGGACTTCATGGCGTGAATGGCCTTGATCAGCTCTTTCAAATCGCTTTTCTTGGTCACGAACCCCCTGGCCCCGGCCGAGATACAGCGATTGCAGAAATGCTGGGCATCCTGGGAGGTGAACACCAGCACGGCGCACCCCGGATACTGGCCAGTGATCCAGACCAACAGGTCCAGGCCATCGAAACCGTTCATCACCAGGTCCAGGATCACCAGCTCCGGAACATCGTCCTTGATGCGGGTCCTGGCCTCGGTCGCGCCGCTGACATCCGTGACAGCGAATCCTTCGTTCTGGCAGACAAGCCGCAGCGCCCCTCGGATGACAGGGTGGTCATCGACAATCAGTACTTTTTTCAATACAGCTCCCCGGAGTCAATGCAAACGGCGCCGACGCCATGACTGCACCGGACTGTTACACAGGTAATTGGTCGCGCCACCTGTCAGATCTGACAGTGCCGACCAACGGCGCGCATCAGCCGCCGTGCCCTTGTCTGACGGTGCCTCCCCAGGGTTGGGCCGACTCGCTGGCCTCGGGATCGACGCCCTTCATCAGGCGCCGCAGCGAAACAGCATCGGGTAACTGGGCGGTAGTCATTTGCAAACTGGCTCGTCCACTGGCGGGCAACGTCCCCAGCGCAGCTTCCTGAGTGTTATAGATCAGGCCATGACGGACTTGCGGGTTATCGAGACAGAACCCAGGCAGGTCCAGCGCACCCTCTGCCAAGATGGCGTTGACGACAACCAGGTCGAACGGCTCGCAGCCATAGTCCACCAACGTCAGGAACTCATGCACGTCACTCACCGGCGCAATGCGGAAATAGCCCAGGTGATTGAACAGGCGTTCCAACTGCATTCGGTGAAAATGCAACGGGTCGGCAATCATGATACGTAATGCTTTATTTGGCATGGCAGGCATTCCAATGGCGACGCGACAGGTACGAACCGGCTTGGGAACGTTAAGTCGCGTCAGGCTAGAGGAAGGTTTTTAGCGACGCTGTAGGACGAATCCCAAAAGCAGGCGGAAAAATCGCCAAACGACCTGCGGTTCTGCAGCCATCGATCAGTCCTGGTTGCCTGAAGGTTCAATCGCACCTCGTTGCGACCCGGTGACGAAGCGTGCGCTCGCCATATGAATTTCCAGCCGTTCGGCCAGGCGTTCCATCGCCTGGCGCAATAGGTCTACCGCTTCGGCGAGTGACGAAACGGCGCCCGCCCGACAGGCGCTTTCCAGTGCATCGCAGGCCGCGATCAGCCGCTGTGCCTGGATAAGCCGTGCCCCGCCCTTGATCCGATGCGCCAGATCGGACAACCCGGGCAAGTCGTGACGCGAAAACAATGGCTGCAACCGAGCCTTGTCCAACGCATTGCTATCGATCAGCTCCTGCAACAACTTGCCGAGTGAAATCCTGTCGCCGCCCGTCAGTTGTTCCAGGCTGGTCAAATCGAAGTCGTCAGCGGCGGCGGCCGGCTCCACGGCGGAACCGGCCGTGATCAATACCAGGCAGGCATCCAGTTGCTTGAGGCTGATGGGTTTGAACAGGCAATCGTCCATGCCCGCCGCAAGACAACGGTCTCTTTCCTCGGGCTGGGCATTGGCCGTGAACCCGAGGATTTTCGTTGGCGACAAGCCTTGGACCCGCTCTTCGTTGCGAATGGCGCGCGCCAGTTCGTAGCCGCTCATCAGCGGCATGTTGCAGTCAGTGATGACCACATCGAAGTGCCCGGCGCGCCACACACGCAAACCCTCGGCGCCGTCTTCAGCTTCATGCGCAACGTGGCCCAGGTAATTCATCTGCTGGGACAACAACAAGCGGTTGGCCGGGTAGTCGTCAACCACCAGGACGTTGAGCACCTGGGCCGGCGCCAGCGTCTCGTCCTGGACCGCTGGCGCTTGGGTCACGGCTTCGAGCAACGGCAACTCCAGCAGGATTTCGACCTGCGTGCCCTGCCCCGGCACGCTACTGAGCCGCAGGCTGCCTCCCATCATTTCGCACAAGGTGCGACTGATGACCAACCCCAACCCGGAACCGCCGCGAGCAGCTTCGGTATTGTCGCCAACTTGGGTAAACGGGCTGAACAGCCGTCGCTGGTCCTGGGCGGATATTCCGGCGCCGGTGTCTTCGACCCGCAGGTGAATGTCCAGACGCTTGCCGTCACGCGTCGGTTCGGTTCTCAAGCCCAGGCGCACGCAGCCTTGGTCGGTGAACTTGATGGCATTGCTCAGAACGTTCGAGACAATCTGCTTGAAGCGCAGCGGGTCAATCGACACGTCATGATTGCTTGCCGCATCCAGGTCCAGTTGCAGACGCAGCTGTTTCTGCCGGGCCAGGCCTTCGAACATTCTCGCTACCGACTCGGTCAAGGCCCGCAGGTTGGCCCGCTCGGGCACCAGCGACAGCCGTCCCGATTCGATGCGAGCGATGTCGAGGATGTCGCCGATCAAATCCAACAAGCCTTGGGCAGCACTCGACGCAACTTCGAGGGCGGGCCGGTCCATGACGCCCCGATCGGCTTTTTTCAACGCCAGTTCCAGCATGCCGATCACGGCGTTCATCGGCGTGCGGATTTCATGGCTCATGATCGCCAGGAACGTGGTCTTGGCCCGGTTGGCATCGTCGGCGCTGGCCTTGGCCACGCGCAACTGCTCCAGCAGCCGCCGCAGGTAGATGACCCAGCCCAACGTCAACAACAACAGCAGCGCGGCGATGGCAAACCCTCGGACGATGGTGGTGCGGTTGCGCAGCCAGTAGCTGTCGTCGATCACCACTTCACTGCGCCAACGGTTGGTCAGCTCATCCATTTCCTCGGGGGAAATGCTCAGTAGCGCCTTGTCCAGGATTGAATACAGTTGCGGCGCGTCCCGGTTCGTTGCCAGGGCAACGCGCGCGGGCACCGTGCCCACGGTGCTGGTGACTTGCAGCGAGCCGCGATACTGGCGAGAAATCATATAGCGGGCGCTGATCAACGAATTGATCGCGCCATCCGCCGTGCCCGCAGCGACCATGGCCATGGCGTCGGCGGCGTTTTGCGCCGATACCAGTTGCACGCCGGGAAACTGCTCCAGCAGGTAGTCACGCAGTACGTTGCCTCGCACCAACGCCAGTCGCTTGCCAGCCATCCGATCCACCGTCAACGCGTCCCTGGCCTTGATGGGCACCACCAGCACGAACGGGTTCGTCAGGTACGGTCGGGTAAAACGCAACTCATCCTCGAGCTCGGAACTGGGGATGGCGGTCGCCAGCACGTCGGCCTTGCCGCTGGTGATCAGGCCGATCAGTGCGTCCACCGAGTCGCCACGCTGGATGTCGAATTTCAGGCCGGTACGCAGGCTGATCCTGGCCAGCACGTCGGCACCGATACCGCGCAGATGGCCCTGCTCGTCAAAAAAAGTCAGCGGCAGGAAATGTTCGCTGACCGCCACTTTGATCCGCGGATGTGCGTCGAGCCAACGCTGTTCATTGACACTGAAATGCACCGCTGGCTGACCCGCCACGCTCGCCCCGCCGGCGCTCCAACGCCGCAGGATACCCATGCGCTCGCCAACGGGAATGGCTTGCAGGGCGGCATTGACGATGCGCAACAGCCGCCCATTGTCGCGACTGACCGCGAAGGCGAAGGGTTGCACTTCCATGCGAGAAAAATCCACCAACTGGACGTTGTTCAGGTAGTTCTTGCTGATCAGGTAATGGGCGCTGATCGAATCTCCCAGGTAGACATCGGCCTGGCCAAACGCTACGGCGCCAATGGCGCTCAAGGTCGAGGGGAACAACTGCAAAGTGGCGTCGGGATAGAACGCCTCGACCTGGTCCGGTGGCAAGTAGTGATAAAGCATCGCTACCCGCTTGCCCGCCAGGTCCGTGGGCACATCCTCGCTGTCGTCGACGCGGGCCACCAGGGTGGGCAGGTCATCGGCGTAGGCTTGGGACATGACTAGCGCGGGATCGCTGGCCTCGAAGCCGTTGGCGGTGCCGAGCAGATCGATCTCCCCGTCGCGCAGCGCCTGGAGCGATGCGTCCCGTGACGCGTAGCGCCGCACTTGGATCTCGACATGCAGCAGCTGCCCCAGCAATTGGGCGTAATCAGCCGTCAATCCCTCATAATCCCGGTCATTTGCGGTGATACTGAACGGCGGATAATCCGGCGCCGAGGCACCCAGCAGCAACCGGCCCTTTTGCCGCAGCCAGCGCCGATCGGCCTCGTCCAGGGACACGGAATAGTCGCTCACGGTGGAACGCCCGAGCACGCGCAGCGACTCGGGTTCGGCACCCACCTGTGGCGCCACACATGCTAAGCCCAGCCATATCGCCGCCAGGCCTGTGCGCAGAAACAGCATCATTGGATCAGGGTTTCGCTTGGCGAAATCGGCCCGGAGCGCTACAGGCTAGCGACCGGCTGATAGGTTCGAACTGCCAAAGCGAGGGAACAGCGAACCGTCAACGTACCCGCCAGCCGAAACCAGGAGGCACGTTGAGAGTGTAGGAAGTTTCTGAGGAATTTCCCGGCGAGCGTGGGATTGGGACTATTTCGTTGCTGAGACCTACGCCATGGCCAGCTTCAAGTCGCCCACCGAATGCCCCTGCCCGCGATGGTTGCCATGCTCATAGAGAGAGCCGGCGATTTCATCGGCGCGCACCGGCAGGATCGACAACAAGGTGTCGCTCAGGCCATGGCTGGCCTGGCAGAAACCCTGCATGTAGATCGCGGCCTTGCAGCGCTCGTCGGTGATCAACTTGTAGTTGCGATCCACCTCGAAATCTCCCAGGTACGGCGCCAGCGGCTCGAGCAACGTACGGTGCATCTGCCGCTCGTAACCGGTGGCGAGCACCACCGCGTCATAGCGGCGCACCGTCAGTTCACCGGTGGCATTGTTGCGCACCGCCAGTTCCACGCCGGCGTCAGTGGCGGTGGCTTTCTCCACCGTAGTGAGGGTGCGGAAGGCGTGGCGCGCCACGCCCGATACCTTCTGCCGGTAGAAAATCCCGTAGATGCGTTCGATCAGGTCAATGTCCACCACTGAATAATTGGTGTTGTGGTACTCGTTGACCAAGCGCTCGCGCTCGCTATGGGGTTGCTGGAACACCAGGTCGGTGAATTCCGGGGAGAACACTTCGTTGACGAACGGGCTGTCGTCCGCCGGCTTGAGGGCCGAGCCGCGCAGGATCATGTCGACCTGCACCGACGGGAAGCTGTCGTTGAGGTCGATAAAGGCCTCCGCCGCGCTTTGCCCGCCGCCGATAATGGCGATGCTCATTGGCTGGCCGCTCACGCACGGTTGGGTCGCCATGCGCTCCAGGTATTGAGAATGGTGGAAGACCCGGGCGTCATTCTTGAAGCCTTTGAACGCTTCGGGAATACGCGGCGTGCCACCGGCACTGACCACCACCGAACGGGTGATGCGTACGAATTCCTCACCCTGGCCACTTCGGGAAATCACCCGCAGCGCTTCGACTTGCTGGTTGTGCAGCACCGGTTCGATGCGCAGCACTTCTTCGCCGTAGCGGCTTTGCCCGGCAAACTGCGCCGCGACCCAACGCAGGTAATCGTTGTACTCCATGCGGCACGGGTAGAAGGTTCCCAGGTTGATGAAATCAACCAGGCGGCCATGGTGCTTGAGGTAATTGACGAACGAATACGGGCTGGTGGGATTGCGCAGGGTCACCAGGTCCTTGAGGAACGAGATCTGCAACTCGCTCTGGGTCACCAGGGTGTTGCCATGCCAGCGATAGTCGGCCTGTTTGTCGAGGAACAGCACATCCAGCTCGCCCTGGACCGGGCCGCGCTCCTGGAGCGCAATGGCCAGCGCCAGGTTCGAGGGGCCGAAGCCGATGCCGATCAAGTCGTGAACGTTGGGCGCAGCAATTGCCTGAGTCATGTCCAGTGTCCTCTGGAGAAGCCCCTCAACAGGGCGCGAAAGCCTGGTGACTCGCCCGGCCCGCGTAAGGCCGTCAAGTCGTCTGTTGAGAGGAACGAGGACGGTGTGGGGAAATTTACCGCTGCGCGATCAGTGAAGGTGAATCAAGGCGCGTCCCACTGCCGCACGCGCACCCGACAATGCTTCATGGCGTTGACGATGTGCTTCTCCACCAACGCCCGGGAAATGCCCAGGCGCTCGGCGATCTGCGCATGGGACAAGCCTTCGAGCTTGCGCAGCAGGAAGCTCTCGCGACACAGCGGTGGCAACTCGGCCAGGGCCCGTTGCAGCATGCCCAGGCGCTGGCCGTGGTCGAGGCTGGTATGGGGCGATGGGGTGAAGAAGCGTTCCTCGCTGTCCAATACGTCGAGCGATTCGACCTGACGCAGTGTATTGCGCCGATGGCCGTCGATCACCAGGTTCAATGCGGTGCGATAAAGGAACGCCCGAGGTTGCTCGATGGGCGTATCACTGGCGCGCTCCAGTACCCGCACGTAGGCGTCATGCACCACATCCTCGGCCGCCTGGCGGTTGCCTAGCCTGGCGTTCAGGAAACACACCAGTTCGCGATAGTAGTTTTCCAACATGACTCCCGTGCGCAATGTCTGCGACAACTATCCCTGTGCCAACCGGCATGCCGAAAAATCGCACGGCACGATAGTGGCAGATTCAATAGCGTAATTTATAGTAATTCTCATATAGATTTAAAGCTTTGGTTTGTATCAAGGCGGCTTCGTTTATTTCGGTGACGCATCAGAACCCGTTTTTGTGGCGAGGGAGCTCAACTGTTACCCAGTATTTCCCCGCTAAATTCCCGCCCGGAACGCTCGTCTACCAGAACAGCCCCCCGTCCCTGCCCTTCCTGGGACGGACCCGACATCACCGGCCGGAACCCTGCATGAATCGTCCCCGCCTCACCCGACCCGCCTGGCTCCTGACCTTCGCCCTCTTGCCGGCCGTGGCTTTCGCTGCGTGGCAAGCGGTTGCGCCGAACCGTGCCCCCATGGCCACCGCCGCCGTCACCCGTGGCGATATCGAAAACAGCGTCACCGCCCTTGGCACCCTGCAACCAAGGCGTTACGTGGATGTGGGCGCTCAAGCATCCGGGCAGATCCAGAAGATCCATGTCGAAGCCGGTGACGAGGTCCACGAAGGCCAGCTATTGGTAGAAATCGACCCGTCCACGCAAAAAGCCAGGCTCGACGCCGGGCGCTTTTCCATTGAGAACCTCAAGGCCCAGCTCCAGGAACAGCGCGCCCAACACGACCTGGCACAGCAGAAATTCCGTCGCCAGCAGCAACTCAAGGCCGGCGGCGCCACTCGCGAAGAAGATGTGCAGACCGCCCATGCCGAAGTGCGGGCGACCCAGGCGCGCATCGACATGTTCCAGGCACAGATCCGCCAGGCCCAGGCCAGCTTGCGCAGCGACGAGGCCGAGTTGGGCTACACGCGCATCTATGCGCCGATGAGCGGCACCGTCGTCGCCATCGGTGCCCGGGAAGGCCAGACCCTCAACGCCCAGCAGCAAACCCCGCTGATCCTGCGCATTGCGCGGCTGTCGCCGATGACGGTCTGGGCCGAAGTTTCGGAAGCCGACATCGGCCACGTCAAGCCGGGCATGACCGCCTACTTCACGACATTGGCCGGTGGCAGCCGGCGCTGGAGCAGCACCGTGCGGCAGGTCCTACCGGTGCCGCCACGCCCGCTGGAAGCCAGCCAGGGCGGCGGCCCTACCGGTGGCCGCAGCGGCAGCGAACGGGTGGTGCTCTACACCGTGTTGCTGGACGTCGACAACGCCGACCGCGCGCTGATGACCGACATGACCGCCCAGGTATTTTTCGTCGCCGCCCAAGCCAAGGACGTGCTGACCGTGCCCATCGCCGCCTTGCAGGACGCCGGTCAGGTACGGGTGCTGGCCGACAATGGCGACGTCCAGCCGCGCACTGTTCGCACCGGCGTCAGCGACCGCCTGCGCACGCAAATTATCGAGGGTCTGAACGAAGGCGACCGGGTGCTGATCGGACCGGCCAGCGGCAGCGGGGGCTGAAATGGATACGCCCCTGATCGAACTGCGGGACATTCGCAAGGCCTACGGCGGCGGCGACAGCCCACGGGTGGAAGTCTTGCGTGGCATCGACTTGTCGATCCATGCGGGGGAGTTCCTGGCGATTGTCGGGGCGTCCGGCTCCGGTAAATCGACGCTGATGAATATCCTCGGCTGCCTCGACCGTCCCACCCGTGGCGAGTATCTTTTCGCCGGCGAAGACGTCGCCGGCCTGGGCAGCGACGAACTCGCCTGGCTGCGGCGCGAAGCGTTTGGCTTTGTGTTTCAGGGCTACCACCTGATCCCCTCCGGCAGCGCCCAGGAAAACGTCGAGATGCCGGCCATCTACGCCGGCACCTCGGCCGCCGAGCGCCACGCCCGGGCCAGCGCCCTGCTCGAACGCCTCGGCTTGGCAAGCCGCACCGGCAACCGTCCCCACCAGCTGTCCGGCGGGCAGCAACAGCGGGTATCGATTGCCCGGGCCTTGATGAACGGCGGGCACATCATCCTCGCCGACGAACCCACCGGCGCGCTCGACAGCCAGAGCGGGATCGAGGTCATGGCGCTACTCGACGAACTGGCGAGCCAGGGTCATGTGGTGATCCTGATCACCCACGATCGCGACGTGGCCGCGCGGGCCAAACGCATCATCGAAATCCGCGATGGGCTGATCATCAGCGACAGCGCCACCGCTTCGCCGACCGCCCCACAAGCCAATCCGAACGCGTTGCAAGCGGTGGACCTGCGCCAGCGCCTGAGCGCCGGCAGCGAGCACAACGGTGCCTGGAAAGGTGAGCTGATCGACGCGGTACAAGCGGCGTGGCGAGTGATGTGGATCAACCGCTTTCGCACCGCCCTGACCTTGCTCGGCATCGTCATCGGCGTGGCCTCGGTGGTGGTGATGCTGGCCGTGGGCGAAGGCAGCAAGCGCCAGGTCATGGCCCAGATGGGCGCCTTCGGCTCGAACATTATCTACCTCAACGGCACGGCACCCAATCCGCGCGCCACCAAGGGCATCATCAGCGAACACGACATTGCCGCCCTCGCCGCCCTGCCCGAAGTGCAGCGCATCATGCCGGTCAACGGCAACAACGCCAACGTGCGTTTCGGCAACCTCGACCACACCAGCTATGTGGGCGGCAACGACACCAACTTCCCGACCATTTTCAATTGGCCGGTGGCCCAGGGCAGTTACTTCAGCGAAGCCGACGAACGCAGCGCAGCAGCGGTAGCCGTGATCGGCTACAAGGTCCGGCAGAAGTTGCTCAAGGATGTCGTCGATCCCATCGGCCGTTACATCCTGATCGAAAACGTACCGTTCCAGGTCGTCGGCGTGCTGGCCGAAAAAGGCGCCAGCTCTGGCGACTCGGACGCCGACAATCGCATCGCGGTGCCCTATTCCGCCGCCAGCGTGCGCTTGTTCGGCACACGTCATCCGGAATACGTAGTGATCGCGGCGCGGGACGCCGGCAAGGTCAAGGAAGCCGAGGACGCCGTTTCCCGCACCCTGTTGCGCCTGCATGACGGCAAGCAGGATTTCGAGCTGACCAACAACGCCGCGATGATCCAGGCCGAGGCCCGCACCCAAGGCACGCTGTCGCTGATGCTCGGGGCCATTGCGGCGATTTCACTGCTGGTGGGCGGCATCGGCGTGATGAACATCATGCTCATGACGGTGCGCGAACGGACTCGGGAGATCGGCATCCGCATGGCCACCGGCGCCCGCCAGCGCGACATCCTGCGCCAGTTCCTGACTGAAGCGGTGATGCTCTCCGTGGTCGGTGGACTGGCTGGCATCGGCCTGGCCTTGCTGGTGGGCGGCGCATTGCTGCTGGGCAAGATCGCCGTGGCCTTCGAATGGCTGGCGGTGTTCGGCGCCTTCGGTTGCGCGCTGATCACTGGCGTCGTCTTCGGTTTCATGCCCGCCCGCAAGGCGGCTCGCCTCGACCCGGTCGCGGCCCTCACCAGTGAATGAACCCCACCCTATGAAAGCGCACCTGACCCTTCTGGCCGCCAGCCTGTTGCTGGCGGCCTGCGCCACTCCTGCGTCGGCACCGGACAGTGGCATCCAGCCGCCCCAGGCCTGGCAGAGCCTCGACACCCCTGGCAGCCGAGCGGATAACCAGCAATGGTGGACGCATTTCGGCAGTCCGCAACTCGATCAATTGATCGAACAGGCACGCTTGGGTAGCTTCGACTTGGCCGCGGCCATGGCCCGGGTGCGCCAGGCCCAGGCGAGCGCGGTGATCGCCGGCGCGCCGTTGCTGCCCGCGGTCACGGCCGGGCTCAACAGCAATCGCCAGGAATTGTTGCGCGGCAAAGGCTACAGCCAACTGGACGTCGACCGGGACAACCGCACCATCGACTACTACGACGCCAACCTCAGCGCCAGCTATGAGCTGGATTTCTGGGGCGGCAAGCGGGCGGCCCGGGACAGCGCGCAGAGCTCGCTGTCGGCCAGCCAGTTCGACCGGGCGACGGTGGAGCTGACCTTGCTCAGCGGCGTCGCCAACAGTTACACCCAAGCCTTATCGCTGCGCGAACAACAGCGCATCGCCGAACTGAACCTGGCCAACGCACAAAACGTCTTGAAGCTGGTGCAAACCCGCTACGACGCCGGCAGCGCCACGGCCCTGGAGCTGTCCCAGCAAAAAAGCCTGGTGGCAACCCAACAACGCCGCGTGCCGCAAGTGCAACAACAAGCCCGCGAAGCGTTGATCACCCTCGCGGCGTTGTTGGGCCAACCGGTGCAGTCGCTCCAGCTCGACGACGAACCGTTCGACCGCTTGCACTGGCCCGCCATCAATGCCGGCGTGCCCAGCGAGCTGCTGCGCCGCCGCCCCGACATCGCCGCCGCCGAAGCACGCCTCGCCGCCGCTCAGGCCGATATCACCGTGGCCCGCGCCGCCATGCTGCCCTCGGTCACCCTGGGCCTGAGCTTGGCCACTGGCGCCGACATCGCCGATCAATTGCTGCGCAACAACGTCTACAACCTCGGCGCCGGCCTGACCGCACCGATCTTCAACAACGGCCGCCTGCGGGCCGAACGGGACAGGGCCAGCGCCCGGCAAGAAGAATTGCTGGAAACCTATCGCGCCGCCATCGTCAACGGCTTCGCCGACGTCGAAAAAGCCCTGAACAGCATCAACGGATTGGATCAGCAACGGCAATGGCAGACCGAAGAACTGCACCAGGCCCAGACAGCCTTCGACATCGCCCAGAGCCGCTACCAGGCCGGCGCCGAAGACCTGCTCACCGTGCTCGAAACCCAACGTACGTTGTACGCTGCGCAGGACATGAACGTGCAACTGCGGTTGGCGCGGGTGCAGGCGAGCGTGGCGTTGTACAAGGCGTTGGGTGGGGGTTGGCGGGTGGCGCCGATCTAAAGCCGAGCACCACCGTGGCGAGGGAGCTTGCTCCCGCTGGGCTGCGTAGCAGCCCCAATGGCAAGCGCATCGGTGGGCCAGGTGTTTTGAGGCGGCTGGTTCTGGGGCCGCTGCGCAGCCCAGCGGGAGCAAGCTCCCTCGCCACGGGTAATTCGCCTCTTCAAAAATAGTGTTCGGCTCGGGCTCTGTTTATCGGACCATGTAGGACTCCCGATCGAGGCTACGTTGCCTTGCGTCATTGCCTACAACTACGCCAGAATCCGCCGGCTTGTGCGTCTGGCTCGTGGCTTTTACTGCATCCAATCGATCGTCAAAAACGAAGTCCATCCGAGCCCGAAGGCTTGGATGGAACTCGTCTAATACGCTAGTGACGATATTTTTACAATGTCATCACACCAAATCTCTCTTATCAACCGAGAGGCTCACGCACCTCGTCAACCTTCAAAAACCACAACTGGATTCTCGTTGCAAATAATATCTATCCACTCTTCAGTAACAATTGCCAAATGAAAAATCGGATCTTCTTCATAAATATCAAGCGAGTCGTTATTCAACCACGCCAAAAACTCTGAATTCTCAACTAAAAAGAATGAACTTTCGGCCTCTTCTGGCACCAACGGCAACGAGGAAAGTCTCATACTTTCGTTTGTTATACGCATAGCGGTAGGAAGTTCAGGGAAGTCCAAATAGAGGCATCTACCTGCCTCCCCCGCCTCTCTAAGGTGAATCCGCATACCGCTCCCATAGGAAATACGCTCAAAAGTCACTCTACCGGAAGTAGGTAAGCCTGGTACGTTCCAAGGTCGAAAAATTTGTGTATTCATATCAGCATCCATTAGTCGTAACTCTTATCGCCGGCTCGTTTGCCATCCGGTCGCTGTATTTCAATGGTTGGCCTATCATCTTCCAAACGACCTAACGGTTTTCCTTCGATTCGGTGCTGAGACAGCAGATCTGAGAATGAGGCCGCCTCGTGCTGCGTAGCCCCCATGCATCGAAGCAAGCTGGAAAAATGCTCCAGTTGACAGAAGTTCAGATCCAGCTTGCCATGTTCGCCGCGAGCCGAGAATGGTCAGGCGAATCCCATCAAGGTCGTATCGTTGCTCTCTTCCATCGGCGATGAAAGCCCAATTACCTACCTGACCTAGTTTTTCTGTGAAACGAAGCGGGCTCCTGATCCACCGATTTTACATGTAGGCATGTCAAACCTACACGCGCCATAGCGCCACCATTGAAAATGCTATCAAACAATGCCAGTTGGCCAACCTCAGAAAAACGCCTCGTCAATGTCATGGCCAATGAACTGGCATTTGATTTGAAAGACGCACGGCTGAGTTTTGCCCTGGGGATCCAGCAGATGGTTGAGCTGAGCGAGCTGCTGGCGAACCGCGTTCTGGACACCGCCGTACCGCGCTGACACCCTTCAGAGTCAAGCGACACCTGTGGCGAGGGAGCAAGCTCCCTCGCCACGGGTAATTCGTCTCTTCAAAAATAGTGTTCGGCTCGGGTTCTGTTTATCGGGCTATGTAGGACACCCGAGCGAGGCTACGTTGCCTTGCGTCATTGCCTACAACTACGCCAGAATCCGCCGGCTTGTGCGTATGGCTCGTGGCTTTTACTGTTTCCGGGTCGCTGATTTCAGCGATCGGGTTTGGTAGCCCGCGAGTCAACTAGGCGCAAGCGCCACCTCTTGAAGATGCTGTCTCGGCATCTGTCTCATGGTGGCCGTGCGCAGGGCGTCTTCGGGCGCGCCGGGTTCCTAGTGCTCCGGTCTACCAACCCGCGTGCGGCCGCCACCCAATCGTTTGGTAGCGATGGTGTCGGCTCCTGAAAATGAATACTAGGAGTTACACCATGTTCAAGATCACCCCCATTCCCCCCGAAGACGATTCCAGGAAACTCGACGAAGCCGCCGACCGCGCCCTCGCCTTTTACCTCGACCCCAAACCTGAAAAACCCAGTCCACCGCCGGGCCAGCTATTCACCGTGGCAGAAGGCGCGGACATGGAATGCCTGTTGGCCAACCTCAGCGAAACCCTCGCCTCGGTCAACGTTATGGCCAGCGAATTGGCGTTTGATTTGGAAGGCTCGCGACGGAGTTTCGCGCTGGCGATCCAGCAGATGATCGAACTCGGCGAGCTACTGGCAAACCGCGCCCTGGACATCGCCGCGCCGCGCTGACACTCAGAGAAAATCCCAAGCCAAGTGAACCCGTGGCGAGGGAGCTTGCTCCCGCTCGGGCGGGCTGGCGCTCCAGTGCGCAGCGACCGCAAAATCTTGGGGCCGCTGCGCAGCCCAGCGGGAGCAAGCTCCCTCGCCACGGGTAATTCGTCTCGTCAAAAATAGTGTTCGGCTTTGGTTCTGTTTATCGGGCCATGTAGGACTCCCGATCGAGGCTACGTTGCCTTGCGTCATTGCCTACAACTACGCCAGAATCCGCCGGCTTGTGCGTCTGGCCACCTGTCGATAACTTGTTTTCCGTCACTGCCCATCAGTGATCGGGTCTGCAAGCTCGACGAAATACCAGGCGCATAGCCACAAGCCAATCGACACATCCGTGTCGCTCAATGGCGGCTGTGTGCGGGAGACCTTCGGGTCTGCCGGGTTCCTGGTTTCCCGGTCTTGCAGACCTGCACATAGCTACCACCCATCATCTGCAAGTGATGTCTGGCAGCGCCTTGTAAATAACCAGGAGCTGCAGAATGTTCAAGATCACCCCCAATCCCCCGAAGACGATTCAAAAAAACTCAACGAAGCCGCCGACCGCGCCCTCGCCTTTTACCTCGATCCCAAACCTGAAACACCCAAGCCACCACCGAACCAGTTGTTCAGCGTGGCAGAAGGCGCGGACATGGAATGCTTGTTGGCCAACCTCAGCGAAACCCTCGCCTCGGTGAACGTCATGGCCAGCGAATTGGCGTTTGATTTGGAAGGCTCGCGACAGAGTTTCGCGCTGGCGATCCAGCAGATGATCGAACTCGGCGAGCTACTGGCAAACCGCGCCCTGGACATCGCCGCGCCGCGCTGAAACCTCACACTAACCTCAAGCCAAGTGACATTTTCGATCGTTCCCACGCTCCGCGTGGGAATGCCTCTACGGACGCTCTGCGTTCGGCTCTTGGGGACGCGGAGCGTCCCTGGCTGCATTCCCACGCAGAGCGTGGGAACGATCAGTCCAGACAGAAAGAGTTAAACCGGCTTGGACTTCAGATTACGCGCATACCACGGCCGTTGCGGCACGCGGCGGAACAGTTGGGACAGCTTGTCATCGTCGCTGCCAAACGTGATGCGCAACGCCAGTTTCATGGTTTCCGGGTCCATCTCTACCGAGCGTCCGCTCTGCAACCCCGGCGTGGTGCTGCAACCGTGGGTGTCCGGTCCCAGCCAGGGGTCGGCGATTTCGACCCAGCGACCGGGCGCGAACCAAGGCACGCCGCTGACCTCGAGCCGGCTCACTTCGCCCGGATGGAAGCGCTCGTGGGCGCGGTACCAATCTTCGAGGCGATCGTCGATCCAACCATGGAAAGCCCAGAACACCGGGCTTACATGGGAGGAAAACGGGTCACCGAGAAAGTCGTTTTCCGGTTCGAACCAACGCTGGGCGAAGTCCGCCGGATCGCGGGCGAACGGCACCGGGTGGCCGTTGGACGGGTCACGCGGCACCGAGGCCCAGCGCATGTGCAGCCAGTCGTGCAGGCCCAGTTCCACTTCCGAACCGAACTGGCCCAAGGTCAATTTCGACAGGTAGCGCGGGTCGCGATAGCGCGATTCCCAGACCTGGAAATTACTGTGATAGGTCTCGGCGGTCTTGATGTCGCTGACCCACTGGGCGTACTGCTCATCGCCACGGGCCAGCCAGGTCGGCGGCAGCGCCGTGCCATCGACGTTGTCGAAATACCGGGCAAACCCGAGGCGATCACGTTCCAGCTCCGGTTGCGGCAACGGAAAGCGTGGCCACGCCGGTAGCGGTTGGAACGAACGGGCCGTGCCGAGCATGTGCCGGTGCATGAAAAAGAAGTCCACGCCCGAGCCATTGCGGTCCTTACGCTTGCCGCGAGCGTCACGTTCCTGACCTCTCGGGCCGGGCTGCCAGCCGATGCCACGCAAGGCATCACGCTTGTCTTCGTCCAGGGTGTGCCATTTGTCCCGCGAGGCATGCCAGAGCTGATGGAACAGCCGGTGCTCGGGTGACACCAGCCAGGCCAGCAACGCCGGGCTCAGCGGTATGCGCTCCCGGGCTTCGGGGAAACGCTGCTTGACCGCAACAAACTGATGATCGAGTTCGGGCAACCCCAACGGACGATCCAGGCGCAACACCCGCCCGCTGAGCGTGGCCGTGCCGGCATTGCCAAAGCCGGCCCAGACTTCGTCCAGGGTCATGATGAATTCGTAATCCGGCGCGTCATGCTCGGCGCCGATCAATCGCCAGCTCAGCTGCTTCGGATCGCTGCCGGCCAGGTCGCCCAATACGCGGTAGCGCGGTTCGTCCCCGGCGCGCAGGCGCTCGGCGGTGTCGAGGCAACCCACCAGGCCACGGCCCTTGTGGGCAATGTCGAGAAACACCTGCAGGCCATCGTCCGGCAGCCCGTCGAGCCCGGCATCGCGTCCGGTAAAACGGATCGTCCAGATGCCGCGCAGCGTGTTGGCACGGCGTTGACCCGCCACGTCCGCCACCTCGAACGAAGCCTCGCCGGGCGTGATGGTCGGGTCCGGCCGGGTCAGTTCACGGTGCCCGTAATACACCGCAGGCACGGCGGCACCGGTCAGCGCCAGGCCTGCCATGAACCATCGTCGAGAAATCGTCATTGCCTTACCTGTGTTCACCCTGGGGCGGGCTTTATCCAAGCTAGAACGTTGGCTGAGCGGACAAATTTAAGGCAAGAGAACCGCTCGGCTGCTGACGATGGCGATGATGCAGGCCCCTAAATTTCCCGCCCTACCGCTCGTTCCCCCCAGATAGCAAAGGCCCTCGAGCCTGTTCTTCCAAGGCGAACCAGACTGAGATCGGCAATGACAACACCTCGTTCGAAAAAGGCTCTGTTCATCGGCGTACCCCTGGCCCTGGCGCTGGTCGTCGGTGGCGGGCTCGCGGCCTGGGACCATTGGTGGCGGGACAATCCCGGCTACCCGGTCAAAGTGATGAAAGAGGCCAGGGAGTTGCACGAACGCCTGCTGTCCTTCGACAGCCACATCACCGTGCCGCTGGATTTCGGCACCGCCGGCAATGAAGCCGACAAGGACGGCAGCGGCCAGTTCGACCTGGTGAAAGCCAATCGTGGCCACTTGTCTGGCGCGGCCCTGACCATCTTCGGCTGGCCCGAGCTGTGGAACGGCCCCAACGCGCCGCACAAGCCCACCGCAGGCTTCGTCGAGGAGGCGCGCAACCAGCAGGAAGTGCGTTACAAAATCATCACCGGCATGGTTCGGGACTTTCCCAACCAGGTCGCCATCGCCTACACCCCGGATGACTTCCGACGCCTGCACGGCGAAGGCAAGTTCGCGATCTTCATCAGCATGCTCAACGCCTATCCACTGGGCAACGACCTGAGCCTGCTCGACCTGTGGACGGCGCGGGGCATGCGCATGTTCGGCTTCAGCTACATCGGCAATAACGATTGGGCCGATTCTTCGCGGCCGCTGCCGTTCTTCAATGATTCGCCGGACGCCCTCGGCGGTCTCTCCGACATTGGCAAGCAAGCGGTGAAACGCCTGAACGACCTGGGGGTGATCATCGACGTGTCGCAGATGTCGACCCCGGCCCTTGAGCAAGTCGCGCAACTGAGCCGTACGCCATTGGTGGCCTCCCATTCGGCGCCACGGGCGATGGTCGACATCCCGCGCAACCTCAGCGACAAGGAAATGCAGCTGATCAAGGCCAGCGGCGGCGTGGTGCAAATTGTCGGTTTTTCCCAATACCTGCGCCCGCTGACGCAAAAGACCCAGGACAAACTCAACACCCTGCGCGCACGCTTCGATCTGCCGCCATTGCCCAACCTGGCGATGGCGCTGATGCCGGGCGACCCGATCATTGCCGCATGGCCGGAACAGAAGTTCGGCGAGTACGCCGGCCAGCTCTACGGCATCCTCGAGGAGGAACCCAAGGCCAGCCTCAAGGACCTGGGCGATGCCATCGACTACACCGTGCGCAAGATCGGCATCGACCACGTCGGCATCAGCTCGGACTTCAACGAAGGCGGCGGCGTGAAGGGCTGGGAGAACGTCGGCGACATCCGCAACGTCACCGCCGAACTGCTGACGCGTGGCTACTCCGAGGCCGACATCGCCAAGCTGTGGGGCGGCAACTTCCTGCGGGTCTGGGATCAGGTCCAGAAAGCCGCCCGCCCCGCCATCGCCTCGACCCAGAAGGTCGGCCAGCCATGAACGAACGCCGCACGTTTCTCAAGCAAGCCGGGATTCTCGCCGCTGGCTTGCCCTTAGCCGCCAGCCTGCCATCCACTGCCGTTGCCGATCCATTGCCGCCGCTGTCCCGGGACAAATGGGCGCAGTTGCGCTCGTTGTTCAACCAGGACCCGGACTACCTGCACTTCTCCAACTTCCTGATCACCACCCACCCGCGCCCCGTGCGCGAGGCCATCGAACGGCACCGTGCCGCGCTGGATAAAAACCCGGGGCTGTTGATGGACTGGGACTTGGGCGTCACTCAAGAGCGTGAGGAAAACGTACGGACCTGGGCCGGCCGCTACCTGCAAGCGACCCCAAAACAGATCGCCCTGACCGGCAGCACCACCGAAGGCCTGGCAATGATTTACGGCGGCGTCCATGTACGGCCCGATCAGGAAATCCTCACCACCGCCCATGAACACTACGCCACCCACACCATTCTCGATTTGCGCAAGCAACGGGAAGGCACCCGGGTGCGCAAGATCAAACTGTTCGAAAACGCCCACAGCGCCAGCCATGAGGAAATCCTCGCGGCCATCGACCGCAACATTCGCCCTGAAACCCGCGTATTGGGCATGACCTGGGTGCATTCGGGCAGCGGCGTGAAGCTGCCGATCGGCAAGATCGGCGCCCTGGTGGACAAGCACAACCAGGGCCGCAGCGATGAACAGCGAATCATTTATGTGGTGGACGGCGTGCACGGTTTCGGCGTCGAGGACCTGGATTTTCCGGCGATGAATTGCGATTTCTTCATCGCCGGCACCCACAAATGGATGTTCGGTCCGCGCGGTACCGGCGTGGTGTGCAGCCGCAGCGAAGAGGTCAGGTACGTCACGCCGATCATCCCGACCTTCTCCGAGGCCACGGCGTTTTCCACCACCATGACGCCTGGCGGTTACCACGCCTTCGAACATCGCTGGGCGGCGGACGAGGCCTTCAAGTTGCACCTGCAACTGGGTAAGGCCGAGGTGCAGGCGCGCATCCGCGCCCTCAACAGCTACTTGAAAAAACAACTGCTGGCACTGCCGCAGATCGAACTGGTCACGCCGCTGAGCCCCGAGCTGTCGGCGGGCTTCACCTTCTTCCGCGTCAAGGAGCGCAAGAGCGACGAAATCGCTGCCTACCTGATGCAGAACCGCGTGATTGCCGACGCCGTGCATCGCGATGCGGGGCCGGTGGTGCGCACCGCGCCGGGGCTGCTCAACAGCGAAGCCGAGATCGATCGCTTCATGACCTTGCTGGGCAAGACACTCTGAACCTGACTTATCGAGAGAGACGGATGAACAGTTTTTCGTTGAAGCTACTCCCGACACTGGCCCTCGCCGCCCTGCTGCCCTTCGGCGCCCAGGCCGCGCAACCGGGCCAGGTCTTTCGCGACTGCAAGGATTGCCCGGAAATGGTCGTGCTGCCCACTGGGACCTTCCAGATGGGCACCCCGGAAGACGAAGTGGGACGCGAGCCCGACGAGGGGCCGATGCATCCGGTGACGTTCGCCAAGCCGCTGGCGATCAGCCGCTTCCAAGTGCTTAAAGGCGAGTGGTTCGCTTTCCTTCAAGAAAGCGGCTACGTGATGCCCGATGGCGATAAGCGTCCCGGTCGCGCCTGCAAGGCCGGCGTCCCGGATTACCAGGGCAGCGACCCGCGCAAGCAGTACACCGACCGACACCCGGCGGTGTGCATGGACTTCGCCGAGGCCAATGCCTACGTGGCGTGGTTGTCGAAAAAGACCGGCAAGCAGTACCGGTTGGTCAGCGAGTCCCTGCGCGAATACGCGGCACGCGGCGGCAGCACCGGCCCGTTCCCCTTCCCCTTCGACGAAGGCAAGGACTACAGCATCGCTCAGCACGCCAACACCTATGGCGCGGCCGACGGCTACAACTTCACCGCCCCGGCCGGCAGCTTCGCGCCCAACGCCTTCGGGGTGTACGACATGCACGGCAACGTCTACGAATGGACCGCCGATTGCTTCAACGAGAACTACGCCGGCGCTCCAAGCGATGGCAGCGCCGCGCTGACAGGCAACTGCAAGATACGGCGCATTCGTGGCAACGATTGGGGCGAAGCGCCGGTGTTTTCCCGTTCGGGCAACCGCAATGCGGTGTATGCCGACGCACGCGGCGATTGGCTGGGGTTCCGGGTCGCCCGGGATATGTAAGCCGTGCCTACCCGCCTAGCGCCACTTAGCCCGTGCCTTGAACCATTGCCATCACCGGCCCAGAAAAGGGAACTCCCATGATCTCGAACTCCCGCGGTGCCCTGCGTGAAGTGCTCAGCCTGCTCAAGCCGTTCCGGCTGATTGTCGTAGGCTCCATCCTCTTGGGCATGCTGGGCGGACTGAGCATCACCGCCCTGCTGGCAACCATCAACGACGCCTTGAACGCCGACGCCGGGCCGACGCCCCAGGTGTTGGCAACCTTCGCCGGCCTGTGCGTGGCGGCGCTGCTGACGTCGATTCTGTCGGACATCGGCACCAATCACGTCGGCCAGAACATCATCGCCAGCCTGCGCAAATCCCTCGGCCAGAAAGTCCTGCTGGCGCCCATCGAGCAGATCGAGCGATTCCGCAGTCATCGGCTCATCCCGATACTGACCCACGACGTCAACATGGTCAGCAACTTCGCGTTTTCCTTTGCGCCACTGGCCATCGCCTTCACCGTCACCCTTGGTTGCCTGGGCTACCTGGCTTACCTGTCGTTACCGATGTTTGCGCTGTTGCTGGTCGCGCTGGTGATCGGCACTGTCATCCAATACGTGGCGCGGGCCCGTGGCATCCGGGGGTTCGAAGCGGCCCGCGAGGCCGAAGACGCCTTGCAAAAGCACTACAGCGCAATCGCCGCCGGCGCCAAGGAATTGCGCATCCATCGCCCACGCCGCCAGCGCATGTTCAGCCAGCGTATCGAAGCCACCGCCGACCAGATCTGCGACACCAACATCCGCTCGGTCAACACTTTCGTGATCGCCAAGACCTTCGGCTCGATGCTGTTTTTCGTGGTCATCGGCTTGGTCCTGGCCTTGCAGTCGCTGTGGTTGGGCACTGACAAAGCGGTGCTCAGCGGCTTCGTGCTGGTGTTGTTGTACATGAAGGGGCCGCTGGAATACCTGGTGATGACCCTGCCGGTGATCAGCCGCGCCAACATTGCCTTCAAGCGCATCGCCGAGCTGGCCGAGCAATTCTCTTCGCCGGAGCCGCACCTGCTGCTCAACGACAAGAGCGTCCCAAAGCCTGCGCTCCAGCAGCTGGAATTGCGTGACGTGCATTACGCCTTCCCAGCGGTCGATGGCAGCCAGGCCTTCGCCCTCGGACCGATCAACTTGTCCATCGCCCAGGGCGAGATTGTGTTCATCGTCGGCGAGAACGGTGGAGGCAAGACCACGCTGATCAAATTGCTGCTGGGGCTTTATTCGCCCCAGGGCGGCGAGATCCTCCTGGACGGCAAACCGGTACTGGCTGCCGGCCGCGACGATTACCGCCAATTGTTCACGACGATTTTCGCCGACTACTACCTGTTCGATGAACTGGTGCAAGGCGATCAACAGGTGCCTGAAGACGCCAACCGCTACCTGCAGCGCCTGGAGATCGCCCATAAGGTCAGCATTCACGACGGCGTGTTCAGCACCACCGATCTTTCCACCGGACAGCGCAAGCGCCTGGCCCTGCTCAACGCCTGGCTGGAAGAGCGCCCGGTATTGGTCTTCGACGAATGGGCCGCCGACCAGGACCCGGTGTTCCGGCGGGTTTTCTACACCGAGCTGCTGCCGGAGCTGAAGGCCCTGGGCAAAACCATCATCGTCATTTCCCACGATGACCGTTACTTCGACATCGCAGACCAACTGGTCCGGATGCAGGCCGGCCAGGTCATCAGTGAAAAGACCCCGGCAGCCTTCGCCTGAACCTGCCGACGCAATGTTTGTTGACCGCGAGAACACCATGAACGAACTGCTAGACGATGATCTGCTGGCACTGCTGCTCGACGAGGCCGCTGACGACATGCACGCCCGGTCCAACCGCCGCAGGCTGGACCGCGCGCCCTTGTCTTTCGCCCAGCAACGCTTGTGGCTGGAGCAACAGCGGGATCCGCACCGATCTGCCTACAACCTGCCACGTGCCCTGCGCCTGACCGGCGAAATGAATGCCGACGCCCTGGAACAGGCATTGAACCGCGTCATCGACCGGCACGACATC
Source organism: Pseudomonas sp. SWRI92 (assembly GCF_014268685.1). NCBI lineage: Bacteria > Pseudomonadati > Pseudomonadota > Gammaproteobacteria > Pseudomonadales > Pseudomonadaceae > Pseudomonas > Pseudomonas sp. SWRI92. Next base: position 107,016 of record NZ_JABWQY010000014.1, read on the forward strand.
CTGCGCACCGCATTCACTGAAATCGACGGTGCCGCCACCCAGGTAATCGAGCGTAACGCCCGCCTGCTCCTGCACCGGGAGGACCTCGCCGCGCTCGATCAGCCGGCACGGGACCAGGCGCTTTCACAGCGCATCGAACAACACGCCCGGCAACCGTTCGATCTGACCCAGGCGCCACTGATGCGGGCAACGTTGCTCAGGTTGGGCAGTGATGAGCATGTGTTGTTGCTCAACATGCACCACATCGTTTCCGATGCCTGGTCCAACACGATCCTGATGCAGGACATGACCCAGGCCTATGCCCAGGCCTTGCTGGGCGATCCGTCACCGCTGCCGTCGTTGCCCCTGCAATATGCCGACTACGCGACCTGGCAGCGCGGCGACTATGTGCGCAGCCCAGCCTGCCAGCGCAGTGGCGCCTATTGGAGCGACTACCTCGGCCATGACTTGCCGGCATTGGAACTGCCTCATGACGTTGCGCGCACCGCGAATCAGCAACACATGGCCGGACGCGTACAGGCGTCTCTCACCCCGGCAATGGTCCAGGCCTTGGACACGTTCTGTCAGCGAGAGGGGCTTACGCCTTTTGTCGTGGCGCTGGCGGCCTGGCAATTGTTATTGGCTCGGTACAGCAACCAGAACGATTTCACCGTCGGCGTTCCCAACGCCAACCGCAACAGCCACGAAAGCCAGGAGCTGGTGGGTTTTTTCGTCAGCAGCCAGGTGTATCGGGCGCGGATCGACTCGACCCGCGGCGCGCGGGATTTCCTCAGGGACCTGCGCGCCCAGTCGCTCGCCGCGCTGGAACATGCCGACTATCCGCTGGAGCTGATCCTGGATCAGCTGCAACGTCCCGGTGCACAGGGCGCCGGTACGCTGTTCCAGGTCTTGTTCAACTGGCGCACGGGCTCGTCCTCACCGTCGGCGCCAGGCTTGGGTCAACTGGCGCTGGAGTTTTTGAATACCGGTGACAACCAGGCCAAGTTCGACCTGTCGCTGGACGTCGGTTATTCCCAGCAACAGGTGCTGGCAACGTTCGAATACAGCCGAGACCTGTACCGCGCAGAAACCATCGAGCGCATGGCCGAGCACTGGCAGAACCTGTTGCGAGGCCTGATCGAGACGCCCGGATGCGCCCTTGGCGAACTGCAATTGTTGAGCGCCGATGAACACCGAAAAACCCTGGCCGACTGGAACCGCCAGCCGAGCCAACTGCGCAGCGAACTGTGCCTGCACCGGTTGATCGAAACCCATGCCGCCAGCATAGGCGAGGCCATCGCGCTGACCTTTGAAGAGCAGCACATCAGCTACGCCGAACTCAACCGACAGGCCAACCGATTGGCCCATCGGCTGATCGAACAAGGCGTCGGGCCAGACGTACTGGTCGGCATTGCCGTCGAGCGAACACCGCAGATGATCATTGGCCTGCTGGCGATTCTCAAGGCCGGTGGCGCGTACGTGCCGCTGGACCCGGCGTATCCGGCCGACCGCCTGGCCTACATGATCCAGGACAGCGGCGTCACGCTGGTCCTGACCCTGGCTCACTTGCGCGATTCACTGGCGCTGCCCGCTGGCGTGACGTGCCTGCTGCTGGATCCGCTCGATACCGACAATGCCTACCCGGAGCACAATCCGGATGTGCCGATGGATCCGGATAACCTCGCGTACGTCATCTACACCTCGGGCTCGACCGGCAAGCCCAAGGGCGCATTGCTCGCGCACCACAACGTCAGCCGACTGTTCCAGGCCACCGAGCACTGGTTCAATTTCGATCACCGGGACGTGTGGTGCCTGTTTCATTCCTACGCCTTCGACTTTTCCGTGTGGGAGATTTTCGGCGCCCTGCTGCACGGCGGGCGGCTGGTCATCGTGCCCCACGCCGTGAGCCGTTCGCCGGAAGATTTTTATGCCCTGCTCTGCCAGGAAAACGTCACGGTGCTCAACCAGACGCCCTCGGCCTTCAGGTCGCTGTTGCAGGTCGCCTGCGCGCCTCGGCAGCCTCTCGTCCACCGGCTGCGGCAGGTGATCTTCGGCGGCGAAGCAATCGATGTGCAGAGCCTGCGCCCCTGGTTCGAACGTTTCGGCGACCAGGCGCCACGGTTGATCAATATGTATGGCATCACCGAAACGACGGTGCATGTCACCTGGCGTCCGCTGACGATGAACGATTTGCACTGCGAGGCCGCCAGTCCCATCGGCGAGCCCATCATCGACCTGTCCTGGTATTTGCTCGATGCGCATCTGAACCCGGTCGCCAAGGGCTGCACCGGCGAGTTGTATGTCGGCCGAGCCGGCCTGGCCCGTGGTTATCATCAGCGCGCCGACCTCACCGCCAGCCGCTTCATCCCCGATCCGTTCGACCCGCTGCCGGGTGGCCGCCTGTATCGCACCGGAGACCTGGCGCGCTACCGCAGCGACGGCAGCATCGAATACATCGGGCGCCTGGACCATCAAGTCAAGATCCGCGGCTTCCGCATCGAACTGGGGGAAATCCAGGCGCGCCTGCAAACCTTGCCAGCGGTTCAGGATTGCGTGGTGCTGACCCATGAAGGCCCGGGCGGCTTGCAACTGATCGCCTACGTGATCGCAGCGCAACCGTCCACCGCCGAGCTGCGCGATGAACTGTTGGTCGCGCTCAAGGCGCAGTTGCCAGACTACATGGTGCCCAGCCACTTGCTGTTCATCGATCGCTTGCCGCTCAACGCCAATGGCAAGCTCGACCGCAAGGCCTTGCCGGAACCTGATGCCCATCTTTGGCGTTCGCATTACCTGGCGCCGCGCACTCAGTTGGAAGAAGCCCTGGCGCAGCTCTGGCAACAATCCCTCAAGGTCGAGCGCGTAGGCATCGACGACAATTTCTTTGAGCTTGGCGGGCATTCGATCCTGGCAATCGAACTGATCGCCAACCTCAAGGCACAGCTCAATATCACGGTGCGCCTGCAAGAACTGCTGGCCAACCCGACCGTCGCCGAACTGGCGCTGTTCATCTCGCACAAACACCGCGAACAGACACAATGCCTGGTCGCCTTGAACAACGCCCCCGCCAGCGCCCCGCAGCTGTTTTGCCTGCACCCCAGCGGGGGCATCGTGTTCTGCTACCAGCCATTGGCGCGCAAACTGCAAAACCGCGCGCGCACCTTCGGCGTCATGCACCGCGGCTTCAGCGAACCCCATGCAGGCCCGGAGGCGTGGCACGAAATGATCGCCGACTACAGCCGGGAAATCCTCGCGAGCCAACCACAGGGCCCGTATTACTTGATGGGCTGGTCCTTGGGTGGAGCGATTGCGCTGGACATCGCGGCGACGCTGGAAAGCCAGGGTCACACGGTGGGTTTCCTGGGGCTGGTGGACAGCACGATTCCGGAACAGCTGTATCCCGTGACGTTGCAACGTCATAGGGAATTGCTTGCGCAGGAAAAAACCGACCCGGCTTCGCAGGATCTGCATGAGGCCATTGAGTATTTCGACCTGCTGTTTCCTGCCCTTACGGAACGTACCGCGACCTACCGACGGGAACACCCTGACAGCTCGGTCAAGGCCTTCCATGAGTGGGCCGCCGGCCAGATCGAGCCTGAGCGAGGCGACTTGCTGTCGATCGTGCAGAGCGTCAAGGAAGAGGTCATGAACGCCCAGGCGTTCTCGGTGCATGATCGGTTGCTGGAGGCCTTTGAGGGGTTCACTTTCAAGCCGGTACGGGTAAGGCCGAGCTGCTGGTGGACCCAGGCGGAGAAGACGCCGGAGGAACTGGCGTTTTGCGAGGCGTTGGTCAGGGAACATAGCTTGACTGGCGAGTTACAGTGCTCGGTGCATTCGCCGTTGCGCCATCGGGGCATGATCTTTGATGAGGGGTTGCTGGATTCGTTGGTCGGGGTGTTTTTGGCCGGCACGGCACAACAGCCATAGCACCCACGCACCGATACTGTGGCCACGGCCTGATCGTTCCCACGCCCTGCGTGGGAACGCATCCCGTGACGCTCTGCGTCACCCCCCAGAAGCGGAACGCGGAGCGTCCCTGGCGGTATTCCCACGCAGAGCGTGGGAACGATCGACACACCGAGTTGCCAGGTTTCAGGGCCGCTGCGCGGCCCAGCGGGAGCAAGCTCCCTCGCCACGGGGTTTGTGTACGCTCGGATATTTGGTGGTGAACCCCATAAAAAAACCGACCCGCATATGGCGGGTCGGTTTTTTTGTGCTCGCGATGATCAGAACTGCGGCGTGTACTTCACGGTGAACATCAAGTTACGCGGATCACCAAAGTTATTGTTGCCGTTGAGCTGGTTGTAAGCCGGGGTGATGTAGGTCTTGTCGAACAGGTTGTTGGCATTGACTGCCAAATCGATTTCCGACGTCAACTTGTAGCCGACACGGGCATTCCATACGGTGTAACCTGGGATTTCACGATCATAGTCGTAAACCAGTGTGTGACTTTGGGTGGTGAAGCCCAAGCCGGTGCTGACACGGCTCCAGTCGCCGGTGAACTGGTAGTTGCCCCACACGCGCAGCATGTGTTTTGGCGTCCAGGTGCTGAAGACTTTGCCTTCGTTACTGGCGGTGTCTTTCAGGTACTTGGTGGTGTTGTAGGTGTAGCCGGCGAACAACTGCAAGTTGTCTACCACTTCACCGCTGATTTCAGCCTCGATACCCTGGCTGCGCACGGTCCCAGAGGCACTGGAGCAGTTCAAGTCGGTACAGCCTGGAATTCTGACGGCACGGTTTTCATGATCGTAGCGGAAGACAGCCAGCGAAGTGTTGACCCGACCATCCATCAACTCACCCTTGAGGCCGACCTCATAGTTGGTACCAACGATGGGCTTGAGCACCGAACCACTAGGATCTAGGTTGGTCTGGGGCTGAAATACATCCGTATAGCTGGCGTACACCGCCCATTCGCGGCTCAGGTCATAGACGATGCCGGCATAGGGCGTGACCACCCCGGTTTCGGTTGCGGTGCTTGGGTCGACGCGTGTGATACCGGCTGAGTTTTGGATTTTCGATTTGTAGCTGAAGTCATACCAACTGACCCGCGAGCCCAGGATCAGCGTCAGATCGTCCACCGGCTTGACGCGCCAGGTGCCGTACAGGCCTTTTTGACGGATGTCATACTTGCTGAGGACGCCCCGGCCAGTCGGGCTGTTGATCAAGCTGTCATAGCTGATGTCCGGGCGGTCGTTGTCCAGATCGAAGATCGTGTCGCTGCTGGCGTTGAAAGTCCGGGCGTATTTGTCATCCGTTTCCAACTGGGAGAAGTTACCGCCGAGCATGACTTCCTGCTCCATCGACAGGGCTTCGAATTTGCCGACCAGATTCATGTCCAGCCCCACTTTGGTGGACTGGAAATCAGTCAAGAAGTCGGCATATTGCACACCGGTGCCATCGGGATTGAGACCGACAAGGGCATTTTGCGTCCGCTGATTCTTCGCCTGGTTGTCTTCGCTCATATACACGCCCCCCACCTTGAATGCCCAATCCTCATTGAAGCGATGCTCCAAATCGGCGTAGTAGGTGGTGACGTCGATTTCCGATCGGTTCCAGCGCGCGCCGGTGTAGGTCGAGCGCGACACGTCCGGCATCGAGCCGTCGGCGTAGCGTGGCAGGCCGCGGATGTTGCCGCGCGATTCACCGTTGGATTGGCTGACCGCGAAACCCAGGGTGGTGTCTTCGCTCAGGTCGATGTCCAGCGCGCCGTACAGCGAATGGGTCTTGCTCCAGGCATGATCAACGAATGAATTGCTCTGGTCTTCGTCGGCGACGAAGCGCCCGCGAATGTTGCCGGCCTCGTTCAGCGGGCCACCAGCGTCCAGTTGCAGGCCGTAGTGATCCCACGAGCCGGCCTTGCCGGTCAGGGTCACGGTCGGGGCGCTCTGGCCGCGCTTGCGCACCAGGTTGACGGCCCCACCTGGGCTGCCGGTGCCTTGCAGCAGGCCCGAGGCGCCACGGAGAATTTCCAGGCGGTCGAAGAAGATCAAGTCCTGGGTCGCCCAGTTGCCCAGCGAGTAGGTGTTGCGCGGGATCGGCACACCGTCGTACTGCCAATCGTCGATCTGGAAACCGCGCGACGACAGGATCATGCCCTGGCCGACGCCCTGCAGGCCGACGATGCCGGTGGTCTGGTTGACGGCGTCCTTGAGGTTGACCAGGTTCTGGTCATCCATCTGCTTGCGCGTCATCACGGTGATCGACTGGGGAATTTCCTTGAGGGTGTGGGTGCCCTTGCCGATGGTCACGGCGTTGCTGGTATAGGACTGGCTGCCTTCGGTCGTCGCCTCCAGTTCCGCTGCTTTTACCGTGGTCGCGCCCAGTTCCAGGGTTCCGGCGGCGGAACCCTTTGTCAGCATCAACGTGTTGCCCTCGAAACTGTGGCGCACGCCGGTGCCCTTGAGCAATTCGGCGATGGCCGCCTGCGGGCTCATCCTGCCGCTGACGCGGTTGCTCTTCAGGCCGGCCAGTTCGTCGGCGTTGTAGATCACTTGTTGGTTGGTCTGCTTGCCGAACGCTTGCAGCGCCTGCGGCAGCGGTTGTGCCGGGATGTCGAGGCTGACGTCTTCAGCCATCACCTGGGCGCTAAATGGCAGAACGCAGACCAGACCCAGCCCCGTCAACATCCGGCGCGAACGCAGGCCGCGGGACATGACAAGTGCCTTGAACAACGGTTTCAACTCATGAATTGCCGACATCGCGCTCTCTATTATTGGTAAAGGTGAAAAGTCCATGGGGCCAAAGGGCCTGCCGCTCGCCAGCACGGGTGAACCCGCACCGTCGATTGCCTGGGGCAATGCATCGGTGCGTGGCCGACCGGCCCCTCCCCGGGCACGGTCGTCCGGCTGGACGACGGCTAAATTTTTTCCTGGACACAACCGGCGCCTGGGCTGCCCTGCCCGAGCCGATTTGCCCGCATACCTTAGTAAGACGCAGCACTTGGGAAAAACCGGAATGAGTTTATTTATCATTCGCGCATAAACTTAAAAAAAAGCCGACGCTCGCGGGCGTCGGCCTGTTGTTGAGTGAGATGTTGGCTGGGATGTCAGCTACCCTGCGCAACCTTGGCGGCTTGCAGTTGCCGAGCCTGTTCGGTCAGGCGGGCCTTTTCCTCGGGGCTCATCGCGTCCATGCGCAGGCGCACCTGGGCGATTTTTTCCAGCTGCCCCGGAGCGCTCTCCTCCGCCCGCAACGCCATGGCGAGCGACGCCACGGTCGGATGATCGAAGACCAGTCCCGGATGGATGTCGCACTGCAACAACTTGCGAATGCCGGCCACCAACTTGATCACCAGCAACGAATGCCCGCCGGCGGCGAAGAAGTCGCGGTCGATGCCCAGCCGTTCAAGCCCCAGCAGCTGCGCCATGCGCGCGGAGAGCAATTGCTCCAGCGCATCACGTGGCGCGAGGTCTTCGTCGTTGCTCGGCGCGATCATCAGTTGCTGCAACGCCTTGCGGTCGATCTTGCCGTTGGCCAGGCGTGGGAAACGTTCGATCAATTGCAGATGCTGCGGCACCATCACGCCGGGCAGCCGGGCGATCAGTTCGCCACGCGCGGCGTCCAGCACGCCCGAAGACTGCCCTTGCCGGGCCACGACGAACGCCAACAATCCCTGCTCGGCCGACGCGGCCGGCAGCACCAGCGCTTCGGCCACTTGTGGCACTCGCAACAGTTCGGCCTCGATCTCCGCCAGTTCGATACGGAACCCGCGCACCTTCACCTGCTGATCACGGCGACCGTGCAACTGGACAGCGCCGTCGGCGCGATAACGCGCCAGATCGCCCGTTCGGTAAAGGCGTTGCGCCGGGTCGAACGGGCTCTGGATAAACGCTTGCCCGTGCGCCTCGGCATTCAGGTAGCCCCGGCACAATTGCGCGCCGCCCAGGTACAACTCGCCCAACATGCCCACCGGCGCCAGGCGCCGATCAGCGTCGAGGATGTAAACCTGATTGTTGCCCAGCACGTGGGTCAGCGCCGAACAATCATCGGCAGCGCCGTCCAGTGACAACGGATGAATCATCACCCCGACCGTGGCTTCGGTCGGGCCATAGTGGTTGAACACCCGGCAATCGCTGCGCAAGCGTTTGATCCGCTCGACCAACGTCGGCGCAATCGGCTCGCCGCCGAGCACCAGCGTGCGTGGCAGTGTGGCGTGCTCACTGTCGAGCAGCGCCGCGAGGTGCGACGGGACGATTTTCAGGCAGTCGATCTGTTGCTGTTGCATGAATCTGCTAAATAATTCGCCGTCCTGCATCTGCTCATCAGTGGCGACATGCAGGGTCGCGCCGTTGAACAACGCACCGAACAGCGCCGTGTTGCCCAGATCCGCCGCCACGGTGGAACTGAACGCGACGTTGCTGCACTGCCCAAGCCCCAACGCCTGGCTGGCCTGGGCGGTGTAGTTGAGCAGTTGCCGATGTTCGATCACTACGCCTTTGGGCACGCCGGTGGAGCCGGAGGTAAACAGCACGTAGGCGATGTCATTGCCCTTGGTCATGAGCGCCGACAACGGCGCGCTCGACAAGTCGAGCCCGGCCACCGTCAGCGCGGTGTATGGCTGCTCCTGCCAGCCAGACACATGCAGCGCATCAGTCAGCACCACAGCGGCGCCGGCCTGCTCCAGCATCAACGCCTGACGGGCCTGGGGCCACTGAATATCCAGTGGCAGATACGCCGCCCCGATGCGCCAGCTCGCCAGCATCGCAATCACCAGGTCCACCGAGCGCGGCAAGGCCAGCGCGACAATCGAACCCTCGCCCAAGCCTTGGTTCACCAGGCCTTGGGCGATGCGCTCGACTTGGCTATTCAACTGGCCGTAGCTGAGGGATCGATGGGCGTCGGTCAGGGCAATCGCTTCCGGCGTCTCAAGCGCCAGATCCGCGATACGCTGCGGCAGGTAGCGCTGATCGACCAGCGCCTGCATCGTCGGGTTGATTGCCCGTAAGCGCTGTTCCTCTTCAGGCCCGAGCAAGTTGAGCTGCGCCAGCGGTGTTTGCGCAGCCGCGAGGATCGAAGCCAACAGCACGTCGAATTGTTCCAGCACAGTGGTGGCCGCCGCCGACGAATAACGCGAGGCGGCGTAATGCAGGTTCACCGAATCAAGCCGCTGGGCGTCGTCCAATTGAACGTGCAGCAGCACCTCGAATCCGTCGGCCCGCGCGGGTAAAGACTCAGCCGCCCAAGCCAAACCGCCGCTGCTGTTGGTAATCGGCGCCCGGCCTACCGTAAAGCCATAGGCCGGATACGCCGCGTCTGGCGCCAACTCCGGCGCCCAGTATTCCTGCCAGGTGCGATGTGCTTCGAGGCGTGCCGCCAGCTCCACCAGCCACTCGCTGAACGGCGCGGTGGCCGGCAGCGGAACGCAAAGCGGCAGGTTTTTTTCGAACACGCCAATGGCATTGGCGAAGTACTCGTAGTCGCCTCGGCTGTCGTGGCGCACGCCGACCAGCGCCTGTTCGAGGCCGCTCAGGCGCCCCAGCAATACCCACCAGGCGCCTTGCAGCAACGTCGCCAGCGGTTGGCCGAGTTGGTCGGCCAAGCGTTGCAAGGCGTCGCGCCGGGCCGGTTCCAAGCTCAGCGATACCTGCGCATTAGCTGTCCCGCTGACGGTGCTGCGTGCGGCCAGCCACGGTGTGGCGATATCCGCCTGCAAGCCTTGCAGGTGTTGCTGCCAATAAGTCCGCGCAGTGGCGGCATCTTCATCGAGCACCACTTCGCTGCGCCATTCCAGATACTGGGCGAACTCGCCCGGTGCTTCGTCTTCCGACGCCTGGCCCGCATACGCTTGCCGTACCTGTTCCAGCAACAGGCTCATCGATCGGGCATCGGCACTGTAGCGAGCGATACCCAGCAGCAATTGCCATTGCCGTGGCGCCAGGCGATACAGTACGGCCTGGACACTTGCCGATTCGCCCAGCACAAAAGCGCGACCGAGCATTTCGTCGATCTGCGCCCGGACTTCATTGGCGCGCTGCCCGCTGGCCTGTACCGTCAGCGGAAAGCGCCCGGCATCGGCGGCGGCTTGACGCAGTCCGTGGAAACCGCCGACCTTGGCCAGGCGCGCCAGCACCATGGGTTGCTGCGCCACCACCGTATCGAAAGCGACCTGCAATCGCTGCGAATCGAGATCGCCGTCAATGACCACGCTGAACCAGCGCAAGGCCTCGCCGCAGGTCACCGTGCCCGTCAGCCATTCAACTTCCCGTTGTTGCTCGGGCGTCAGGGCGAAACCCGGATCCTGCGCGTCCATCATCACCTCGTTCATGCTCCGGTTTCCTCGGTATTGAATGCGCCCCGCGGGGTTTGCCCAAAGGCAGGTCGTTGCAGGCTGGCATGGTCATACATGTCGCCCATGGCGACGACGATCTTGCGCGGCCCCTCGAACGGGTCGCGGGCGTGGGCCACGAGCATGTTGTCCAGCAGGATCACATCGCCCTTCTGCCAGTCGAAACGCACCGCGCAGGCCTCGTACAACTCGCCGATACGCGCCATCACCTCGTCTTCAATCGGTGTGCCGTCGCCGTAATACACGTGACGAGGCATGCGCTCCAGGCCGTACATCGACAACAGGTCCTGGCGCACGTCCGGCTCCAGCCAATAGATGTGGTGCAGCTGCACCTGGTTGAAGAACGATTTCTCCCCGGTGATCGGGTGCGTGATGATTGCCGGCCCCGGCGTGCGGGTTTGCAGCTCATCGTTATCGAGCCAGCGCCATTGAATGCCACCGGCCCGGCAGCGCGCCTCCACTTCAGAACGATCCTCGGTCTTGAAGAAGTGCTGCCACGACACGTCGAGCTTGTCGGTGAAGGTGCGCACGTACAGCAGCCCCTTGTCCTCAAATTTTTCGCGAAGGTCTGCTGGAAGCTTTTCGTACATCAAGCGGCAGTCCACCACTGGCGTCGCACCGCCTACGGGCGCGGCTTGCTCGCAATAGAACATCTGCTTGCGCGGCCAGCGGTCCTGGTGGGAGCTCTCGTTGTGGAACAGGATCATCTTGCGTTCCGGGTACGGCGTGGAACGGTAGGTGTTCTTGCCTCCCTCCTTCTTGGGAAGATCGCCATACTGGCCGTACAGTCCCGGTTGTATCGCTTCGGCGAAGGCTTCAAAGCCCTGGATGCCGTCCAGCGCGAAACCGCGGAACAGGATGCCGGCGTGTTCGGCCAGCTTCTGCTCGATCAATGGCCGGTTCTGCTGGATCCACTCGATGACGTCCAAGTGTGGCTCGCCGGGCTCCATCATCAGCGGGAAGCGCTGTGGCGCGGCCACCAGCGATTCGCGCACCAACGCCGGTCGAGGCCGGGCAGCCGGAGTCGCCGCGCGCTTGAGAAACTTGCCCAGTTTGTCGGCCTTGGGCCCCGGGACGTTGGCAGGCGTGGCGGCTGTCGCCACGTTGTCGACTGGCATGCTGATAGCTCCCAATTGAATGTCCTGATCAGCGACGATCTGTTCCAACAGGGCCGTCCAGGCCTGGACCAGGTACTGGATGCGCTCATGTCCGAACAAGCCTGTGGCAAATTGCCAATTACCGCGCAATTGCCCTTCTTCTTCGTCAACGAACAACGCCATGTCGAATTTAGAATGGGTCTGCAACGCCGGCAGGAACTCGACGCTCAAGCCCGCCATGGCGCGGCTGCGCACCGGCACGTTGTTCATCACGAACAACACCTGCAGCAGCGGGCTCATGCCTTTGTGCCGCGGGACGCCCGAGGCCTCGACGATCTGGTCGAACGGCAGGTCCTGATGCTCCAGCGCGCCGAGCAGGTCGTCCTGGGTCTGCGCGAGGAATCGGCCGAAAGTGGCGTCGGCGACGAAGCGCGAACGCAGCGGCAGGACGTTGACGAAGAAACCGATCAGGCGTTCCAGCTCGGGCTGTTCGCGCCCGGCCACGTCGGCACCGACCACCAGATCCTGCGTAGCGCAGAGTCGATGCAACAACACCTGGAACGACGCCAGCAACGTGCTGTACAGCGTGACACCGGCCGCGCTGGATACTCGCCGCAACGCGGCGCTGAGCCCGGCAGAAAGCTCGAACTGCAACGCATCGCCTTCATAGGACGCCGTCGGGCCGCGAGGATTGTCCAGTGGCAGGTCGAGACGGCCGTTGTAACCGTCGAGCCGGTCTTTCCAATAATCGGCCTGGCGCGCCAGCACGCCTTGTTCCTCCAGCGCTTGCTGCCACAAGGCGAAGTCGTGGTATTGGACCTCCAACGGCGCCAGCGGCATCGGTTCGTTGCGCGAGGACGCCTCGTAGACCTGCACCAGCTCATTGATCAACAGCCCCATCGACCAGCCGTCGGAGATGATGTGGTGCATGGCGTACAACAACACATGCTCGGTCGGGCCCAGGCGCAGGATCCGTCCGCGCAGCAGCGGCGCCTGTTCCAGATCAATCGGTGTACGCGCATTGTCCAGCGTCGCCTGGGCGACGTGTTCCTGCTGGGCACCGGGCGAGAGGTCGGACAGTTCGATCAGCGGGAAATCCAGTTGGACCTCATCGACAATCAGTGCCACCGGGTCGCCTTCGTCGTCCTGGACGTAGGCGGTGCGCAGCACGGCGTGACGGCGTGTCACTTCGGCGAAGCTGCTCATCAGCCGCTCGACCGACAACTCGCCACACAGCCGCAACGCCATGGGCATGCCATACGCCGATGTGCCGCCGGCCAGCTGCTCGGCGATCCACAACCGCCGTTGCACCAGCGACAGCGGCGCCGATTGCCGTGGGCCATGGGCCTTGAGCCGGACCTGGCTGGAGTCGCCCGCCCGCACCGAACCCTCGTCGCCAGCGCTCATCACTGCCGCCAACGCCTTGAGTTGCGGGTGATCGAACAGGTCGCGCAGGCTCAATGGATAAGTCGTCAGCTTGCGTAACCGGGAGATGGCCTGGGTCGCCAGCAACGAATGACCGCCGCGCTCGAAGAAATGGTCGTTGCGACCGACTTGCTCCACTTCCAGCACCGCTTGCCAGATGTCGGCGATGCGTTGCTCGAGTTCGCTGGCCGGTGCCGCGTAATCGCTTTGCTGCAACCCGCTCTCGATGCCCGGCAACGCCTTGCGGTCGAGCTTGCCGTTGGGCGTCAGCGGCAGTCGGTCGAGGAACAGCCAGTGCGCCGGGATCATGTAGTCGGGCAGGTGTTGCTTGAGGATTTCGCGCAGCGTGTCAGCGCCCCGTTGCAGCGCTGGGGCCACCACGTAGGCCACCAGCTGTTGACCGCCCGCGCCCTCCTGGGCGAGCACCGCCACTTCGCGCACCGCCGGTTGTTGCAGCAGCCGCGCCTCGATTTCCCCCAGCTCGATGCGGAAGCCACGGATCTTCACTTGATGGTCGATCCGCCCCTGGTATTCGAGCACGCCATCGGCGCGATAGCGGCACAGGTCACCGGTGCGGTACAGGCGTTCGCCGGTTGTCGAGAACGGGTTTGGCACGTACTTCTCGGCGGTCATCGCCGCGCGCCCGAGGTAACCCCGGGTGATGCCCGCGCCGCTCAGGTACAGCTCCGCCGAGACGCCTTGAGGCACCGGTTGCAGGTTTGCGTCCAGCAGGTAGCTGGCGGTGTGCTTGAGCGGGCGACCGATGTTCGCCGTGCCGCCGGCGGTGCGGCGGGTCCAGGTCGAATAGGTGGTGTCCTCGGAAGGACCATAAAGGTCATAGACGTGCTCGATGGTTGGCTGTTGGTACAGCGTCTCCACCAGGCTTTGCTTCAGCGGCTCGCCGGCCAGGTTGATGATGCGCATGCTCGGCGGAATCTCGCCGTTGCGCTGCAACGCAGCGATGGCCGAGGGCACGCTGTTGATCAGCCGGACTTGATCGCGGGCCGGCAGCTGCGGCAGTTCCAGGGCGTTGCGGGCGATGATCAACGAGCCGCCATTGGCGAGCGTGACAAACAGCTCCCACACCGACAGGTCGAAGCACACCGAGGTGGAAGCGAGTACGCCTTGGATGTCGTCGCGGCTGTAGACCGATTTCGACCAGTCGATCAGCGCCAACACGTTGCGATGGGCGATGGCCACGCCTTTGGGTTTGCCGGTGGAGCCGGAGGTGTAGATCACATAAGCAAGATTGTCGGGTTTAACGCTGCTCTGTGGTGCGTCCAATGGATAGCGTGAAAGGTCGAGCTGATCGAGCATCAGTACCTCGGTCCCCGCCGGAACCGTCAGCGTTTGCGCCACTGCCTGCTCGGTCAACAGCACCCGCGCACGGCTGTCATCGAGCATGTAGGCCACGCGTTCGGCCGGATAATCCGGGTCGAGCGGCACGTAGGCGCCACCGGCCTTGAGCACCGCGAGCAAGGCGATCAGCAACTGCTCGGAACGCGGCATCGCCACGCCCACTCGCACTTCCGGGCCGACGCCCAGTTCGATGAGTTTATGGGCCAGGCGATTGGCGCGGCCGTCGAGTTCGCTGTAGCTCAGGCGAATATCATTGAAGGTCACCGCTAGCGCGTCTGGAGTAGCGTCGGCTTGGCGAGCAATCAAATCGTGGATGCACACGTCCTGTTCGAACGGCGCATCGACTGGATTCCACTCGTGGGTCAGGCGCTGATGCTCATCGAATTCCAGCATCGACAGTTCACCCAGGCAACGCTCGCCTTGCGTGGTCATCTGCCCAAGCAACTGCGCCAGATGCGCCGCCAACCGCTCAACCGTATCCGGAGCAAAGCTCGCCCGCTGATAACTCATGTGCACCGACAACTGCCGCTCCAACCCCACCAACAGCGTCAACGGGTAGTTGGTCTGCTCCTGGGTAATGGGCGAGCCGAAGCGCAAACCGTCCGGAGCGCCCTGCTCCAGGGCCTGGGCAATCGGGTAGTTCTCGAACACCAGCAAGCTGTCGAACAGCGCGTCGCCGCCCTGCCCGGCCCAGCGCTGGATGTCCAGCAACGCGGTGTGTTCGAACTCGCGCAGCGCCAGGTTTTGTTCCTGCACCGCTTGCAGCCAGCTGTCCAGCGACTGCTCGGCCCGCGGGCTGGCGATCACCGGCAAGGTGTTGATGAACAGCCCGATCTGCTGCTCGATGCCCGGCAAGTCCGCCGGACGCCCGGCCACCGTCGCGCCAAACGCCACGGTGTCTTTGCCGGTGTAGCGCTGCAACAGCAGCAGCCACGCCGCTTGCACCAGCGTGTTGACGGTGACTTTCGAGGCTCGGGCAAAAGACTCCAGGCGTCGGGTCGACGCTTCGTCCAGCACCTGCACGTGATCGCCGTAGCCAGCGCTCGTTTCGGTCGGTTTAGCAACGGCATCGGCCAGCCGCGTCGGGGCTTCCAGGCGTTGCAGCGCGGGCTTCCAGAACGCTTCGCTGGCCGCCGCGTCCTGGCGTTGCAGCCAGGCGATGTAATCCCGGTAACGGCTGCCAGACACGGCAACCGACTGGCCGCTGTAGCGCTGCAACACTTCGCCGAGCAACTGCGAATTGCTCCAGCCATCCATGAGGATATGGTGGCTGGTGTAGATCAAGTGGTAACGGTCCTGGGCCACGCGCGCCGCCACCAATCGCAGCAACGGCGCTGCCTCCAGGACGAAACCTTGTTGCCGCTGGGCGGCTGCGAGAGCGTCCAGATACTCAGGCAAATCAGCCTGTGAGCGTCCGTCATGCAGCTGCAAAACGAGGTCCACGCGCTTGTGCACCACTTGCAACGCCCGCTTGAAATCACCCTCCCAGACAAAACCGCTGCGCAGCACATCATGGGCATCCGTTGCCGCTTGCCAGGCCTGGCGGAAGCGCTCGACGTCGAGCCCTTCGACATCGACGCGCATCTGATTGATGTAGTGGCCGGCCTGTTGCTCTAGCAACGTATGGAACAACATGCCCTGCTGCATCGGCGACAGCGGATAGATGTCCTCCACCTCTCGCGCCACCAGCGGCAAGGCGTCTAGCTGCGACTGGTGCAATCCGGCCAGGGGGAAGTCCGACGGTGTGAAGCCGCGGTGCTGCGGTTCGCAGCAGTGGTCGATCAACGCTTGCAACTCTCGACCATAGTCCACGGCCAACGCCTGGACCGTCGCCTCGTCGAACATCTGCGAGCTGAACGTCCAGTCGATGCTCAACTCGCCCGCATAGACACTGCCATTGAGTGTCAACCAGTTGTCCAGCGGCGCTAACGGACTCTGCGCCGCGCCCGCCGATTCGCTGGCGGGAACAAACAGCCCATCGCCGTCATCGGCAAAATCGCTGTCGAACTGGCCCAGATAATTGAACGTGATGCGCGGTACCGGCAGCGCTGCGAGGGTGCGACGCGTCGGTTCATCGCCCAGGTAACGCAACACGCCGAAGCCGAGCCCTTTGTCGGGAATCGCCCGCAGTTGCTCCTTGATCGCCTTGATCGAGCCTTCGGCAGTTGCCGTCGGGGTGAGGCGCACCGGGAACAGGCTGGTGAACCAGCCAACGCTGCGGCTCAGGTCCAACTCATCGAACAGCGCCTCGCGGCCATGGCCCTCCAATTGAATCAAGGTCGATTCCTGGGAGGTCCAGCGGCCGATCACCCGGGCCAGTGCGGTCAGCAGCAGGTCGTTGACCTGGGTGCGATAAGCCGCTGGCGCCTGTTGCAGCAAGCGCCGGGTCTGGTCTTTATCCAGCCGCGTCTGGACCTGCACCCCACGGCATCTTTGCAAATCGCCCTGCGGACGGTCGCAAGGCAAGTCGTGGCAAGCACCTTCCAGTTGTCCCTGCCAATACGCCATCTGGGCGTGCAACGCCGCGCTGCCGGCATACACCTGCAACCGTTGCGCCCAGGTCTGCGTGGCCGTGGTCTTGGCTGGCAGCGTCGGCGCCTGGCCGGCCTGCAACTGGTCATAGGCCTGTTGCAGGTCTTCCAGCAGAATGCGCCAGGACACGCCGTCCACCACCAGGTGGTGAATCACCAATAACAACCGTTGGCTGCCGTCGGCCAGGCTCGCCAGCACGCCGCGCAGCAGCGCGCCATTTTGCAGTTCGAGGCTGCGCTGGGCGTGTTCGGCCAACGCTTCGAGGGCCGACGCATCGGCCACCTCGGCGGTCCACAATAGCGGCGAACGCTGCCAAAGCGCCTGCTGCTCAGCCAGGGTGCCATGGCGAGCGCTCCAGACGCCGTCCTGGCAGGCAAAGCCCAGGCGCAACGCGTCGTGATGCGCAACCAAGGTTTGCAACGCTTGCTCCAGATGCCCGGCGTGTACGGGTCGCAAGCCCTTGAGCAAGACCGACTGGTTCCAGTGATGAGGCTCGATCATGGCCTGTTCGAAAAACCACTGCTGGAACGGCAACAGCGGTGTTTCGCCGGTGACCGGGCCTTGGTCAACGACAGGCCCGCCGTGTCCCGTCGTCGCGACGCTGGCCAGGCCCTGGATGGTCTGGTGCAGGAACAAGTCCTTTGGACTGATGTGGATCCCGGCCTGACGGGCGCGGCTCACCACCTGAATTGAAATGATCGAATCGCCGCCCAGCTCGAAGAAGTTGTCGGTCACCCCTACGCGCTCGCGCCCGAGCACGTTTTGCCAGATCACGGCTAACGTTTGTTCCACGGCGGTAACCGCTGCAACGTAGCCCTTGGGGCTCGCGCTTGGATCGGCCTTGGGCAGCGCCTTGCGCTCAAGCTTGCCGTTTGGGCTGACCGGCATTTTTTCCAGCCACACCCAATGTTGCGGCACCATGTAGTCGGGCAAGGATTGGCTCAGATGTTCCCTCAAGCGAGCTTGCAGCGCTTGGCGAACGGCGTCGTCGGCGGCCAGCAGCTCGGCGCGCGTCGGGACCACGTAAGCCACCAATAACGTGCCGTCCTGGGCCAGGACCACGGTTTCGCGCACCGCATCGTGCTCGGCCAGGCGCGCGTCGATTTCGCCCAGTTCGATGCGCAGTCCGCGGATCTTCACCTGATGGTCCATTCGCCCGGCATATTCGATCACGCCATCGGCGCGATAGCGCGCCAGGTCGCCGGTGCGATACAAGCGCTGGCCATGGCCGAACGGCCCGGTGACGAAGCGCTCGGCGGTCAACGCCGCGCGCCGATGGTAACCCCGCGC
This sequence comes from Pseudomonas sp. SWRI92, assembly GCF_014268685.1. Lineage (NCBI taxonomy): Bacteria > Pseudomonadati > Pseudomonadota > Gammaproteobacteria > Pseudomonadales > Pseudomonadaceae > Pseudomonas > Pseudomonas sp. SWRI92. The sequence continues at coordinate 124,980 of NZ_JABWQY010000014.1, forward strand.
CAGCCCCTCGCCCGCCAGGTACAGCTCGCCGATCACGCCCACCGGCACCGGCGACAATTCGTCGTCGAGGATGTAGGTGCCGAGGTTGGCGATCGGCTGGCCGATCGGCACGCTGTCGCGGCCTTCTTCGACACAGGTCCAGTGGGTGACGTCGATAGCCGCCTCGGTCGGACCGTAGAGGTTGTACAGGCCGGCGTTCGGCAGCTTGGCGAAGACCTGTTGCTGGGCATCCACCGGCAGCGCTTCACCACTGCAAACGATCCGCTTCAGGCTGGTGCATTGCGCCACGCGCGGATCTTGCACGAATGCCTGGAGCATCGACGGCACGAAGTGCAGCGTGGTGATGCGCTGCGCGGTAATCAGCTCGATCAGTTGCGTCGGGTCACGATGGGCACCCGGCGCAGCCACCACCAGCGTAGAGCCGGTCAGCAGCGGCCAGAAGAATTCCCACACCGAGACGTCGAAGCTGAACGGCGTTTTTTGCAGGACGCTGTCCGAGGCATCGAGGCCGTATGCCTGCTGCATCCAGCACAGCCGATTGACCAGCGCGCCATGGCGATTGCCGGCGCCCTTGGGCTTGCCGGTGGAGCCGGAGGTATAGATGACATACGCCAGGTTTTCGGCATGGACTTGCACATTCGGATTGTGCTCGCGGGTCGCGTATAGCCCATCGTCAGGCAGGTCCAGCACCAGGCAGCGCAGCCCGTCCGGAATCGGCAACGATTCCAGCAGAGCCTGCTGGGTCAGCAGCAAACCGATGCCGCTGTCTTCGAACATGTAGGCCAGGCGGTCCCGTGGATACTCAGGGTCCAACGGCACGTAGGCGCCGCCAGCCTTGAGAATCGCCAACAGCCCCAGCACCATTTCCACCGAACGCTCCACGGCGATGCCCACCAGCACATCGGGACCGACACCCTGGTCGATCAAGCGGTGGGCCAATCGGTTGGCACGAGCGTTGAGTTCGCTGTAGCTCAGGCGTTGTTCGCCAAACACCAGTGCCGGCGCGTCCGGAGTCCGGCGCACCTGTTCCTCGATCAGCGCCTGGACGCTGCGGTCAAGGGGGTAACGCTGCGCCGTCGTGTTCCAGTTGATGAGCATATGCCCGCGCTCGTCCTCGTCCAGCAGCGACCATTGCGCCACCGGACGATGCAGGTCTTGCACCATGTTCCGCAACACGTTGAGCCAATGCCGGGCCATGCGTTCGATGGTCGCCGGTTCGAACAGGTCCGTGGCGTAGGTCAAGGCTGCGTGCAAGCCCTGCGAGCTGTCGGTGGTGTCCAGGCTCAGGTCGAATTGCGCGGTGCGCTGCGCCCAGCCGACGGGTTCGACGCGAAGACCCGGCAAGGCATCGACGAAGGCCGAGTCGGCTTCGTTGCGGTGGTTGAACATCGCCTGGAACAGCGGGCTGTGACTCAGATTGCGCTGCGGCTGCAAGGCATCGACCAATTGCTCGAAGGGCAGGTCCTGGTGCATCTGCGCGGCCAAGGCCGTCTGCTTGATCTGTTGCAACAATGCGGCACCGCTCAGGTCGCTATGAAACTCGCTGCGCAGGACCTGGGTGTTGACGAAGAATCCGATCAGCCGCTCGGTTTCCAGCCGCTGGCGGTTGGCGATCGGCACCCCGACACGGATGTCGGCTTGACCACTGTAGCGATGCAGCAACGTTTGGAAAGCGCCGAGCAACAGCACGAACAGCGTGACGTTTTCTCGCCGGGCCAGGGCCTTGAGGTCATCGCTCAACGCGCGGTCCAGCACAATCGGCAGACGTGCGCCCCGCTGGCTTTGCTGCGCTGGGCGCGGGTGGTCGGTGGGCAATTCCAGCAACGGCTGTTCGCCGCCCAGTTGCGCGGTCCAGTAGGCCAGTTGGCGATCCTGTTCACCGGCCGCCATCCATTGCCGCTGCCAGACCGCGTAGTCGGCGTATTGCACCGCCAGTGGCGGCAGTTGCGCGCTGTGGCCCTGAGCGAATGCCGAGTACAGGCCCATCAGGTCATCAACCATCACCTGCAGGGACCAACCGTCCGAGACGATGTGGTGCAGCGTCAGTACCAGGACGTGATCCTGTTCGGTCACCTCCAGCAACGCCACGCGCAGCAGCGCATCGCTCAGCAGATCGAACGGACGTTGCGTCTGCTGCTCGAGGAAAACCTCGATAGCGGCCTCATCGTTCCCCTCCAAGCACTGCTCAATGAAATCAACCCGGCCCTGCCCGCGAATGACTTGGCAGGTGTGTCCATCCTCTTCGACGAACACGGTGCGCAAGCTTTCATGACGTTCCAGCAACGCCGCAAAACTCTTGCGCAGCGCGACTTTATCCAGCGTGCCGCGCATCCGCAGCGCAGTCGGGATGTTGTAGGCGGCGCTGTCCGGATCCATTTTCCAGAGGAACCATTGGCGCTCCTGGGCAAACGACAACGGCAGCGGCGCGTCACGCGACACCGGCACCATGACCGGCGTTTGTTCGCCGGGCGTTGTATCGAAGGCCGCGACGAACGCTTGCAACGTGCTGTGCTCGAACAGGCTGCGCAGCGGCACCTCGATGCCCAGCGCCCGACGGACTCGCGAGACCACTTGGGTGACCAGCAGCGAGTGCCCGCCCAGCTCGAAGAAGTTGTCTTCCAGCCCCACGCGCTCAAGCTTGAGCACGTCCTGCCAGATCGCCGCCACTTGCTGCTCGACCTCACTGCGCGGCGCCATGTAGGTCTGCTGCAAATCGCTGGCCTCGGGCGCCGGCAAGGCCTTGCGGTCGATCTTGCCATTGGGTGTCAGCGGCAGCTGCGCAAGAAACAGCAGGTGTGCCGGGACCATGTATTCCGGCAGCTGCGCCTTGAGCGCGGTCTTGAGCGCGGCGCGCAATGGCGCGTCCGCCTCCGGCACTTCGCCGGTCGCAGGGACGACATACGCCACGAGCTGCGCGCCGGTCGGGCCTTCGTGGGCGACCACCACGGTTTCGCGCACACTGTCCTGGGCCAGCAGCGCAGCTTCGATCTCGCCGAGCTCGATACGCAGGCCGCGGATCTTCACCTGATGGTCGAGGCGGCCGAGGTATTCGACCACGCCTTCGGCGCGATAACGGCTCAGGTCGCCGGTGCGGTACAGCCGCTCGCCCGTGGTGGAAAACGGGTCCGGCACGAAGCGTTCGGCGGTCAATGCCGGGCGCTGGAAATAGCCACGGGCGAGGCCGACGCCACCGATCAACAGCTCACCCGGCGCGCCAGGGGGATTGAGGCTCAGGTCGCTGCCGACGATGTACAGTGCAGTGTTGTCCAGCGGTTTGCCGAGGAACGGACGGTCGCACTCAAGGCCCAGCGGATGCACGGCCGACCAGATCGTGGTTTCGGTCGGACCGTAGAGGTTCCAGACCTTCGGCGAAAGCGCTAGCAGACGCTGGGCCAACTCCAGCGGCAATGCTTCGCCGCCGCACAGGAAAGTACGACCGGCGAGCACCCAAGCCTGCTCATGATCGAGCAGCATGCGCCAGCTCGACGGCGTGGCTTGCAGCACGCTGACGTCGTGCTGTTCGATCAGCGCCAGCACCGCTTGTGGATCCTGATGGACGTTCTGGCCGGTCAGCACCACGCTGGCCCCGACCGACAATGGCCCGTAGATTTCCAGGCCGAAAATATCGAAGGAGAACGTCGTCAGCGACAGCATGCGGTCGCCGGCCGCGAGGCCTGGCTGGGCGATCATGCTGCTGATGAAATTGCTCAGCGCGCCGTGGCGCACCATGACGCCCTTGGGCTTGCCGGTGGAGCCGGAGGTGTAGATGGCGTAAGCCAGGTGCTCGCCGGTCAGCGCTACGGCCGGGCAGGTTTGGGCGGCGTCTTGCAGCGCGGCGTCCGGCTGATCCAGCAGCAGGGTTTGGAGCGTCGCCGGGATCGGCAATCGATTGACCAAGCGGGCCTGGGTCAACAACAAACCGATGCCGCTGTCCTCGATCATGTAGGCCAGGCGATCCTCCGGGTACGCCGGGTCCAGCGGTACGTAGGCGCCGCCGGCCTTGAGGATCGCCAACAGGCCGACGATCATTTCGGCGCTGCGCTCCACCGCGATGCCCACCAATTGGCCTGGCGTCACGCCCCGCTCGATCAAGCGGTGAGCCAGTTGGTTGGCACGTGCGTCCAGTTGCCCGTAGCTCAGGGCGTGTCCGTCGACAGTCAGCGCCAGTGCCTCGGGATTCAGACGGGCCTGTTCAGCGATGCGCTGGTGTACGCACACGGCCTCGGCACCATGATCGGCCACGCGCAGCCATTGTTGTTGCGTGAGGCGCTGTTGCGCCGGGCCGAGCAGCGGCAGTTCGCCGATGCGCTGGTGTGGCGCGTCGACGATGCCTCGCAACAGGTTTTGCCAGTGCTCGGCCAGGCGTTCGATCGTCAGGGGGTCGAAGAGGTCGGTGGCGTAAGTCAGCTCCGCCGCAATGCCCTGCTCGGTTTCATAGGTGCCGAGGGTCAAGTCGAACTGGGCGGTGCGCCCTTCCCACAGCAAATCTTCGACGCGCAGTTGCGGCAGGTGCATCTGCCGGCTTCGATTGGCGCCGGCGTTCTGGTGGTTGAACATGACTTGGAAGATCGGGCTGTGGCTGAGGCTGCGCTCCGGTTGCAGCGCCTCGATCAGTTGCTCGAATGGCAAGTCTTGATGGGCCTGGGCGGCCATGGCCGCTTGCTTGACCTGGGCAAGCAAGCGATCGAATGGCAGCTGCCCGTCGACATGGGCGTTAAGCACTTGGGTGTTGACGAAAAAGCCGATCAGCCCTTCGGTCTCGACCCGGTTGCGGTTGGCGGTCGGCACGCCCACGCGAATCTGCGGCTGGCCGCTGTAGCGGTGCAGCAACGCCTGGAACGATGCCAGCAAGACCATGAACAGGCTCGCGCCTTCGCGCTGGGCCAGTTGCTTGAGCGCTGTCGCCAGTTCGGCTGCCAGCTTCAAGTCCAAGCGCGCGCCACGAAAGCTTTGCACGGGTGGGCGCGGATGATCGAGCGGCAGCTCAAGCACCGGCTGCTCATCACCCAGGGTCTGGAGCCAATAGGCCAACTGACGCTCGCGCTCGCCGGCCTCCAGCCAATGGCGCTGCCAGATGGCGTAGTCGGCGTACTGCACCGGCAGCTCCGGCAAGGCCAGCGGTTGGTTGGCGGTGTCGGCGGCGTAGTGCCGCACCAGTTCATCCACCAGCACTTGCATCGACCAGCCATCGGCGATGATGTGGTGCTGGATCAGCGCCAACACGTGGTCGTCTTCGGCGATTTTCAACAGCGAAATCCGCAGCAGCGGTCCCTGGCGCAGATCGAATGGACGCGCTGTTTCACCTTCGACGAAGGCCTTGATGACGGGGTCCTGGCTGGCCAGCGAACCGGCGGATAATTGCTGGACCGCGATGCGCAGCGGCATGTGCGGATGGATGACCTGCACAGCCTGCTCGCCTTGCTCGGTGAAGGTGGTGCGCAAGCTCTCGTGGCGCTCGACCAGGGCATTGAAACTGCGCTCCAGGGCCGGCACGTCCAACCGGCCTTTCAGGCGAAGGGTCGTGGGGATGTGATAAGCCGAGCTGTAGGGATCCATCTGCCACAGGAACCACTGGCGCTCCTGGGCATAGGACAGCGGGATGTGTTCGAACCCGGAACGCACCTCGGGGATCGGCAGATTGGCCGGCGAGACGCCCTCTTCGAGCATCTTTTCCAGATACAGCCTGCGTTTGTCCAGCGGCAGAGTGATAAAGCGCTTGGCGACCCTCAAAGCAACACTCTTGTCCATCAGACTTCCTCCATTTCATCAAGCAGGGCGTCCAGCTTGTTCAGTTTCTGTTCGTTGATTGACCGGTCGCCGCTGTCGAGTTGCGCGACGAAATCCTTCAGGACCGGGTGCTGGAATAGCAGTTGCGGGGTGAGGCTCAACCCCAGTTCAAGGGCCATGCGCGAGACGGCGGTGACCGCCAGCAACGAGTGGCCGCCCAGCTCGAAGAAGTGATCGCGCAAGCCCACGCGCTCGACGGTGAGCACTTGGGCCCAGATCGCCGCGACCTGCTGTTCGAGTTCGCTGACAGGCGCTTCGTAGCTGCTTTGCGACAACCCGCTCTCGATGCCCGGCAACGCCTTGCGGTCGAGCTTGCCGTTGGGCGTCAGCGGCAGTTGTTCGAGGAACAGCCAGTGCGCCGGGATCATGTAGTCGGGCACGCTTGTCTTGAGATTGGCCTTGAGCTGATCTCGCAAGGTATTGGCGTCCGCGTCCAGAGCCGAAGCGACCACGTAGGCCACCAGCTGTTGACCGCCCGCGCCCTCCTGGGCGAGCACCGCCACTTCGCGCACCGCCGGTTGTTGCAGCAGCCGCGCCTCGATTTCCCCCAGCTCGATGCGGAAGCCACGGATCTTCACTTGATGGTCGATCCGGCCCTGATATTCGAGCACGCCATCGGCGCGATATCGGACCAGATCACCGGTGCGGTACAGGCGTTCGCCGTTCGTGGAGAACGGGTTCGGCACATACTTTTCGGCGGTCATCGCCGCCCGCCCGAGGTAACCCCGGGTGATGCCCGCGCCGCTCAGGTACAGCTCCGCCGAGACGCCTTGGGGCACCGGTTGCAGGTTCGCGTCCAGCAGGTAGCTGGCGGTGTGTTTGAGCGGGCGACCGATGTTCGCCGTGCCGCCGGCGGTGCGGCGGGTCCAGGTCGAATAGGTGGTGTCTTCCGAAGGGCCGTAAAGGTCGTGGACGTGCTCGATGGTTGGCTGTTGGTACAGCGTCTCCACCAGGCTTTGCTTCAGCGGCTCGCCGGCCAGGTTGATGATGCGCACGCTCGGCGGAATCTCGCCGTTGCGCTGCAACGCAGCGATGGCCGAGGGCACGCTGTTGATCAGCCGGACTTGATCGCGGGCCGGCAGCTGCGGCAGTTCCAGGGCGTTGCGGGCGATGATCAACGAGCCGCCGTTGGCGAGCGTGACGAACAGCTCCCACACCGACAGGTCGAAGCACACCGAGGTGGAAGCGAGTACGCCTTGGATGTCGTCGCGGCTGTAGACCGATTTCGACCAGTCGATCAGCGCAAGCACGTTGCGATGGGCGATGGCCACGCCTTTGGGTTTGCCGGTGGAGCCGGAGGTGTAGATGACGTAGGCGAGGTTGTCTGGCGTGACAGCTATAACCGGTGGTTTCAACGGATAGGAGGTCAACTCAATCCGGTCCAGCAGCAACACTTCGGTCCCCGCCGGAACCGTCAACGTCGCCGCCACTGCCTGCTCGGTCAACAGCACCCGCGCACGGCTGTCATCTAGCATGTAGGCCACGCGTTCGGCCGGATAATCCGGGTCGAGCGGCACGTAGGCGCCACCGGCCTTGAACACCGCGAGCAAGGCGATCAACAACTGCTCGGAACGCGGCATCGCCACGCCCACTCGCACTTCCGGGCCGACGCCCAGCTCGATGAGCTTGTGGGCCAGGCGATTGGCGCGGCCGTCGAGTTCGCTGTAGCTCAGGCGCGTCTTGGCGAAAGTGACCGCCAATGCGTCAGGAGTGGATTGCGCCTGGCGGGCGATCAGTTGGTGAACACAAACGTCCTGTTCGAACGGCGCATCGACTGGATTCCACTCGTGGGTCAGGCGCTGATGCTCATCGAATTCCAGCATCGACAGTTCACCCAGGCAGCGCTCGCCGCCGTCGGTCATTTGTCCCAGCAACTGCGCCAGGTGCGCCGCCAGACGTTCCACGACAACCGCCGAGAAACTCGCCCGCTGATAACTCATGTGCACCGACAACTGCCGCTCCAACCCCACCAACAGCGTCAACGGGTAGTTGGTCTGTTCCTGGGTGATGGGCGAGCCGAAGCGCAAACCGTCCGGAGCGCCCTGCTCCAGGGCCTGGGCAATCGGGTAGTTCTCGAACACCAGCAAGCTGTCGAACAGCGCGTCGCCGCCCTGCCCGGCCCAGCGCTGGATGTCCAGCAACGCGGTGTGTTCGAACTCGCGCAGCGCCAGGTTTTGTTCCTGCACCGCTTGCAGCCAGCTGTCCAGCGACTGCTCGGCCCGCGGGCTGGCGATCACCGGCAAGGTGTTGATGAACAGCCCGATCTGCTGCTCGATGCCCGGCAAGTCCGCCGGACGCCCGGCCACCGTCGCGCCAAACGCCACGGTGGCTTTGCCGGTGTAGCGCTGCAACAGCAGCAGCCATGCCGCTTGCACCAGCGTGTTGACGGTGACTTTCGAGGCTCGAGCGAAAGCTTCGAGGCGGCGGGTCGACGCTTCGTCCAGCACCTGCACGTGATCACCGTAGCCGGCGTCCATGTCGGCCGGTTTGGCAACCGCATCGGCCAGCCGCGTCGGGGCTTCCAGGCGTTGCAGCGCAGGCTTCCAGAACGCTTCGCTGGCCGCCGCGTCCTGGCGTTGCAGCCAGGCGATGTAGTCGCGATAACGACCGCCAGACACGGCAACCGACTGGCCGCTGTAGCGCTGCAACACTTCGCCGAGCAACTGCGAATTGCTCCAGCCATCCATGAGGATGTGGTGGTGGCTGTAGATCAGGTGATAACGCTGCTCGTCGAGGCGCACGATCATCAGGCGTATCAGGGCCGACGCGCTCAGGTCCAGTTGTTGGCGCTCGGCATCGGCGAGGGTCTGCAAGGTCTGGTCGGGCTGCGGGTCGCCGCGCAAGTCATGCACGCTGTAAGGCAGCTCCAGATACCTGCTGACGACTTGCACCGGCGCCGACAGGTCGCCCTGCCAGACGAAACGCGTGCGCAATATGTCATGGGCGTCCACTGCAGCCTGCCAGGCCTGGCGGAAACGCTGCGGATCCAGCCCTTCGACGTCCAGGCGCAACTGGTTGCTGTAGTCACCGCTGGCGTCGCCGTACACGCCATGGAACAACATGCCCTGCTGCATCGGCGACAGCGGATAGAGGTCGAGAATCTGCGCTGTCGGCATTGGCAGCCCGTCCAATTGCTGCTGATTCAGGCTCGCCAGCGGGAAGTCCGACGGCGTCACACCGTGGTGTCCGCCCTGGCAGCAATGCTTGATCAGCCGCTGCAATTGGTCCGCATATTCGTCGGCCAAGGCCTGGATGGTGGCCTCGTTGAACTGCTCGCGGCTGAAGGTCCAGCCCAGGTTCAGCTCGCCATTGAACACCTGGCCGTTCAAGGCCAACACGTTGGACAGTGGCGCTTCGGCGTCCAGCTCATCGCCAGCAGCTTCGTCGGCCGGCACGAACAAGGCGCCGTCGGCTTCGTCAAAGCTGGCGTCGAACTGCCCCAGGTAGTTGAAGGTCAGACTTGGCGTCGGCAGTCGCGCCAGGAGCGCACGCGTGGCGTCATCGGCCAGATGGGCCAGGGCGCCAAAGCCCAGGCCCTTGTCGGGAATCGCCCGCAGTTGTTCCTTGATCTGTTTCAGGCATTCGCCAAGGTCCGCCCGTGGCGTGAGCCTGGCCGGGTAAACGCTGGTGAACCAGCCAACGGTGCGGGTCAGGTCGACATCGTCGAACAGGGCTTCGCGACCATGGCCTTCGAGCTGGATGAGCACGCTGTCGGCATCGGTCCAACGCACCATGACCCGCGCCAAAGCAGTCAGCAGCAAATCATTGACCTGGGTGCGATAGGCCTTGGGCGCGTCTTGCAGCAGTTGTCGGGTCAGCGCGGCGTCGAGTCGCGTACGCACAGTCATCGCCAAGCGGTTCTGCTGCCCGCCGTGTGGGTTATCCATTGGCAACCTTGCATCGACGCCCTCGAGCCGGGCTTGCCAGAAGGCCAATTCCTGCTGCAGCGAGTTGCTGCGCGCATAGCCTTGCAGCCGCTCGGCCCAGGCCTGCGCCGAATGGGTCTTGAGCGGCAGCTGCAAGGCTGCGCCACTGGATAACTGCCGGTAAGCGCTTTGCAGATCCTCAAACAGGATCCGCCACGACACGCCATCGATCACCAGGTGATGAACCGCCAGCAACAGCCGTTGGCTGCCATCGGCCAGCGTCGCCAAGACCGCTCGCAGCAGCGGCCCGTCTTGCAGATGCAGGCTGCGCTGGGCCTCGTTGGCAATGCTTTGCAAGGCCTGTGCATCAGGCGCGTCCACGGCCCAGAGCAACTCATCGCGATGGCTGGCCGGCGCACGGTAGCGCGCCGTCCAACCCTCGCCCCGCTCGGTGAAGCTCAAACGCAGGCCATCGTGATGCAGCACCAGCGCGTTTAATGCCTGGTCAAGCACTCGCGCATCCAGGCGCTCGGTCGGCTTGAGCATCACCGCCTGGTTCCAGTGATGACGCTGCGCGATCGTTTGTTCGAAGAACAAGCGTTGCACCGGCAACAGTGCCAGCTCACCGGTAACCGGGCCCTGACCGATGACTTGGGCGGCTTCGCCCAGGCGGGCCACGGTCGTCAGCATTTCCAGGGTTTGATGCTGGAACAGATCCTTGGGCGTGAAATGAATCCCGGCCTGGCGGGCGCGACTGACCACCTGGATCGAGACGATGGAATCGCCGCCCAGCTCGAAAAAATTGTCCCGCAGGCCGACGCGTTCGAGCTTGAGCACGTCCTGCCAGATCGACGCCAATTGCTGCTCCAACGCGCTGCGCGGCGCCAGGTAGCTTTGCTGCAATTGGCTGGTGTCAGGCTTGGGCAGGTTCTTGCGGTCGAGTTTGCCGTTGGGGGTCAGCGGCAGGCGTTCGAGCAGCAGCAGATAAGCCGGGACCATGTGCGCCGGCAATGTCGCCTTGAGCTGTTCGCGCAGCTGCTCGGCGAAATTTTTTTGCACGGGTTTTTCGGCCACCACATAGGCCACCAGGCGCTTGCCGCTGCTGGCGGTGCCTTCCTGGGCCACGACTACCGCTTCGCGCACGCCATCGAGGGCTTGCAGGCTGGCTTCGATTTCCCCCAGCTCGATGCGGAAACCGCGGATCTTCACTTGGTTGTCGATACGGTCCAGGTAATCGAAAGTGCCGTCGACGCGCTGGCGCACCAGGTCGCCGGTGCGGTACAGCAGACCGCCGGCGCTGAACGGGTCAGCAACGAAGCGCTCGGCGGTCAGGCCCGGACGGTTCAGGTAACCGCGGGCCAGCCCAGTGCCGCCCAGGTACAGCTCACCGGCCATGCCTTGGGGCAGCAGGTTCAGATCGGCGTCGAGCACGTAGGCACTGCGGTCGCCGATGCGGCTACCAATCGGCGCGTACGCGGCGCCACACGCCACCTCGCGACCGGCTTTCCAGATCAGCGGCGTGACCACGGTTTCGGTCGGGCCGTAGCCGTTGATGATGAAATCCGGGTCGAGGGCGCGCTTGACTCGTTCAAAACTGGCGCTGGGCACGGCATCGCCGCCGAAGCAGTAGATGCGCACCTTCGGTGGGTTACCCTCGCGCTCGGCGTGTTCGGCCAGTTGTTGCAGGTACACCGGCGGGAACGCCACCACCGTCACGCCGTGCTCGCGCATGGCGTTGTAGGTTTGCTCCGGGGTCCACAGGCTGTCGTCGCGAATCAGCAGCGACGCGCCGTGAGTCAGGCTGGTGAGCCAACGTTCATGGGCACCGTCGAAAGCGAACGACATGAAATGGAACTCGCAATCGCTGTCGCGCATTTCATAGCGCTCGCCGATGGCCTGGCAGTGCATCGCCAGCGGACCGTGGGCCACGCTCACGCCTTTGGGATTGCCGGTGGAACCGGAGGTGTAGATGACGTAGGCGAGGTTTTGCCGATCGAGTGAGACCTGCGGCGCGCTGGCCGGCAGATCGCGCAGATCGACACGGTCGAGCTCCAACAGCGGCAACGATTCGTCCACGGGCAACTGCGCCGACACCGACGTGTCACTGATCAGCAACGCCAGCCCGGCGTCCTCCATCAGGTACGCCAGGCGCTCTCGCGGATAGCTGATATCCAACGGCACGTAGGCGCCACCGGCCTTGAGCACCGCCAACAGCGCGACGATCACCCCTTCGCTACGCGGCAGGGCCACCCCAACGCGGGTTTCAGGACCGACGCCACGGGCAATCAAGGCGTGGGCCAATTGATTCGCGCGCTGGTCGATCTCGCCGTAGCTGAAGTGCCGGCCGTTGAAAATCACCGCCGTGCGCTGCGGACGCTCGGCCGCCAACGCGGCGATCCGTTGATGCACAGCGATGTCCACCGGATACGGCTGCGGGCGGTTATCGGCCTGTTGTTGCGCCTGTTGCGCAGCGCTCGCCAGGGCGATTTCCCCCAGGCTGCGTTCGGCGCCCTGGCTGAATTGTTCAAGTAGATGCAGCAGATGAGCGCTGATGTCCTCGACGGCCTGATCGGCGAACTGCCGGCGCTCGTAGCTGTAATGCAGCGCCAGTTGTTCACCGAGGGTGACCGCCACGCTCAGCGCATAGTGCGTCTGCTCAAGATTGCAGACCTCGCCGAAGGTGACGTCGCTGCCGACGCGTTGCTGCAAGGCCTGGGCGATCGGGTAGTTCTCGAACACCAGGATGTTGTCGAACAGCGCTTCACCGCCCTGCCCGGCCCAACGCTGGATGTCCGCCAACGGCGTGTGCTCGAAATCGCGCAGGCTCAGGTTCTGCGCCTGCACCGCTTGCAGCCATTGGCTGACCGTCTGGTCGGGACGTGGCGTGCCAATCACCGGCAAGGTGTTGATGAACAACCCGACCTGCTGCTCGATGCCAGGCAGATCCGCCGGCCGCCCGGCCACGGTCGCGCCAAACGCCACGGTCGGGTGCCCGGTATAGCGTTGCAGCAACAGCAGCCAGGCCGCTTGCACCAGCGTGTTGACGGTGACTTTCTGCTTGCGGGCAAACGCTTCCAGCGCCTGCGTGCGTGGCGCGTCGAGCGTCTGGAAACGATCGCCGTGGCCGCCCTGGCTATCGCTGTCCAACGCTGCGCGGGCGAGTCGGGTCGGCTCTTGCAGCGCGGCCAGTTGCTCGCGCCAGAAGCCCTCGCTGAGCTTCCCGTCCTGGCGTTGCAGCCAGCCGATGTAATCGCGATAACGGCCGACGGTGCTGGCGGGCGGGCGTCCGTTGTAGCGCTGCATAACCTCGCCGAGCAGCTGCGAATTGCTCCAGCCGTCCATCAGGATGTGATGATGGGTGTAGATCAGATGCCAGTGCTCGGCGCCGGTGCGCACCAGCACCAGGCGCAACAGCGGCGCCTGGCCAAGATCGAAACCTTGCGCGCGTTCGGCATTGGCCAGCGCCGTCAGGGCCTGGGTCTGCTCGTCTCGCTCGCGCCAGTCCAGCGCGGTGAAGGGCAACTGCACCTGCTTGTGGACGACCTGCAGCGGTTGCTCCCATTCGCCCTGCCAGACGAAACCACTGCGCAGGATATCCTGCGTCGCGACGGTGGCTTGCCACGCCGTGCGGAAGCGCTCGGCATCGAGGCCTTGCACGTCCACCCGCAGTTGGTTGACGTATTCGCCCGCGGCCTGTTCGTAGAGCGTGTGGAATAACAAGCCCTGCTGCATCGGCGCCAGCGGATAAATGTCATCGAGCTGGCCGGCCGGCATCGGCAGCTGGTCGAGCTGCGCCTGGCTGATCTGCGCCAGGGGGAAATCCGACGGCGTGGCTTGCGGCATCGCAAGGTTGGCGCAATGCTCGATCAGCGCCTTGAGCTCGATGGCGTATTGGTCGACCAGCCGTTGCACCGTCGCGCTGTCGAACATCTCACGGCTGAAACCCCAGCTCATCGCCAGTTCCCCGCCGTACACTTGGCCTTCCACGGTCAGCCAGTTGGCCAGCGGAGCCGTTGGATCCTGGGCGACGCCACTGCCTTCGCTGGACGGTACCAACAGCGCCGATTCATCGAACTGACGGTCGAACTGGCCCAGATAGTTGAACGTGATGCGCGCGGGCGCCAGGCCCGCCCATTCGGCTCGCACCGAAGGCGCCGCCAGATAACGCAGCACGCCGTAGCCCAGGCCTTTGTCCGGGACGCCGCGCAGTTGTTCCTTGATCGCCTTGATCGAGCCGTCGAGGTCGTCGGTGGCGGTCAGCTTCACCGGGAACAAGCTCGTCAACCAACCGACCGTGCGGGTCAGGTCGATGTCATCGAACAGCTCTTCACGGCCATGGCCTTCCAGTTCGATCAGCGTGCCGGGCTGCCCGCTCCAGTGGCTGATGGTGCGGGCCAGCGCAGTCAGCAGCAGGTCGTTGACCTGCGTGCGATAGGCCGCGGGCGCCTGTTGCAGCAATTGCCGGGTCAGCTCGGCGTCCAGGCGCCATTCGATCTTGGCGCCGTGAACATTCTGCAGGCTGCCCTGCGGGCGCTCGCAAGGCAGATCCCGCGCCCCGTGATGCTGGGCTTTCCAGTAAGCCAACTGACCGTCGAAGCGCGACGTTTCGGCGCTCAGCCGCGCTGTCCAGCACTTGAACGCGCTGGTCTTGGCTGGCAGCGCCACGCCGCCGCCCGCCGCCCGCTGCTCGTAGGTTTGCTGCAGATCTTCCAGCAGCACGCGCCACGACACGCCGTCCACCACCAGGTGATGGATGATCAGCGCCAACCGCTGGCTACCGTCGGCCAGATTCACCAGCATGGCGCGCAACAGCGGCCCGTCTTGCAGGTCCAGGCTGCGCTGCGCCTCGTCGCACAATGCATTCAACTCGTCGACGGACCGGGCATCGCGTTGCCACACGTCGGCGCTTTGCACCAGCGGCCCATGATGCTGCTGCCAACCGTCGGCGCCTTCGACAAAACGCAGGCGCAAGGCGTCGTGATGATTGATGAGGCAGGTCAGCGCCGCGTCGAGCCAGTGTGCATTCAGCCGCTCGCGGGCAGTCAGCAACAGCGACTGGTTCCAGTGCTCGCGGACCTGCATCCCCTGGGTGAAAAACTGTTGCTGGATCGGCCCGAGCACGGCGTCGCCAGTGACCGCCCCTTGATCCACGGTACTGTGATTGTCGTAGCTGGCAACCAACGCCAGGCTGCGCACCGTCTGGTACTGGAACAGATCACGGGGATGAATGCGGATACCGGCCTGTCGCGCACGGCTGACCACTTGAATGGAGATGATCGAGTCGCCGCCCAGCTCGAAGAAGTTGTCTTCGAGCCCCACGCGCGCCACTCCGAGCACGTCCTGCCATATCTCGGCCAGGGCGGTTTGCAGCGCATCCTGTGGTGCCACAAACGCCTGCTGAGGCGCGGCGTCTGGCTGTGGCAGGGCCTTGCGATCCAGTTTGCCGTTGGCGGTGACTGGCAACTTATGCAACGGCATCAGGTACGTAGGCACCATGTATTCCGGCAAGCTGCCCAGCAGCCAGGCCTTGAGATCCTGCTGCCACGTCTCGTGGGGGTCGCCGTCTTGCAGCACCAGGTAACCCACCAGATGCTTGCCGTCCTGCACCAGCACCACGGCCTCGCGCACGAGCGGGTGCTGCATGAGGCGGGTTTCGATTTCGCCCAGCTCGATGCGCAGGCCGCGCAGCTTGACCTGATGGTCGAGGCGACCGAGGTATTCGATTACCCCGTCGGCGCGCTGGCGCACTTGGTCACCGGTGCGGTACAGGCGCGCACCGTCATGGAACGGGCACGGCACAAAACGCTCCGCCGTCAGCCCCGGGCGTTGGTGATAATTGCGCGCCAGCCCTGCCCCGCCCAGGTACAACTCGCCCGACACACCCCACGGCACCGGCGACAACTGGGCGTCGAGCACATGGGTGCGCAGGTTGGCGATGGGCTGGCCGATCGGCACGCAATCGGCACCTTCGTCGACGCAGGTCCAATGGGTAACATCGATGGCCGCTTCGGTCGGGCCGTACAGGTTGTAGAGGGAGGCGTTCGGCAGTTTCGCAAAGACTTGATGCTGGGCGTCCAGCGCCAGCGCCTCACCGCTGCAGACGATGCGCTTCAAGCCTTCGCAACTTTCCACGCCTGGCTCGTGGATGAACGCCTGCAGCATCGACGGCACGAAATGCAGCGTGCTGATGCCGTGACGGTTAATGGTCTCGATCAGTTGCCGCGGGTCGCGGTGCGCACCCGGCGCGGCCACCACCAGGCGCGCACCGGTTATCAGTGGCCAGAAAAACTCCCACACCGACACGTCGAAGCTGAACGGGGTTTTCTGCAACACCGCATCACCGCCATCCAGGCCGTAGGCGTGTTGCATCCAGCACAAGCGATTGACCAGGGCGGCGTGACTGTTGCCCGCGCCCTTGGGCTTGCCGGTGGAGCCGGAGGTATAGATCACATAGGCCAGGTTCAGCGGATCGATGCTGATGTCGGGGCGACGCGCGCTGTAGCCGTCGAGCCAAGCGGCCGGCTGATCGAGCGTGATCACCTCGACGCCATCGGACGGCAGCCCCGCCATCAACGAGCGCTGGGTCAACAACAAGGCGACGCCGCTGTCCTCGATCATGTAGGCCAGGCGATCCTGCGGATACTCAGGGTCCAGCGGCACGTAGGCGCCGCCGGCCTTGTGGATCGCCAGCAGGCCAACGACCATTTCCACCGAGCGCTCGACGCAGATGCCCACCAGGCTGTCCGGCCGCACACCGCGCTCACGCAGCAGATGAGCCAGTCGGTTGGCGCGTGCATCGAGCTCGGCGTAGGTCAGGCTTTGTTCGTCAAAAACCAGCGCCGTTGCATCCGGGGTGCGCGCCACCTGGGCTTCAATCAGTTGATGCATGCACAGGTCGGTCGGGTAGCGTTGGGCGGTGGCATTCCAACCGTGGACCAGGCTGCTGTACTCGTCACTATCGAGCAACGGCAACTCGCCGATGCGCTGCGACGGGTCGGCGATCATCGCCGTCAGTACGCGCAGCCAATGCCGTGCCATGCGCTCGATGGTCGGCGCCTCAAACAGGTCATTGGCAAAGGTCAGCGCAGCGTGCAGCGTGCCGGCCTTCTCAAAGGTGTCCAGGGTCAGGTCGAATTGCGTGGTGCGGGCCTGCCACTCGATCATGCCCAATTCCAGCCCGGACGCCGTGCGGATCGTGGTGACATCCGCCACCTGCGGTTGATGGTTGTACATGACTTGGAACAGTGGCGTATGGCTGAGGCTGCGCTCCAACTTCAGGGCTTCGACCAGGCGTTCGAATGGCAGGTCTTGATGAGCCTGCGCACCCAGCGCGGTCTCCTTGACCCGGCGCAA
The DNA here is from genome assembly GCF_014268685.1 of Pseudomonas sp. SWRI92. NCBI lineage: Bacteria > Pseudomonadati > Pseudomonadota > Gammaproteobacteria > Pseudomonadales > Pseudomonadaceae > Pseudomonas > Pseudomonas sp. SWRI92. The sequence goes on from NZ_JABWQY010000014.1 coordinate 141,986, forward strand.
CAACTCGTCGATACGGGTCTGGCCATCCAGCTCAGTGCGCAGCACTTGGGTGTTGACGAAGAAGCCGATCAAGCCTTCGATTTCGTCACGGTTACGGTTGGCGATCGGCACACCGACGCGGATATCCGACTGGCCACTGTAGCGATGCAGCAGCACATTGAACGCACTGAGCAACAACATGAACAGCGTGACGCCATGCTGCTGGGCGGTGCTGCGCAGTTGCTCCGCCAATGCGGCATCGATGGCAAACTCATGACGGCTGCCACGGTAGCTCGGCATGGCCGGGCGCGAATGGTCGGTCGGCAGCTCCAGCACCGGATGTTCATCACCCAATTGCGCCTGCCAGTACGCCAGCTGCCGCGCCTGCTCACCGGCCTCCAGCCAGCGGCGCTGCCACAGCGCGTAATCGCTGTACTGGATCGGCAAGTCAGCCAATTGCGGCTCCAGGCCCGCTTCATGGGCGTCGTAGCAGCGGATGAATTCATCGATCAGCACGTTCATCGACCAGCCATCGGAGACGATGTGATGCAAGGTCAGCAGCAACACGTGTTCCTGCTCATCGAGCTTGAGCAACTCGACTCGCAGCAAGGGACCGTTCGACAAATCGAAGGGCCGCATCGATTGCGCTTCCGCCGCCTGGCGTACCGCCTGCTCGCGCTCGCCTGCGGGCAAGTTGCCGAGGTCTTGTTGCTCGATCACCAGCGGCGCATTGGCCGGTACTTGCAGGAGGCTGTCGTCGGCCTGGCGCTGGAACACCGTGCGCAGGGTTTCATGGCGGGCCACCAGGCTGGCGAAGGCTCGCTCCAGCGCTGGCAGGCTCAGCATGCCCTTGAGCCGGACCGCACCGGGCAAGTTGTAGGCGCCGCTTTGCGGGTCCAGTTGCCAGAGAAACCACATGCGCTGCTGGGCGTAAGACAGGGCCTGGCGGTCGTCAGCCTCGACGCCTTGGGGAATAGGGAAACGGCTGAACTCCACGCCCTCCTTGTCCAGCGCTGCCAGGAACATCTGGCGCTTGTCCAAGGGCAACCCGATAAACCGGCGAGCAAGTTTCAAGGCGTCTTCAGCATTCATTTCTGGGTATCCGGAATCAGTGGGCACAAGGCACAAAGGCATGTCGTCCCTATGAAACGAATGCAAACCGGAAAAATTAGCGATTGGGAATTTGTGTCAGGAAGCTGGATTCAGATCGTTCCCACGCTCTGCGTGGAAACGCATCCGGTGACGCTCTGCGTCACGCAGGGGACGCTGAGCGTCCAGGGCGGCGTTCCCTCGCAGGAGCGTGGGAACGATCATGCGGGGATAAATCCCCTCGCCACAGTCGCCAACCCATGTCGGCGATGATGGACGCTCAGCTGATCCTTGATCAGCCGCAGCACCTTGGCCTCGTGCTCGTGAATGAAGAAGTGCCCGCCCGCGAGCATGTCCACCGAGAAGCTGCCGCGGGTTTCCCGGCTCCAGCCGATCAGTTGTTCGGTGGTGGCTTTGTCGGCGGTTCCACCGAGCACGTGCACTGGACAACCGAGCGGCGGTCGAAGCCGTGGCTGGTAACGCCCGCACAGCAGGAAATCGGCACGCAGTACGGGCAGCGTCAGGGACATCAGTTCTTCGTTGGCCAGCACCTCTTCGCTGGTGCCGTTGAGGGTGCGCAGTTGGTCGATCAATTCAGCGTCGGTTTTCGCTTCGGCGAAGCCGCGGTCATAGTCGGCGCGCATCGTTGGCGCCGCTGTGCCCGAGGCGAACAGCGCGACCGGCTCAGGGCAGCCCAGTTCCCGCAAGGCATGGGCGATTTCGCAGGCCAGCAACGCACCCAGGCTGTGACCGAACAAGGCATAAGGCGCTTGCAATGTGGGCAGCACCTCCCGCGCCAACTGCATCGCCAACGGGCCCATCTCAGTGTGCAGCGGCTCGCCGAAACGCGCACCGCGCCCCGGCAGCTCCACCGGCTGCACCTGCAGCCATTGCGGCACCTTGCGCCGCCAACGGCTGTAAACCATCGCGCTGGCGCCGGAATACGGCAGGCACAGGAGCGTCAATTGGGTCACTGCGGTTTTCTCCGATCGTTTATATAAAAAGAATAACGAGGCCGGGTCGTGAAGAATTAGTCAGCGGCCTCCTCGCCCGGATGCGCCTTATACTGCACGCCCAATGGCTTTGGTCTGCCCTCAAGGAGAACACAATGAGCTGGTCCGCCCAACAATATGTCGCTTTTGAACAGGAACGCACCCGCCCAGCCCGCGATCTGCTGGCGGCCATCCCGCCTGTGCAGGCGCGCGACGTGATCGACCTGGGCTGCGGCCCCGGAAATTCCACCGAACTGCTGGTGGACCGGTTCCCCGGCGCAACGGTGCGTGGCCTGGACAGCTCCGGCGACATGATCGAAGCCGCCCGCAAGCGCCTGCCCGGCGTGACATTCGCCACTGCCGATATCGGACGATGGAATGAAGGCGGTCCCTTTGACCTGATCTTCGCCAACGCCGTGCTGCAATGGCTACCCGACCACGCCACGCTGTTGCCGTCGCTGGTGGAAAAACTCGCGCCGGGTGGCAGCCTGGCGATCCAGATGCCCGACAACTTGCACCAGCCTTCCCATCGCTTGATGGGCGACATCGCCGCCAACGGTCCCTGGGCCAGTCAACTGGCCGGCGCGGCGGACACGCGCACGGAAGTGGCCGACGCCAGCACCTATTATTCGATCCTCAAGCCCCACTGCACGCGCGTCGATGTGTGGCGCACCACCTACCATCATCCGCTGGCCGATGGTGCCTCGGGCGTCGTTGAATGGTTCAAGGGCAGCGGCTTGCGGCCGTTCCTCGAGCCGTTGGATGAGGCGCAGCGCGAGGAATACCTTCGCCAATATCTCGCGGCCATCGAGCAGGCTTATCCCGCCTTGGTCGATGGCTCGGTCCTGTTGCCGTTTCCAAGGTTGTTCATCGTCGCGACGCGCTAGGGGCCGGTCAGCAGCGAGGGCTAAATTTAGCGTGCGGGCCCTCGTTACCTGCTAGGACCGAAACCCACAAGAGTGACCGCCGTGGACCTGCAAACCATCCTGGGCAAACTTTTCGCCAACGCCGGCGCCGTTGGTATCGAAGGCGTTTTCCAATTCGTGTTCGGCCCGCACCAGGCGTACTGGTCCGAGGTCAAGGCCAGCAGCCGCACCCAGGCCGGCCGACACGCCAGCCCGGACGTCACCATCGAAGTGGCGGAAAAAGACTTTCTCGGGATCATGGCCGGCATGGCTAACGTCGAGGAACTGTTTGCCAGCGGTCGCTTGAAGATCGGCGGCAACATGGGCCTGGCGACGTTGCTGCCGCAGATCATCGATCATGCCCGTCACGGCGCCCGCCCCGTGGAAAAGGTCGACATGAACAAGCGCTACCCCACGCCGTCGCGTTTCAGCGAGACCCTCACCGCCAGCCTGCCAATCCAATACAGCGTGGAGCGCCGACCGCGCAGCGAACTGTCGCTGCAGGAATTCCAGGCGCGCTACCTGCCCCACGGCATCCCGCTGGTCATCAGCGACGCGTTGCAGGACTGGCCGTTGTTCAAGCTCAGCAGGGAAGAGTCGCTGGTGCACTTTGCCGAGTTGCAAGGCATCACCCGTCACGGCGATTACGTGAAGAAAACCTTCTCCACGGAACGGGATTTCCGCTCAACGTCCATGGCCGATTTCATTGCTTCCCTCGACAGCCCGGCGGTCAAAGGCGCCGACGGTGAGCCACCGGCCTACATGGGCAATAACATCCTGCCGGCGCAACTGTTGGAGCAGATCAAATACCCGCCCTACTTCGACCCTTCGCTGTTCATCCCGCCGCGCATCTGGATCGGTCCCAAGGGCACCCTCACGCCGCTGCATCGCGACGACACCGATAACTTGTTCGCCCAGGTCTGGGGCCAGAAAACCTTCACCCTCGCCGCGCCCCATCACCGCGAAGCCCTGGGCACCTGGTCGACCGCGCCCCAGGGGGGGCTGGACGGCTGTGATTTCAACCCGGACGCGCCGGACTATGATCGCTTCCCTCGCGCCCGGGACGTGACGTTCCTGCGGGTGACGCTGGAGGCTGGGGACCTGTTGTTTTTGCCCGAGGGCTGGTTCCACCAAGTGGAGTCGGTGTCCACGTCGCTGTCGGTGAACTTCTGGGTGAATTCGGGGCGGGGTTGGTGACGGTCGAAACAACTCCCTGTGACATGGGCGTTATTTTTGCTGCCGATAACTCTGCACCGCAGCCCCCATCACCACCGCCCCGGCAGCGATTGCCAACCAGAAACCACTGCGCGCGCCAAACGTATCCACCAGCCAACCCGAACCCGCCGCGCCGATGGCCACGCCGATACTCAGGCCCGTCACCAGCCAGGTCAGGCCCTCGGTGAGCCGGGCCGGTGGCACGATGCGCTCGACCAAGGCCATGGCGACGATTAGCGTCGGCGCGAAGAACAACCCGGCGACAAACACCGCCAGTGACAACCCGAGGATATTGCTCGCCAACAACAGCGGCAGCGTGGTCAGCGCAGTCGCCACCCCGCCGTACAGGAACAACCGCGGCAACGGCACTTTCGAGCGCAGCGCCCCGAACGCGAGGCCGGCCAGGCAGGAGCCGATGGCGTAGACCGACAACACGATGCTCGCCGCCGCCGGTTGCCCCTGATGCTGGGCGAAGGCCACGCTGACCACGTCCACCACCCCGACGATGACGCCCATGGCGACCATCAACAACAGCAGCAAAAGCACGTCGCTGGAACTGATGATCGAACCCTGGTGATGCGCCTGGTGCGGATGCACCGGCGGCTCGGTGTGGCGTTGCAGGACAAACGCTGTCACGCCGATCGCCAGCAGCAGCACCGAGGCCAGGGGCCCCGCCTCCGGGAACGCCACCACGCACAGCCCCACCGACAGCGGCGGCCCGACAATGAAACAGACCTCGTCCAGCACCGACTCCAGCGCATAGGCAGTGCGCAGTTGCGGCTGGCCGCGATAGACCTCGGTCCAGCGCGCCCGCACCATCGCCGACATGCTCGGCATGCAGCCAGCGAGGGCGGCGAACAGGAACAGCGTCCAGTGGGGTGCCTGCAATCGCGTGCACAGCAGCAACAGCAACAACGCCCCGCCACCGACCAGCGCCGCCAATGGCAAGACCCGACCCTGACCAAAACGGTCCACCAGCCGCGACACCTGTGGCGCGCAGAACGCCGTCGCCAAGGCGAACGTCGCCGCCACCGCGCCGGCCAATCCATAGCCGCCCTTGAGCTGCGCAAGCATGGTGATCACGCCGATGCCCGTCATCGAGATCGGCATGCGCGCGATCATCCCCGCCAGCACGAAGCCGCGGCTGCCAGGGGCGGTGAACAGTTCGCGATAGGGGTTTGCCATGGAATGACACCTCAACAAGGGCCTGCAAGTTGCCATAAAGGCCCGTGCCGGGGAAGCGCGAAACTGTGGGGGAAATGTGAAGACCGTTGCCTGCAAATGAACTCTCCGGGCCTGTCGCCAGTCAGCAAGTAAGGCCCTCGATTCAAGGTGCTATCCCATGCAGATTTCCCTCGCCCGACAAGTTGCCCTGGTCACCGGCGCCAGCTCCGGCATTGGCGCAGGCTCGGCCAAGGCGTTGGCGGCGGCCGGTGCCGCCGTGGTGCTCAACTTCAATTCCAGCGCCGGCCCGGCCGAAGAACTGGCCCGTGAAATCAACGACAGCGGTGGCCGCGCCATCGCCATCGGTGCCGATGTCTCGAAGGAACAGGACGTCGAGCGACTGTTCGCCGAGACCCTGGACGCCTTCGGCACGCTGGACATTCTGGTGGCCAACTCCGGCCTGCAAAAAGACGCCGCCGCCGTCGACATGAGCCTGGATGACTGGAACACCGTTATCGGCGTCAACCTCACCGGCCAGTTCCTTTGCGCCCGTGCCGCCCTGCGGATCTTCAACCGCCAGGGCATTCGCCAAGGCGTGTCCCGGGCTGCTGGCAAGATTATCCACATGAGTTCGGTGCATCAGCGCATCCCTTGGGCCGGCCACGTAAATTACGCGGCTTCCAAGGGCGGTATCGACCAGCTCATGCAGACCTTGGCCCAGGAGACCAGCCACCAGCGAATCCGCATCAACAGCATCGCCCCTGGCGCGATTCGCACGGCTATCAACCGTGAGGCCATGGAAGGTGAAAAAGAACAGCAACTGTTGCAGCTGATTCCCTACGGCCGGGTCGGCGATGTCGACGATGTCGCCAACGCGGTGGTCTGGCTGGCGTCGGACCTGTCCGATTATGTGGTGGGCACCACGCTGTTTATCGACGGCGGAATGAGCCTTTATCCGGGGTTCCGTGGCAATGGCTGATCATGACGAACCGCAAAGCCCCATCGAAAACCACGGCATCATTGGCGACATGCGCACGGCCGCGCTGGTCAATGATCGAGGCAGCGTGGATTTTTTCTGCTGGCCGGAGTTCGACAGCCCGTCGATCTTCTGTTCGCTGTTGGACACCCCCGAAGCGGGCATCTTCCAACTCGCTCCGGACCTGCCGGATGCCCGCCGCCAGCAAATCTACCTGCCCGACACCAATGTGTTGCAAACCCGTTGGCTGAGCGACGGCGTGGTGGTGGAGATTACCGACCTGCTGCCCATCGGCGACAGCGAGGACGATTTGCCCGTGTTGATGCGCAGGGTGCGCATGACTGTCGGCAGCGCGACCTTCCGCATGCGTTGCGCGGTGCGCCATGATTATTCCCGCGCGGCGACCACCGCGCGCAGGGACGGTGACCACGTTATCTTCAAGGCCCCTCAACAGCCGAGCCTGCGTTTGTGCGCCGATCAGGCCATGACATTGGACGGCCAGGCCGCGACGGCCGAGTTCACCCTGGAGCAAGGCCAGACCGCCGAGTTCCTGCTGGGCGGCATCGACGATGCGCGTCTGGTCGATGACACCAGCGCCCTGTGCCTGGAGCGAACCCTGGCGTTCTGGCGCGGTTGGATCAGCCAATCGAACTACCGCGGACGCTGGCGAGAGATGGTCAATCGCTCCGCGCTGGCGCTGAAACTACTGACCTCGCGCAAGCAGGGCGCCATCATCGCAGCCGCCACCTTCGGTCTGCCGGAAAGCCGCGGCGGTGAGCGCAACTGGGACTACCGCTACACCTGGATCCGCGACGCCTCGTTCACCGTCTATGCATTCATGCGCCTGGGCTTTATCGACGAGGCCAACGCCTACATGCGCTGGCTGCGCGGCCGCGTCAGCGACTGCCGCGACCAACCGACCAAGCTCAATATCCTTTACGGCCTGGATGGCCGGCTCGAACTGCCGGAAACCGAATTGACCCATCTGAGCGGCTACGGCAACGCTCGGCCAGTGCGCATCGGCAACCTGGCCTACCAGCAGGTGCAGCTGGATATTTTCGGTGAGCTGATGGACGCAGTGTATCTGGTCAACAAATACGGCGAAGCCATCTCCCACCAAGGCTGGAAACACACCGTCGATGTGGTCGATCAGGTCTGCGAAATCTGGCAGGACAAGGACGTGGGCATCTGGGAGATGCGCGGCGAAAAGCAACATTTTCTGCATTCGCGGCTGATGTGTTGGGTCGCGGTGGACCGCGCCATTCGCCTGGCGAGCAAACGTTCCCTGCCCGCCCCGTTCACCCAGTGGGACGAGACTCGCCAGGCTATCTATGAAGACATCTGGACGAATTTCTGGAACGACGAACACCAGCATTTCGTCCAGCGCCTGGGCAGCACCGCGCTCGACGGTTCGATGTTGCTGATGCCGCTGGTGCGCTTCGTCAGCGCCCGCGACCCGCGCTGGCTGTCGACGCTGGACGCCATCGAAAAGGACCTGGTGCGCGACGGCATGGTGTACCGCTATCGCAACGACGACAGCCCCATCGATGGCCTCAGCGGTACCGAGGGTTCGTTCGTCGCCTGCTCATTCTGGTACGTCGAATGCTTGGCCCGCGCCGGCCGCGTGGAGAAAGCCCAGCTGGAGTTCGAGCAACTGCTGCGCTATGCCAATCCGCTGGGGCTGTATGCCGAGGAATTCGACAGCCATGGCTACCATCTCGGCAACCTGCCCCAGGCGTTGAGCCATTTGGCGCTGATCAGCGCGGCGAGCTTTCTGGACCGCAAGTTGAGCGGGGAGAAAAATCACTGGCAGCCGTGAGCGGTGCTCAACGCTTCGGATTTTGTGGCGGTGTTTCGACTACCGAGTTGGCTCCGCCAGTTCGATGTCATTCAGGGCACGGTTGACCAGTAAGGTGCCCAGCTCGATCAACTGCTGAAGCCACAACGCCACATGCCGCCGTGAGCCTTCCAGGTCGAATGCCAGGTCACTGGCCATCGCATTGGCCGAGGCCAGGGTTTCGCTGAGGGTGGTCAGCAGGGATTCGGTGTTGAGACCGGGCACCACGCAAAAGACCTGGCCTTGCTGGGTGTCGGGCTTGGCTGGGGTGTCGGGCGATAAGTGCATGCGTAATGCGCGATCAGCCGCTTCGCGGTGCTCTTGCGAGTCGAGCCGGGTGTAGGCGGAGAGGTTCTCGGCTTTTTTGGGGGGATTGGGGGTGATCTTGACCATGACGTGCAGCTCCATTCAAAAGTGGAGTCCGCCATTTCCGCGACCAAGCGGAGGGGTGGCGAACTGTACGCAGGTTGGTCGACCAGGGAATGGAAACCCGGCAGGGCCCGGAGCCCTCCCACGCACAGTCAGCCATAAAGCAGCCAGCCGCTCGCGCGGCACCGTGCGCCATTCTAAACCCGGACGACCAAGCCCGGTCGCTGATTTTGCAGCGACGGACAAAGCCTATCCCCGGCGCTTCCGAACCACCAACCGCCACTACTCGTCGGAAAATTCTGACTTGCCACAATTTTTATAGGACCAAATCACTCTTGTGGCGAGGGGATTTATCCCCGCTGGGCTGCACAGCAGCCCCTCTAGAAGTTTACGCGCTTATCCCGGTATACCGAGATGCACACTTGGGGCTGCTTCACAGCCCAGCGGGGCGGTGCGACGTTTCGCTAAATCCCCTCGCCACAAAAGCTGTACAAATTTGATGGCCACGCCCCACTTCAGGTTGCCAGCCCCGCCCCCCTCTCCTAAGATCGATGCACTCACGGGTGCAGCGGAGCTGCCCGATAAACCCGATTCAAGGATCCGATATGACGCACATCAAACGCCCCATCACCACCGCGCCTCGAACAGGCTTGAACCGAGAAGAACTGTGGAACGACCAGGACAAAGGCTTGATCAAATGCTGGGAAATCGGCCGCGATCGAGCGGCGAGATTTCCTGAACTGGCACACCGTTGCCTGGCCGGTGAATTGCCGGTGCTGGGTTGGAAAGGCGGCGTCAGCCGCAGCCTGAAGAAGAACGCAAAATTCGGTTGTCTCAAGTACCTGGCCCAATGGCAGGGCCTGCGCGGCGAGGACTTGGACATCGATCTGACCCAGGAACGGACCTTGACCTGTTCCAGCACGAACATGGTCGTGACCTTCACCCCGGACCGCGCCAAATACGTGAACCAGGAACCCGCCTGACCACAACCGAGCGATGCCGGAGGCCAACATGACAGCTGCACCCAAGGTGAATTTCGCGGTGACGCCACTGCTGCGCATCGCCTATGAGGAACACGGCCCCGCCAGCGGTGAGCCAGTGATTCTGCTGCATGGATTTCCCTACGACCCACGAGCCTTTGACGAGGTTGCGCCGGCCCTGGCCCAACGCGGTTATCGAGTCGTCGTGCCGTACCTGCGCGGCTATGGCCCGACCCGGTTCAACAACCCCGCTATCGCCCGCTCCGGCCAGCAAGCGGCACTGGCCCAGGACCTGCTGGACCTGATGCAGGCGCTCGATATCCCGCAAGCGGCGCTGTGCGGCTATGACTGGGGGGGCCGCGCCGCCTGCATCGTCGCCGCCCTGTGGCCCGAACGCGTGCGCTGCCTGGTCACGGGCGACGGCTATAACTTGCAGGACATTCCTCATTCGACCCAACCGCTGGGGCCCGAAGATGAACATCGCCTGTGGTACCAATATTACTTTCACACCGCCCGGGGCGTCGAAGGCCTGAGACAAAACCGGCGTGAATTGTGCCAATTGCTTTGGCGCCTGTGGTCGCCGACCTGGCAACGCGGCGCCGAGCTGTATCCGCTCACCGCCCCTTCATTCGATAACCCGGATTTTGTCGAGGTGGTGATTCACTCCTACCGCCATCGTTTCGGGTACGCGCCGGGGGACCCGGCCCTTGAGTGGATGGAAGAAAAGCTGGCGGCGCAACCGGCCATCGGTGTGCCGAGCATTTCCCTGTGCGGGGCCAATGACGGCGTGGGCCCGCCGTCCGAACACGATGACGATGCCGGGCATTTCACCGGGCGCTATGAACGTCGCGTGTTGGCCGGCGTCGGCCACAATATTCCCCAGGAGGCGCCCGAAGCGACGCTCAAGGCGCTGCTGGACCTGCTTGAGGGCTGATCGCGAAACGCTCGCGATAGGCCTGAGGGGTTACGTCCATCGCGCGCATGAAGCTTCGACGCAGGGTCTCCTCGCTGCCGAACCCACACTGCACCGCTACGCGTTTGATCGGCACGGTGCTGTCGGTTAGCAGGCGCCGAGCGGTTTCCACGCGAATCAGCTCTACGGCACGGGCCGGGGTCTGGCCGGTCTCGGTGCGGTAGTGGCGCACAAAGCTGCGCTCACTCATGCCGACCTTGGCGGCCAGGCTCGATAAGCCCAGGTCTTGGATGAGATTTTCGGCAATCCATGCATGCAACTCATCGAAGCGACCGCCCTGCTTCTGTAGCGCCAACGTAGCGCTGAATTGCGATTGCCCACCGGGGCGCTTGAGAAACACCACCAAGTGCCGCGCAACCTCCAGGGCCACCGCTCGGCCCAAGTCTTCTTCGACCAGCGCCAACGCCAGGTCGATCCCGGCGGTGACCCCGGCGGAGGTCCACACCGGACCGTCGTTGATAAAAATTGGATTGGGTTCGACCTGTAGTTTTGGATGTTGCCGGGCCAGTTGTTCACAGCGGGTCCAGTGAGTCGCCACCCGGCGTCCGTCCAGCCATCCACTGGCCGCCAGCAGAAACGCCCCAGTGCACACCGACGCCACCCTGCGCGAACGCAGCCCTTGTGCCTTGACCCAAGCCACCAAGGCTGGATCCTCGGCGGCTTCGTAAACGCCCCAACCGCCGGCGATCAGCAGCGTGTCGCTGGCTTCGCTGGGCAGCGGTTCGGCCATCAGCGCCAATCCCGCCGACGACATCACCGCCCCACCACCGGCGGCAATGACCGTCGGCGCGTACGGCACCGGCAGGCCTTGCCCACGGAGCAGATCGTTGGCCGATGCGAATACCTGCAAAGGCCCGGTGACATCAAGCACTTGCACGTTGGCGAAGGCCAGCACATGAATGGTTTTCGGCTGATTGGGCATATTGGCGTAATTCGAGGGCTTATTGGCGAATAAGCCAAAGACTACGGACCTAAACTAAAACCGTCCACCCCTCGGGCACTATTCAAAGGAGAAAGCGACATGACGTTGCAGATCGGTTTTCTGTTATTCCCTCAGGTCCAGCAGCTGGATCTCACCGGCCCGTACGACGTGCTGGCCTCGTTGCCGGATGTGAAAATCCACCTGATCTGGAAAGACCTGGCGCCCGTCACCTCCAGCACCGGACTCGTCCTGCTGCCAACCACCACTTACGAGGAGTGCCCGAAACTCGACGTCATCTGCGTCCCCGGCGGCAGCGGCGTCGGCCCGTTGATGGAAGATGAGCAGACCCTGACGTTCATCAAGCGCCAGGCGGCCCACGCCAAGTACATCACTTCGGTGTGCACCGGTTCGCTGGTACTCGGCGCGGCGGGACTGTTGCGTGGCAAACGTGCCACCACCCACTGGGCCTTCCACAGTCTGTTGCAGCCCTTGGGAGCGACGCCGGTCAACGATCGCGTGGTCCGCGACGGCAACCTGTTCACCGGCGGCGGTATCACCGCAGGAATCGATTTTGCCTTGACCCTGGCAGCAGAGCTGTTCGACCAGGACACCGCCGAACTGGTCCAACTGCAGCTTGAATACGCGCCGGCTCCACCGTTCGCCGCAGGTTCTCCGGACAGCGCACCGACGCAGGTGCTCGAAGAGGCCAACCGGCGCTCGGCGGAGTCGTTCCGGGTGCGCTCGCAGATCACCCAGCGGGCCGCGGCGCGGTTGGAATCGGCGTAAAGCGATCAAGCCAGGCACTCCAATAAAGTGCCTGGTTTAGAACGGGCTGGCCGTCGGCCGCACCACCAGTTCGCTGACGTCCACGTCCGCCGGTTGCTCGACCGCATAGGCAATGGCCCGGGCAATGGCCTCGGCGGGAATGGCAATCTTGCGGAACTCGCGCATCTCGGCGCGCCCGCCTTCGTCGGAAATGCTTTCGGCCAGTTCCGACTCGGTCACGCCAGGTGAAATCACCGTCACGCGAACATCGCCACCGACCTCCTGGCGCAGGCCCTCGGAAATCGCCCGTACAGCAAATTTCGTCGCGCAGTACACAGCGGCCGTGGGGCTGACGGTGTAGGCACCGATGGAAGCAATGTTGATGAACTGGCCGCTGCGTTGGCGCTGCATCAGCGGCAAACCGGCGGCGATGCCATGAAGCACGCCACGAATGTTGACGTCGATCATGCGATCCCATTCCTCGACTTTCAGCGCCTCGAGCTTGGAGAGCGGCATGACCCCGGCGTTGTTGACGATGACATCAACCCGTCCGAATCTTTCGACAGCGAAATCGATCAGGCTCTGGACGTCGTCACGACGGGTCACGTCCACGGCTCGGCAGGCGGCCTGCTGGCCCGCGGCTTGAAGTTCCTCCACCAGCGCTTGCAAGCGGTCCACGCGCCGGGCGCCAAGCACAACAGAAGCACCCCGGGCGGCCAGCAACCGCGCCGCCGCCTCGCCAATCCCGCTGCTTGCGCCAGTGATGACCACTACTTTGCTTTGAATATCGGACATGATGATTTCCTCGTCTGGATACGTTGGCCCCGGAGGGAGCGTTTTGACAGGTCCAGATTAAGAGGCCTTCCGACGCTTGGGTTAGCCGGATTCTCCTGCGCACTTGCACGATCCTGTAACGATAACGCCTCTGGTCGTCGCGACTGCAATCGGCTTTACTAGCGCGATCCATTGAATTGGGCAGGGAGATTGATCGGCATGTCGGTATCCACCTCCATCACCATCGCGCCTGATAATGGCGTAGACCTGCGTCGCGCCGAACTGGCGAACTTGATGAAGCGCTTCGCGCCGGAATATGGCGTTCATGCCACGGCTATAGAGGCGTTGCACCTGATCCGTAGCGACCATCCCACCGAAGCCTTGCACGTCGTGCATAAGCCTGGGCTGTGCGTGATTGTTCAAGGGCGCAAAGAGGTCACGCTCGCGGACGAACGCTACGTTTATGATCCGCTTAACTACCTGGTGGTCTCGGTGACGCTACCGTTGGCCGGCCAGGTGATCGAGGCTAGCCCCGATCAACCGTACCTGTGCATCCGCCTGGACATCGACCCGGCACAAATCTGCCGGCTGATCGCCGACGCCAGCCCAATCGGCGTGCCAACCGAAAGAGCCGATCGCGGGTTGTTTCTCGACCGAATCGATGAGCCCCTGCTCGACGCAATGCTGCGCTTGCTGCGACTGCTGGACAGTCCGGACGACATTGCGACCCTCGCCCCCTTGGCCCAGCAGGAGATTTTTTATCGATTGTTGCGGGGTTCCCAAGGCCGACGCCTGCATGAGATTGCCATTCCTGACACCCAGACACACCGCATCAGCCGCGCCATCGAGTGGCTCAACACGCATTACGCCGAACCGCTGAGCATCGAAAGCCTGGCGCAGATGATCAATCTCAGCGCCTCGGCACTGCATCATCGTTTCAAAGCCGTGACCGCCATGAGCCCGCTGCAATATCAAAAACAGTTGCGTCTGCAAGAAGCCCGGCGACTTTTACTGGCAGAGAACAGCGACGTTTCGTCAATCGGCTACAAGATGGGCTATGAAAGCCCTTCGCAGTTCAGCCGTGAATACAGCCGTCTATTCGGCGCCTCGCCGAGCAAGGACATCGCCCGCCTGCGTGCCATGGCGTTGCAAGCCAGCAGCGCCTGAGTCTGCACGCAAACAGGATCAGGCAAACGCAGGGCAGTTTCCGACTAACGACCGCACCCGACTCCCCCTACTCTGAACCCATGCAGCAAGACCAGCATGAGGGACCTACTTTCTTCAAGACGAAAAAAAACCCGCCTAGGCGGGTTTTTTGAGGACCAGTTTGACTCCTGTCTGGCATTCCGTGCCTGGCCCCGTCATCCGTGACCCCGAACACTCCCTGTGCTCAGTGGGTAGACACAGATTAGCCCCGTCACCTTGATGAGCAAAGACGACAAAGCAGCATCGCGGTGTAAGCGTTTGGCTACACAACGCCTTCTGATCTTTTAAAGGACGAAAAAAAACCCGCCTAAGCGGGTTTTTCCAAGACCATTACGACTCCCTGTCGATAGCAATCCTTGCAAGGCCGATCTTCCCTGATCCTGAGCACTCCCTGTGCTCAGTGGATAAGTCCAGATTACGCCTCGGATCCAAAGTGAAATAGAGGAAATAGCTACCACCGAGTGTAAGCCATTCGCCATACGCTCCCTTCCGCAAACCCCTAGTCCCGTCAGGTATCGCTACCCTGGGTAGCCATCACGATTTGCTCAGAAACTCTTCAATGTTCGCCATCTGCTCATCCCAGCCGCGACTGTCCATGCGGAAGGCCTTGAGTCGGCGCGCCTCGGGAATCTTTTTGAAACCCGACTCCACCACCTTTAGCAAGGTCCCTCCATTCATGTCTTCGAGTTCGAACTGCACTTGGGTTTCAGATTCCTGGGAGTAATCGGTTTGCGGATCGACGGCGTAAGGATGCCAGCGAAATGAGAACACCCGCTCGGGCTCGACGCGTTCCACCGCCACATCCCAGACAAGATGCTCATACCCCGGATAGGTGATCTGCCCTTGGGTGCGCTCACCCGCAACGAACCGTTTGCCCGCGAGGTTTACACCAAACCATTGGCCGAAGGTCTCAGCATTGGCCAGAGCGCGCCAGACTTGTGAACGCGGCGCCTTCAGTAGGATCTTTCTTTCGATACGATCGGATAAATGCATGGGGTCACCTCCTGTGTTTAACAGTAGGCCTGTAAGACCGCTAGGCCAACCGGAAAGTTGTATCGATGCGTTGTTTGGGTACACTCCTCCGGCAGTTTTACCTCAAGGAGAGATAGATAATGTCCAGCCGCTTGCTTCTGCCCCTGATCCCCCTGTTATTCATCGCCGCTGTCCACGCTGAAGATTGCACCGACGCCACGAGCCAAGGTGACCTGAACCAGTGCTCGGCCCAAGAGAACAAGGCCGCCGACAAGGAGCTGAACAGCTTGTACAAGCAAATCACAGCGCGCCTGAAGGACAATGCCGAAGCCAAGCAACTGCTGGTCAAGGCGCAACGTGCCTGGATCGGCTTTCGTGACGCTGAATGCAGCTTTTCTGCGTCCGGCGTTGAAGGCGGTAGCGTCTATCCAATGATCCACAATGAGTGTATTACAGCCGTTACGAAGGCGCGTATCGAGACGCTCAAGACTTATCTGAAATGCAAGGAGGGCGATTTGAGCTGCCCGGTGCCTGAGGCTTGATTGAGGGATGCTGAAGAGGATGATCATTAGGTCATCCTATTTTTTGACGCAAAAACAAAACCCCTACCTGCGTCAGCAGATAGGGGTTTCGGAATTTAATCTTGACGATGACCTACTCTCACATGGGGAAACCCCACACTACCATCGGCGATGCATCGTTTCACTGCTGAGTTCGGGATGGGATCAGGTGGTTCCAATGCT